>NZ_SMKQ01000363.1 GCF_004348995.1 Nonomuraea terrae
GCCGTGCAGCACGAGCCCTCCGCCCCCGCGAAAGCTCACGTCGTCCGCCACGAGATCAGCGGGCACCCCGGCCGGGGCCGCAGCGGAGGGCGGCCCCGAGCCGCGCGCGAGGGCGGGGAGTGCCGGGGCCGTGACGGCTAAGACGAGGGCGGTGAGTGCGGCGACCACGGCCGCGAAGATTCTGGTCATATTGCCGACAGTAGTCTGCAGAGAAGTCTCGGCAAAGAGATGTCTGCAGATATCGTTCTGCGGTACTAGCCTGCTCCTCATGAAGGATGACGAGGCCGACGAGCCACTCCTGCTCAACGACCCGGAGCGGCTGAAAGCCCTGGCTCACCCCATGCGCCGCCGCATGCTCACCCACCTCAACGTGCACGGCCCGGCCACCTCCACCACTCTCGCCGAGCTGCTCGGCGCCAAGACCGGCACCACCAGCTACCACCTGCGCCAGCTGGAGAAGTACGGCTTCATCGAGGAGATCCCCGAACGTTCGTCAGGCCGCGAGCGCTGGTGGCGGCGGGCCCGGATTCCGCGCGACATCCGGCTGCCCACCCCCGGTGAGCTCCCGCCGGAGGAACGGAAGACGCTGGAGGAGTTCCACCGCGTCGGTTTCGAGGAGGACCGCGCCCTCGTCGAGCGCTTCCCGGCCGCCTTCAAGGCCGACCCCGGCTGGGCGAGGGGTTCCAGGGCGATGGCCCGCATGACGAAGGAGGAGCTCGACCGCTTCTACGAGGAGTACATCGCCCTGCTCCTCAAACACGGCCACCCGGCCGACGAGGCCCCACCGGACGCCCGCCCCCTCTACGTCCGCTTCTTCACCCTCCCCGCCGACGAGGACTGACAAGCCGTCGGCGCTCCTGCCCCGCCTGAATCCGAGGCCCGCGTGCCTGTCCACGACATGGACAGGCACCGATGGCCTCCTGTCATACCGACACCTGGGGCTCGCGTGCGGGGAGGCGCAGGACGAAGCGTGCGCCTCGTTCGCTGTCCTCGATGGTCAGGCTGCCCCCGTGCGCCGTGGCGATCTCCCGTGCGATCGCCAGCCCCAGCCCGCTCCCGTTCGCGTCACGCGCGTACGCGGCGTCCAGCCGGGTGAAGCGGTCGAAGACCACCTTTCTGTCCTCAGGGGCAATTCCGGCACCGTCGTCGATGACCTCCAAGGTCGCCGTGGACCGGTCGCCCCGGACCCTGACGATGATCTGCGAAGCGGCGTGGCGCTCGGCGTTGTCAAGGAGATTGCCCAGCAGGCGAGCGATCCGCAGCCGGTCACAGTTGACGAAGACGCTTTCCGGCATCTCCTTGACGATCCGCTTCTGGTGCGTCCGGCGTTCCAGCTCGGTGTCGACCAGCCGGCGCAGGTCGGTGGGGTCGCGATGCAGCGAGCTGCGCGCGTCCAGCTGGGCCAGGGCCAGCAGGTCGATCACGAGCCGTTGGAGACGGTCCACCCCGGCGAGGACCGCTTCGGCCATCCGGGGCCAGTCGGTGTCGTGGGGATGCAGGAGCGCCTCCTCCAGCTGGGTCCGTATGGCGGTGATGGGGGTGCGCAGATCGTGGGAGGCGTCGGCGGTGAAGCGCCGTTGCCGCGTATAGGCCTCGTCGAGGCGGTCGAGGGTGGCGTTCACGGTCTCGGCCAGGTATCTGATCTCCTCGTACTTCGCCGGGACGGGGACGCGGCGAACGAGGTCGGTGGCGGTGATCTCGGCGAGTTCGGCCCGGATGGCGTTCACCGGGCCCAGGGCCTTGGTGAGATCACGGTACGTCCAGGCGGTCATCATCGTGGTCACCAGGACGGACACGCCGGCGGCCAGGAGGAGCGACGTGATCTGGCCGTACCAGGGGACCACCGGCACCGCGACGTAGAGCAACCAGGGCCCCTGCGGCTGGAACACCTTGTAGGACGCGACGGTCATACAGCCCCGCAGCCCGATCGGCGGGCACAACGTCCGCGCGGTGCTCACCTGCGTCCTCGTCGCGCGGAAAGTGGCGATCGGCGGCTTGCCGGCGAGATTCCGGGTCGCCGCGACCACGCGGCCGTGCTCGTCCACGACCTGGATCGCCTCTACCTCGCCCTTCTGCAGGACATGCGGGAGGGGACCTTGCCGGATCAGGGGGACGACCCGGTTCCAGGCGTCGGTGACCCGGTTCTGGCTGGTGTCGGCCTCCTTGTTCCCGGCGAAAAGCAGGAACATGATGCTGACCACGACGCACACCAGCGCCGCGACGGCGCCGGTCGCCACCGTCCTGCGGGCCGGGATCGATTGCCAAGACCAGAGCATGTCAGTCACCCTGAAGCAGGGTGATCACCTCCTGTGGCGAAGCGCTTGCGGCGGCCGGTGCCGACATCGGCCGGTGTCGTGCCTTCGCAAAGTACGCGCGGGGAGTTCCCCTAATGGGTTATACGCACCATATGTCCGTTTAATCCTATTTTGCTCGGTGTAATGTGTCCGCCCTCACCAGGTCATGCCAGGGTGATCGGGACTCAAGCGACAGCGGGACACGCTCAGCCCGGTGATTGCCGGGCTCGGCTACATCGCGCGGAAGACCACGATGACGTCGATCAACAACGATCCGACGTCCTCCGTCAGCGTGCGGGCCGGCAAAGGGGGAGCTGACAGCTCCGAACCCTGTCGATCGCGGCAGGAACCGGTCGAAGGTCCACCTCATCGCCGAACGGGCCGGCCTGTCCGCGGCCGCGGTGCGGGCGGTGGCGCATCAGGCGTCGTCCGGAAGTGCGGCCTGGAGGGGCGTGATGGTGCCGGTGGTGACGAGGAAGCCGCGGCCCTGGGGGCCGCCGGCGGTGCCGCGCGGCAGGCGGATCGAGAACAGGTCGCCGTCGGTCTGGCCCTGCACGGCCAGCAGCAGTCCGGTACGCGCCTTGCGGGCCTCCGCGACGAACCCCCGGTAGGCCACGGCCATGTCCCCGGTCGTGCCGGCGATGAGCAGGCCGTGCTCGCCGTCCCTGCCCGTACGCAGGACCTCCTCCAGCGCCGTGCCGAGGGGGCCGTCGGCGTTGACCAGCTCGGCGTCGTCCACCAGGACGACGTACTGCCGCTGGTCGGCCACCAGCTCCGCCAGGTCGGTGGCGTTGCCGTCCAGGACGGCTAGCGCGCCCTCCAGGCTCCGCAGCGGGCTGCGGCGGGGCGCGACGGCGATGACCGGCGTGCCACGGGAGATCAGCGAACGGGCGGCCGTCATCAGCACCGACGAACGTCCGGAGCGGGACGGACCCGCGACCACGGCGGCGGGTCCGTGGGCCAGCAGGTCGAGCCCGAGCGGGCCGAGGGCGTCGCCGCCCGCCCCGACCAGCGCCCACAACGGCGAGGGCGGGGCGAACGTCGGATCCAGGGCCAGCGCCTGGGAGGCGGTGATGCGCGCGGGAAGGGCGTCCACCCGCAGCGGCGGCTCCCCCTTCCACCGCCACACGCTCCTCGCGGCGGCGGCCGCCTGCCCCTGCCGGCCGTCCCCGCCATCCCGACCCGCTCCGCCACTCGGCGCGCCACCGGCACCGGCCACGCCGTCGGCTGCGCCGCTCAGGCCGCCCACGGTGGCTGCACCGCCCGTACCCCTGTCGGTGTCTTCGAGGGCTGTGGGCGGGGCGGAGGCGGCGGCGGTGCGGGCCAGGGACTGGAGGGCGGCGACCTGGGCGGGGCCGCCCGGGTCGGAGGCGAGCAGGGCGATGTGGTGCTCCACGATGCCGTGCTCGCCCATCGACAGCGCGCGCCCAGGAGGCATCGACGCGGGGAGCCCCTTGAGCGGGAGCCCGGCCAGGCCGTAGTCGGCCGGGTCCGGCAGGCGCAGGAGCAGGCGGTCCTCGAACACCGTGGAGATCTGCCCGATCAGGCCCGACCGGTCGCTCGTCACGACCGCCCTGAGCCCCACCGCCGGGCCCTCCCGCAGGAGCTGGAGCACCGCCTCGATCAGCCGGCCGTAGTCGTAGCCCTCGAACGCGGCCACGAAGCCCTCCCACCGGTCCAGCATGAACACCAGCCACGGAAGGCGGTGCCCGGCCTGCCGGTACTCGGCCAGGGAGGCGTGCCCGGCCTCGGCCAGCAGCTGCTGACGGCGGCCCACCTCGGAACGCAGCCGGGTCAGCAGCCGCTCGACCCGGTCGAGCTGGTCGCGCGTCACCACCGCGCCGCAGTGCGGCATCGCGACCAGCGGCAGCAGCGCGCCCGACCCGCAGTCGATCGCGTGCAGGTGGACGTCCTCCGGCGAGGCGTGCGCGGCGATGGAGCCGGCGATCGTGCGCAGCGCCGTCGACCGGCCCGTACGCGCGGCCCCCGCGATGAGCAGGTGGCCGCCGTATGCCACGTCGAGCGCCAGCGCCCGCCGATCCTGCGCCCACGGCCGGTCGGTGACCCCGAACGGAATCGGCCCGACCTCGGCGAACGCCTCCGCATCCGTACCGGATCGGGCACCCGAGCCGGCCCTGGCCGGCACCTCAGGCCCGGGATCAGCCGCGGAGCCCGGGGTGTCCGGAAGGTCCAGGACGAAGCGGGACGGCAGTGGCTCCAGCCAGGGGCTGGGTTGGGCAGGAACCCCGGACAGGCGGGCCGCCTCGATGAGCGCGTCGGTGACCAGCGTCAGGTCCGTGGTCGTGGCGTCCTCCTCCTCCACCGCCGGGGCAGGCGGCAGCGGCCTGCCCAGGGACCGCCAGTCCAGGTCCAGCACCCGAAGGCGCAGGGAGGCCCCGGAGGACGCGACCGGGCCGCGCCCCCCGACCC
>NZ_SMKQ01000364.1 GCF_004348995.1 Nonomuraea terrae
GCCGCCGGGTGCCCCCGTACACCCTGCCCGACCTGCTGGAGCGCGGACGGCGCGACCGGTCGATCCGCGAGCACCTCGGCGTGCTGGCCGCGCAGCGCGGCCGGTGGCTGGCGGCGCTCAACCCCGCCTGGGGCTACCTCCTCGACGAGCCCACGGGCGAGACGTGGGAGCTCGGCGGTTCGGCCGACCGCCTGGCCCACCTGCGCGCCCTCAGGGCGGCCGACCCCGGCGAGGCCAGGCGGCTGCTGGAGAGCACGTGGGAGCGCGAGACGCCCGACGACCGGGCCGAGTTCGTCGCCCTGCTGGCCGACGGGCTGAGCATGGACGACGAGCCGTTCCTGGAGGAGGCGCTCGACGACCGCCGCCGCGAGGTGCGCCAGGCCGCCGCCAACCTGCTCACCCGCCTGCCGGGCTCGCGCATGTCCCGCCGCATGGCCGAACGGCTCACCGCCTGCGTGACGATCACGGGTGACGTCATCGCCGTCGAGGCGCCTCAAGCGTGCGACAAGGCGATGGAACGCGACGGCGTACGCCCGAAGCCGCCCCGGGGCACCGGCGAGCGCGCCTGGTGGCTGCAGCAGATCGTCGCCCGCGCCCCTCTGTCGGCGTGGGGGCCGCCCGGCCGCATGCTGGAGATGCGCATCCCCGACTGGGACGCCGACGTGCGGGCCGCCTGGGTACGCGCCGCCGTCCTGCAGCGCGACCCCGAGTGGGCGCGCGCGATGTTCGGCTTCGACCCGATCGCCGACCTGCTCCAGGCGCTGCCGCCCGGCGAGCAGCAGGAGCTCGCCGCCCGGTTCGTCGAGGGCCGCGACCCCGACAGCCAGTTGATCATGGTGCTGGGCGGGGTGTCGTCCCCCTGGGGCGAGGAGCTCGCCACGGCCGTCCTTCACAAGATCACCAAAGTGAACGCCACGCAGCCGTGGAACCTCGGCGAGCTGGTCAGGCTGGCCGGCGAGCACATCGACCCGGCGCTGTTCCCGCTCGCGGCGAGCTACTCGCCCGTCGAGCCCATCCAGCAGGTCGCCGCCCTGCTGCGTTTCCGAGCTGACATGTACAAGGAGCTTGCCGCATGACCGTTCTGCGCCCGCACGCGGAAGACCAGTACGCCGAGGAGCTGGCCCTCCTGGCGAAGGACGACGACCGCCCGAGGCCGCCGGGCTGGAAGCTGTCGCCGTGGGCGGTGACCACGTACATCCTGGGCGACGGCGACCGGATCACCCCGAAATACGTGGGCGCGCGGCGCATCGTCGAGGTCGCCGTGGCCACCCTGGCCACCGACCGCGCGCTGCTGCTGCTTGGTGTGCCCGGCACCGCGAAGACGTGGTTGTCCGAGCACCTGGCGGTGGCGGTCAGCGGTGACTCGACGCTGCTCGTGCAGGGCACCGCCGGCACCGCCGAAGAGGCCGTGCGCTACGGCTGGAACTACGCCCGGCTGCTGGCCGAGGGCCCGTCGATCGAGGCGCTGACCCCCTCGCCGGTGATGCGCGCCATGGCCGAGGGCCGTGTCGCCCGCGTCGAGGAGCTCACCCGCATGCCGTCCGACGTGCAGGACGCGCTGATCACCGTGCTGTCGGAGAAGACGCTGCCGATCCCCGAGCTCAACCGCGAGGTCCAGGCCGAGCGCGGCTTCAACGTGATCGCCACGGCCAACGACCGCGACCGCGGCGTCAACGAGCTGTCCAGCGCGCTGCGCCGCCGCTTCAACACCGTCGTGCTGCCCGTTCCGGCCACCGCCGAGGAGGAGGTCGACATCGTCTCCCGTCGCGTCACCCAGCTCGGCCGCTCGCTGGAGCTGCCGGAGACGACGACCGGGCTGGAGGAGATCCGCCGCGTCGTGACCGTCTTCCGGGAGCTGCGCGCCGGGGTCACCGAGGACGGCCGCACCAAGGTCAAGTCGCCCAGCGGCACGTTGTCGACCGCCGAGGCCATCTCCGTGCTCACCAACGGCATCGCGCTGGCCGCCCACTTCGGCGACGGCGTGCTGCGGCCGTCCGACGTGGCGGCCGGCATCGTCGGCGCGGTGGTGCAGGAGCCGGTCTCCGACCGCGTGGTGTGGCGCGAATACCTCGAGACCGTGGTCCGCGAGCGCTCCGACTGGCGCGACTTCTACCGCGCCTGCCGCGAGGTCTCATGAGCGTCCCGGATTCCGGCGTCGCCGTCCTGGGGGTGCGCCACCACGGGCCCGGCTCGGCGCGGGCCGTGCGGCGCGAGCTCGAACGCCTGCGCCCCGACGCGATCCTCATCGAGGGGCCGCCCGAGGCCGACGGGCTGGTGGCGCTCGCCCCCGGCCTGGAGCCGCCGGTCGCCCTGCTCGCCCACGTGCCGGGTGAGCCCTCGCGTGCCGCGTTCTGGCCGTTCGCGGTGTTCTCGCCCGAGTGGCAGGCCATCCGGTACGCCACGTCCGCCGGCGTCCCGGTGCGCTTCTGCGACCTGCCCGCCGCCCACACGCTGGCGGGCGACGACGACCACGAGAGCGACGGCGACCACGACGGCGACCACGGCGGCGACCACGGCGGCGGCGTGCCGGCCGATCCCATCGGGGCCCTGGCCTCGGCCGCCGGCTACGACGACCCGGAACGCTGGTGGGAGGACGTCGTCGAGCACCGCGGCGACACGCCGTTCGAGGTGATCGCCGAGGCCATGACCGCCGTACGCGAGGGTTACCGGCCGGGCGGGCGTGAGGCGGCGCGCGAGGCGTACATGCGCAAGACCCTGCGCGCGGTCCTCAAGCAGGGGTTCGGGCGGATCGCGGTGATCTGCGGGGCCTGGCACGTGCCCGCGCTGGCCGGGCCCCTGCCGCCGGCCACGGCCGACAACGCGGTCCTGCGCGGCCTGCCCAAGGTCAAGGCGGAGCTGACGTGGGTGCCGTGGACGTACGGGCGGCTGGCGTCGTGGAGCGGCTACGGCGCGGGCATCACCTCGCCGGGCTGGTACCACCATGTGTTCGACGCGCCCGACCGGCCCGTCGAGCGCTGGCTCGCCGCCGCCGCGGCGGTGCTGCGCGACGAGGGGCTCGCCGTGTCGTCCGCGCACGTCATCGAGTCCGTACGCCTGGCCGGCGGCCTGGCGGCCCTGCGCGGGCGTCCTCTGGCCGGGCTCGGCGAGGTCACCGAGGCGGCCAGGGCCGTGTTGTGCGAGGGCGACGACCTCGCGGTCGAGCTGATCCGGCGGCGCATGGTCGTCGGCGACCGGCTCGGCCACGTCAGCGACGGCACCCCCATGGTGCCGCTCCAGCGCGACCTGCGCGAGCAGCAGCGGCGGCTGAGGCTCAAGCCGGAGGCGCTCGACCGCGAGATCGACCTCGACCTGCGCAAGCCCCTCGACCTCGACCGCAGCCAGCTGCTGCACCGGCTGCGGCTGCTCGGCGTCGGCTGGGGCACGCCGGGGCAGGCGCGCGGCAAGGGCACCTTCCGCGAGACGTGGACGCTGCAGTGGCGTCCCGAGCACGACCTCGCGCTCATCGAGCACGCCGCGCTCGGCACCACGGTGGCCGCCGCGGCGGCGCGGCGGGCCGCCGACCTCGCCGGGGCCGACTCCGCGACGCTGGCCGACCTGACGTCGCTGGTCGAACGGTGCCTGCTGGCCGACCTGCCGCAGGCGTTGCCCGAGGTGCTCGCGGCGTTGTCGGCCAAGGCGGCGCTCGACACCGACGTCACCCGCCTGATGGCGGCGCTGCCCGCGATGGTGCGCGCCCACCGCTACGGCGACGTGCGCGGCACCTCGGTGGCGGGGCTGGCGGCGATCGTCCGTTCGATGCTGGAACGCGTGTGCGTGGGCCTGCCGGTAGCGGTCACCGGCCTGGACGACGACGCGGCCGCGTCCCTCCTCAAACACGTCGACGCCGTCCACTCCGCCGTCGCCCTCCTCGACGACCCCGCCGCGGACACGGCCGCGTACACGGCCGAGGAGACGGCCGAGGACACGCCCGGCATCGGGGGGTCGCCGCGGGAGCGGTGGATGGGGACGTTGCGCGGCATCAGCGACCGGCAGGACCTGCACGGGCTCATCGAGGGCCGTCTCACCCGCATCCTGCTCGACTCCGGGGAGCTCGGCGACGCCGGCGACCGCATGTCGCGCGCCATGTCGAGGGGCCAGGCGCCCGCGCGCGCCGCGGCGTGGGTCGAGGGGTTCCTGGCCGGGGGAGGGCTGCTGCTGGTGCACGACCCGCGCCTGCTCGGCCTGGTGGACGACTGGCTCACCGGGCTGTCCGGCGACCAGTTCACCGACGTGCTGCCGCTGCTGCGCCGTACGTTCGGCGGTTTCGCCGCGCCGGAGCGCCGGGCGGTCGGCGAACGCCTGCGCGCGACGGGCCCCGGCGCCGCCCACCGCGCCGAAGCCGGCCCCGCCCAGGACCTGGACGAGCACCGCGCCGCCCCGGCCGTCGCCACCGTCCTGTCGATCCTCGGCAGGGGGACGGCATGACCGCCCAGCGGATCCCCAGCCCGGCAAGAGCGGGAAAGGGAGTGCGGAGGGGAGGCCACGCGCAGTGGCCGCCGAGGAGGGGCCGGCAGAGGAACTGGTGCGTGACGACGCGGAGGGATGGCGGATGAACGAGGCGGATGAGCGGTTGCGGCGCTGGCGGCTGGTGCTGGGCGGCGGTGCGGCCGACGGGATCGGCTGCGGGCTGGACGGCGCCGATGCCGGGATGGACGCGGCGCTGGCCGCCGTGTACGACGGCGGAGGCGGCGAGGGCGGTAGCCGGG
>NZ_SMKQ01000365.1 GCF_004348995.1 Nonomuraea terrae
TTCCGGGGGCTCCTGGGGCTTCCGGGAGGTCGGGGATCGTCGCGGGGAGCGAGCTGGCCGGGCGGATCGAGCGGGCGGCGGAGATCGTGACGCGGTTGCCGCCGGGGCCGTTGTTCTGCGGGATGCGGAACGATCTGGCCTCTGTCCTGCGGTATCTCGGCGCCTGGTGCTCTGGGCGGGCGGTGGGGCTGCTGGATCCCGAACTGCCGGCCGGGGTGCTGGCCGATCTCGTGCAGCGGTTCCGGCCGGGTGCGCTGCTCGGGTTCGCCCACGCGCCCGACGGGCCGCCGCGCGCCCAGACGACCGGCGGGGCGGCGGTGCATCCCGAGCTCGGGGTGTTGCTGGCCACCTCCGGGTCGACCGGGAATCCCAAGCTGGTACGGCTTTCGCGGCAGGCGGTCATGGCCAACGCGGGTGCCGTCGCGGCGGCGTTGGAGATCGGGACGGACGAGGTGTCGCCCACCAGTCTGCCGCTGCACTACAGCTACGGGCTGTCGGTGCTCAACAGTCACCTGATCACGGGCGCGACCGTGGTGCTGACCGACGACTCGCTGCTCCAGCGGTCGTTCTGGAACGACGTCGACACCTACGCCTGCACGTCGCTGGCCGCCGTCCCGTACCAGTACGAGATGTTGCGACGGCTGCGGTTCGAGCGGGCGCGGCACCCTTCGCTCACCACGCTCACGCAGGCGGGCGGGCGGCTCGACGAGGCGCTGGTGAAGGAGTTCGCCGCGCAGGCCGACCGGTTCTACGTGATGTACGGGCAGACCGAGGCCACGGCCCGGATCGCCGTCATGCCGCCCGAGCGGCTGGCCGACAAGCCGGGCTCCGTGGGCCGGGCCATCCCCGGCGGGCGGCTGAGCGTCGACGCCGGCGAGGTCGTCTACCACGGGCCCAACGTCATGATGGGCTACGCCGAGACCGCCGACGACCTGGCCAGGGGCGACGACCTCGGCGGGATGCTGCGAACCGGCGACCTGGGCGAGCTGGACGGGGAGGGCTTCCTGACCATCACCGGACGGCTGCGGCGCATCGCCAAGGCGTTCGGCATCCGGGTCAACATGGACGACATCGAACGCCTGCTGCGCGACGCCGGTCCGCTCGCGGTCACCAGCGGCGACGACCGGGTGACGGTGTGGACGGAGGGGCTGCCCTCGGCCGACCGCGCGGCCCTGGCCCGACGGCTGGCGGCCGAGTTGCGGGTGCACTGGAGCGCTTTCGACGTCCGCAGCCTCGATCGGCTCCCGTTGCTGCCCACGGGCAAGGTCGACTACCGCGCCTTGGAGTCGCTCACGTGAGCCCGGCGAGGGGGGACGCGGTGAAGGTGTTCGAGCTGGCGGCGGCAGAGAAAGAGGCGGTGCTGCTCCCCCGGCTGGTGGCGTTGACCGAGCGGCACCGCGAGGCGTGCCTGCCGTACCGGAGGATTCTCGACGCCGTTGGGGCGCGGCCGCCGTACGAGCGGGTGGCGGATCTGCCGTGGTTGCCGGTGCGGCTGTTCAAGACGCACGAGCTGCGGAGTGTGCCCGAGGAGCAGGTGTTCCGGGTGCTGACGTCCAGCGGGACGACCGGGCAGCGGCCGAGCCGGATCTACCTCGACCGGGAGGCCGCCGCGGCGCAGACCCGGATGCTGGCCGCCACGCTCCGCGAGGTGCTGGGCGAGCGGCGGCTGCCGATGCTGGTGGTCGACAGCCGCTCGGTCGTACGCGATCCGACGCTGAGCGCCCGCGGCGCCGGCGTGCTCGGCATGATGAACTTCGGCCGCGACCACACGTTCGTGCTGGACGAGCAGGGGCGGGTGGACGCCGAGGCGGTCAAGGAGTTCCTGGCGCGTCACGGCCGCGAGCGGTTCCTGGTGTTCGGGTTCACGTTCATGGTGTGGCTGCATCTGCGCGCTCTCGGGGCGGATCTGTCGCAGGCGGTGCTCATCCACTCGGGCGGCTGGAAGCGGCTGGCCGAGCAGGCGGTCGGCAACGCCGAGTTCCGCCGGCGGCTGGCGGCCGAGTGCGGGCTGACCAGGGTGCACAACTTCTACGGGATGGTCGAGCAGATCGGCACGGTCTTCCTCGAAGGGCCCGACGGCGACGGGCTCTACTGCCCCGACTTCGCCGACGTCGTGATCCGCGACCCCGAGACGTGGCGGGAGGCGCCGCCCGGTGTGCCGGGGCTGATCGAGGTGGTCAGCACCCTGCCGACGTCGTACCCGGGCCACGTGCTGCTGACCGAGGACCTCGGTGTGGTGCGCGGCGTCGACGACGGGAGCCTGCCGGGCAAGCGGTTCGAGGTCCTCGGAAGGTTGCCGCGGGCGGAGGCGCGCGGCTGCAGCGACACGATGGGGCAGGGCTGATGCTGGACGATGTCACCACGCTCGACGTCCCTGCGGTGGACGTCAGGTTCCCCGCCGCCGGGCGGGTGCCCGTGCAGGAGCTGCCGCTCCACCTGGACAGCGGGCTGGAGGTCGGCGACGAGCGCGTACGCGCGTTCCTGGCCGCGTTCGGGCGGCGGCTGCTGCGGCCCGCGCTGGCCCGGCGCCACCCCGAGCTGGGCTCGCTCGGCTTCTTCCTGCGCCCCAGCGAGCTGGCCCGCACGGTCGAGAGCCTGGCTGGCGAGCACGTACGCGTCCCGCGCGGCCTGGTCTTCCACGTCCCGCCCGCGAACGTCGACACGGTCTTCGTCTACTCCTGGGCCCTGTCGGCCCTGATGGGCAACCGCAACGTCGTACGCCTGTCGCCACGCGCCGGTGCCGTGGCCCAGGTCATCCTGGACACGCTGCACGAGACGCTCGACGGCGCCGACCCGGTGATCGCCGCCACCCAGCGGATCGTCTCCTACGACCGCTCCGACGCCGTCACCTCCGCCCTGTCCGCGGCCTGCGACCTGCGGGTGGTGTGGGGCGGCGACCGTACGGTGCTGGAGATCCGGCGGCACCCGCTCGCGCCGCACGCGCGCGAGCTGACCTTCCCCGACCGTTCGTCGTTCGCGGTGGTGCGGGCGGCGGCGTGGTTGTGCGCGCCGCGGGCGGCGCGGGTCACGGCCGCCGAGGGGTTCGTCAACGACACCTACTGGTTCGACCAGGCGGCCTGCTCCTCGCCGCGGACGGTGTTCTGGGTCGGCGACGAGGGTGACTGCGAGGCGGCGCGGGCCGACTTCACCGATCACGTGGCACGGGTGGTGACCGTGCGCGGGTGGGGGGTCGACGCGGCGATGGCGGTGGAGAAACGGGTCTCCACGTACGGGCTGGCCGCCGACGGGCTGGCCGAGAGCGTGGAGTTCCGCGGCAACGCGCTGGCCAGCGTCCGGCTGTCCGCCGCGGCGGCGGCGCCTCGGCGGTGGCTGGGCGCGGGGACGTTCGCGCACGCCCGGCTGGCGTCGCTGGCCGAGCTGGCCCCGCTGGTGGAGCGGCGCGACCAGACGATGACGCACTTCGGGTTCGGCCGTGACGAGCTGGAGGAGCTGGCCCGGGGGCTGGCCGGGCGCGGCGTGGACCGCATGGTGCCGGTCGGCGGTGCGCTGAGCTTCCACCGCGTGTGGGACGGTGTCGACCTGCCGGCCGAGTTCACCCGGCTGGTGACCGTCATCCGGTGACGACGCAGCCATCCGGAAGGACGCTGTTGCCCGGCGGGGCCGGGCGCGAGCTCGCTCAGTTGCTGCCTGCCGGGGCCGGGCGCGAGCTCGGCCGGTGGGCGCCTGCCGGGGTCGTGTGCGTGCTGGCCGTCGCGGCGTTCCTGTGGTGCGGGGTGCCGGCCCGCGAGCTGGTCGTTTTCGCCGCGTACGTCGGCCTTGCGGTGATGCTGCCGGGGACGCTGCTGTGGCGGGCGCTGACCGGGGGCGGGCCGGCTGATCTCGCGGCGGGGCTGGCGCTCGGGTACGCGGTCGAGGTGCTGGCCTACATCCCCGCCAGGGCGGCCGGGCTGCCGATGCTCGTGCCGGCGGTGCCCGCCGCCGTGCTGGTCGCGTTCGCGTGCGTGCCGGGGTTGCGGCGGCACTGGCGGGGCCCGGCCGTACGCGAGCGCATGCCGATGTGGTGCGCGTGGGTGGTCGCGGGGATCGTCGGCTTCCTGGTGGTGTGGAGCACGTTGTTCCTCTACCGGGTGCCCGTCACCGACGCGTATGTGGACATGCCCTACCACCTGGCGCTGGTCGGCGAGCTGCGGCACCACATGCCGCCCACGCTGCCGTCCGTGCTGGGCGAGCCGCTGTCGTACCACTGGTTCGTCTACGCCGAGATGGCCGCGACGAGCTGGGTGACCGGGATCGACCCGGTGACGCTGGTCTACCGGCTGTCCACGCTGCCGATGGCGGCGGCGACCGTCGTGCTGGTCGTGCTGGTGGGGCGGCGGCTGGGCGGACGCTGGGGAGCCGGGGCGGCGGCGGCAGGGGTGACGTACTTCCTGTTCGGGCCGGTGCTCGTGGAGGAGGTCGTGTTCAGCACGCGCTCGATGTTCACGGTGTGGGCGAGCCCCACGCAGACGTTCGGGGCGCTGCTGTTCGCTCCCGTGGTGCTGCTGCTGACCGGCGAGCGCTCGCCGCGGGGCTGGGTGGCGTTCGTGGTGCTGCTGGCGGCGCTCAGCGGGGCGAAGGCGACCTATCTGCCGTTGTTGCTGGCCGGGCTGGTGCTGGTGCTGTCTCTTATACAC
>NZ_SMKQ01000366.1 GCF_004348995.1 Nonomuraea terrae
CAGATCGCCCGGGAACTCAACCACCGCCCTCGCCTCGTCCTTGGCGACCGCACTCCGGCCGAGGCCATGAGAACATGGATCACACAGGCCTCTACCAGGTGATTCGCAACCACCGCTGGAAAGCACCCGGTCTATCCGGTGCTGTTCATCGACGCGATCCACGTCAAGCTACGGGCTCTGTCGCAGATTGCGTGATCTAGGCGGAGTGCAGGGTGCGTTTGCGTAGCAGGTCGAGTTTCGCGCGGCCGAACATTTGGCGTTTGAGCATCTTGACGCGATTGACGTGCCCTTCGACAGGGCCGGAGCTGTGAGGCAGTGTCAGGCCGTTGCGGACAGCGTCGAGATCCCGGCGGAGGTTGCGGGCGAAGGAAGCCAGCGCGGTGAATGAATCCATTTCGGCCGCGGAGATCCAGGCGTCCAGCTGGTGGCCGTGGAGCTGGGTCATCATGAGGGCGAAGTCCTGGACGTGCCGGGCCAGTCGGTTCAGAGCGCGGCTGCGTTTGCGGAGGGTTCGCAGCTGACCGGCATCATCGGAGTTCAGGTTGTCGGGCTTGGACATGATCCAGCGGGTAATGTCGCGGCCCGAAGGTTGCCTGGGGGCGGGGACGGCGATCTGACCGGCACCGGTGCGAAAGCGCCGTAGGTAGCGTTGCACTTGCTGCTCGGTGCCGGAGTATCCGAGCGTGGTGATCTCCCGGGTGAGCTGGGCGGCGTTTCGAATGCCCTCGTTCCAGCGGCGGTGCAGGTGTTCGTGGTATCCGTCCAGGATGCTGGCACGGTTTTGACTCATGGCAATCACGGTGTCGACCTCGGCGGCGCTGGCCAGCTTGCGGACGGTTGCGGGGTGCAGGCCGAGCTCTCGGCCGATGGCCGCCTTGCTGAGACCCTGTTTCAGCAGCTCATGTACGGCGGCGTGATGTCGACGCAGCCGGGTGACGACTTTGAGCTCGCGGTGGTGTACCACGGGTGGTGGTTCGGCGGTGCAGGTGGCTGCGGCCTCGGCGGCCAGCGCGGCTGCGAGGTCATGGCGGGCGGTGGCGACGTCCTTCTCCACGGCCTGGCCGAGGTTCTGCCATAGATGGAACCGGTCTGCCACTTGCACTGCGTCGGGTGCGCCTTGGCGTGCCCCGTCAGCGTAGCCGCCTGCTCGATCTCGGCAGATGATCTCCGGTAACGGGCGGTCACGCAGCCACGCTGCCAGAGCGTCCCCGTTCCTGCCGTCGATCATGTCCACGACCCTGCGGGTTTCCAGATCCACCATGATTGTGCCGTAGCGGTGCCCCTTACGTGTGGCGAAGTCATCGACACCCAGCACTCGCACGTGTCCGATCGGCTGCTCAGGCAAAGCTCTGACGCGGCGCAGTAGGGTGTCCCGGCTCACTTGCAGACCCAGCGAGGCTGCCAGGCGAACGCCGGCTCGGCCTGCTAGTTCCATGCCTATCGATGCCAGCACCCGCTGCAGGGCATCGGTGAAGCGCGCATGTGGCCGAGTCAGGCCCGGCACCTGCTCGGCGAACGTCTTCACCGGACACTTGACGCTCACACAGCGAAATCGCCTGACGACCAACTCGATGATTACGCAGGCACCACCCACCACGGAGTCCTTGAGCCGGCGCACGTACCTGCCGTGAACCCGCGCCGATACCCCGCCACAACTCGTGCACGCCGCTCGCATCCCGCTTACCCGAGCACGAATACTCACCATTCCGCCCTCGCGCTTGGCATCCTCCACGGTCAGTACCGTCAGGTGCGGGAGCAGAACGTCAATCCACTGCGCAAGACACGAAGATCATTATTCCGTCGTGGAACCCGCAACGAGACCGACAAAGCGAGGATCACGCAATCTGCGACAGAGCCAAGCTACGCGACGGGCAGGTCGCCAACCGTCCGATCTACGTGGCGCTGGCGGTCACCGCCGACGGCGAGCGCGACATCCTGGGGCTGTGGGCCGGCGACGGCGGCGAGGGCGCGAAGTTCTGGCTGCACGTGCTGACCGAGATCAAGAACCGCGGCGTCAGCGACGTGCTGATGCTGGTCTGCGACGGGCTGAAAGGCCTGCCGCAAGCCGTCGAACAGACCTGGCCGCAGACGATTGTGCAGACCTGCGTGGTGCATCTGCTGCGCGCCTCCTTCCGGTATGCCGCCCGCCAGCACTGGGACGCCATTGCCAAAGCGCTCAAGCTGGTCTACACCGCCCCGACCGAAGCCGCCGCACTCGAGTGGTTTATCGAGTTCGCCGAGACCTGGGGCGGCAGGTATCCGGCGATCGTGAAGCTATGGGAGGACTCCTGGGCGGAGTTCGTGCCCTTCCTCGGCTTCGACACCGAGATCCGCCGGGTGATCTGCTCGACCAACGCGATCGAGTCGGTCAACGCCCGGATCCGGCGGGCGGTCAAGGCACGCGGGCACTTCCCCAACGAGCAGGCCGCGCTCAAGTGCGTCTACATGGCGATCATGAGCCTGGACCCGACCGGCAAGGGCCGCAAACGCTGGATCACCCGCTGGAAGTCTGCTCTGAACGCCTTCGCCGTCACCTTCGAAGGCCGCCTGACCCCGACCACCCGCTAAACAATTCACGCAGAGTTACACCGTCTACTGGACAGAGCCCGGCGTGGTCGTCGGGAGCGAGAATGGCGATCGTGTGGGGGATGCAGTAGTCGAGGAGGGCGAGCGCGTCGGCCATAGTGTCGGCGCTGACGGGCAGCTGTGGTGGGTGGCCGGCGGCGAGGTGGAGGAGCGCGGCGAGCCGGTAGCCGTTGCCGCCAGCGCGCGCGAGCCAGCCCTTGATGTGGGTGAGGTCGCCAGCGTCGGGGTCGAGGCGGCGTTCGTGGCGGGCCCGCCAGTCGAGCATGAGGTGCTCGGCGTCTTCGCTGACCTGCATGGGGACGGGCGGGAGTGGTTGGCCGTCGTCGTCGAAGGTGTGGCCTTCGGGGCGTACGGAGTAGAAGGCGCGGTGGACGCAGTGGCTCCACGCGTCGATGAGGTGGGCGGGGACGTGCGGGGGTCGTACGTCGCGGCTGCCGGCGAGCGAGGTGGGCCGGGCGAGGAGGAAGCGGTTGAGGAGGCCTTTGTCGGTGACGGCATTGGATTCGATGGCGTCGGCGATGACGACGGGCTGCACGGACAGGCTGAGGGCCAGGGAGGGGCGTTCGAGCTCGAAGCTGTCGCGGCTGATCCGGTCGGGCCGCCACGGCTCGGAGGCGTCCCACGACTGGAGGACGAACTCCAGGTTGGGTTTGCCGTTGTTGTATCGGCCGCAGATGTTGCCGAGGAAGGTGCCTTCGGCGGAGACGATGCCGATGTGTCCGCCGACCTTGTGCATCAGTTTGGCGAGTGCTTCGGGGAGGATGTCGCCGGCGAGGAGTTGGGGGCGGGGCGGCCCGGTGAGTTCTTTGATCGTTTCGTTGAGTCCTTCGAGGTCGGCGAGGAGGTCGTTGCGTTTGTCGCCGTGGGCGGTGGCGAGGTCGCGGATGAGTTTGTCGCGGGTGTGCTGGGCGATTTCGAGTTGTTCGGCGAGCTGCCCGTATTTGAGGTCCCACGCCTTTCGGAGGGTGGTTTCGAGGCGGTAGACGGGTGCGTTGACGGCTTTGAAGGCGCGGGATTTGCCGTCGCCGGAGTCGGCGATGGTGGCGAGGAAGAGGGAGAGGGTTTCTTCGGTCCATTGGCCGGTGATGGTGGCGTGCGAGCCGACGACGGTGGAGAGGGCGCCGATGGCGGCGAACGCGGGGATTTCGACGGGGGTTTGGGTGTAGGTGGCGACGGCTTCGACGAATTTGCCGGTGTCGCCGGAGAGTGTGGAGCGGGAAGGTGGGCAGGACGGCGGGGGCCGTGTCGCTGCCGGGGATGCTCCAGGGCGTGGCGTGGACGTCGGCGATGTCGTGGAAGACGCCTTCGCGCAGGGCCTGCTCGGTGGCGGTGGCCATGATGCGGCGTACGTCGGGCGTCTCGGCCGCGGCCGTGGGTGTGGTGTTGGTGGCCGGCGTGGGCGGCTCGTCGTCGGGCGCCTGGTCGGGCCAGGGCGTGTCGTTGGGCGGGGTGTTGGGGGTCCAGGGTCGTACGGCGCAGCGGTCCCGGATGTGGTCGAGGATGGCGGGGCGTAGCGCCTTGGCTGCGGGTGAGGCGTCGGGGTGTCCGGCGGCGGCGAGGCGGAGGTCGCGGGCGGCGGCGCGTTCGTCGCCGCGGTGGTGCCACCAGGAGAAGACGCGGCTCATGGTGAGCCTCTGGCCGGCGCCGGGGGGAAGGTCGAGGTTCTCGCTGAAGTTGATGCAGACGTGGGGCCAGGCGCGTACGGAGTACATGGAGGATGCGCCGTCGCGTCGCCAGAGCTGCGCGCCGTCCCGCTCGCTGCCGACGTAGGCGAGTCCTTGGGGCTGGAACAGGTCGGCCCACTCGCACACTTCGGCGAGGGCGTCGAACGGCCCGACGGTGCCGGGCGCGATGTTGGTGGGTCGCGGCCGTGGTGTGGGTGCCTGCTGTGCGGTGGGGGTGGGGTCGGGCAGGTCGATCGTGTACAGGAGGGTGGCGAGTTCGTCGAGCTGGTAGGTGGTGCCGGACGACTCCAGGACGGTGCACGGC
>NZ_SMKQ01000367.1 GCF_004348995.1 Nonomuraea terrae
TCCTTGATGTGCAGAGGGTGGGTGGCCGACCACCCACCCTCATGGCGGCGCCCCGTACCCCTTCCACAAGGGACGGCCGCCCTGTGCGGCGGGCGGCGCCGAAGTCACACCCGCTCTTCCCCCAAGGGGCAGCTGTCAGGGGCGGGGTTGGTGGCCGTAGCGGACGGGTTTCGGGCCGTCGAGGCGCACTTTGGGGTCGGTCATCGCCTGGGTGCGGCCCGGCCGGGGTGGCGCCGGGTCGATGGCGGGAGTCGGTTCGCCTGCCGCGACGATGCGTTGCACCAGACGTTCGCGTAGGTTCGCGGCGAGTTGGGCGTGCGAGGGGTAGCCCGCGAGGTTGACCAGTTCGTACGGGTCGTGTTCCAGGTCGTAGAGGGCCTGCTCGCGGTAGCGGAGGGCGGCCGGCTGGTCCCAGGGGTCGGCGTCCTCGGCCACGGCGTAGTACTTCCACCGCGCCGTACGGATGCCGCGACCCACCTCCGACTCGCTCACCTGGAAGAACACCTCCTCCGGCCAGTCGGCGCGGGAGTCGCGCACCACCGGCAGGAACGACCGGCCCTGCATCTCGTCCGGGACGGGCAGCCCGGCGGCGTCCAGCAGCGTCGGCGGCAGGTCGAGGGTGCTGACCGGCCGCGAGATCGCCCCGCCCCCGTCGAACCCGGGCCCGCGCAGCGCCAGCGGCACCCGCAGCGAGGCGTCGTGGCAGGAGCGCTTGTACTCGCCGTTGCGGGTCTTGAAGTGGTTGCCGTGGTCGGAGGTGTACGCCACGATCGTGTCGTCCAGCAGGTCCATGCTGCGCAGCGCGTCGAGCAGCCGGCCGAGCCCCTCGTCCAGGCGCTTGATCTGCCCGAGGTAGCCGGCCATGTGCTGGTGCGCCGTGCCGCCGAGGGCGGCGAGGTCCGGCGGCATCCATCGCCCCCGGTAGCGCTCCTCGTAGCCGTCGGGCGCCGGGTAGTCGTCCACCTCGTTCTGGTGGTGCGGCTCCAGCAGCGACAGGAACAGGTAGAACGGCTCGTCCGCGTGGTCGGCGACGAACCGCACGGCCGCGTCGAAGAGCGCGTCGGACCGGTAACCCGGCAACAGCACGGGGTCGTTCGCCTCGTCGAAGACGATCGTGCGGTACGCGTCCGAGGTGTGCTCCAGCGTGTTGGCCGCCAGCCACGACCGGTAGCCGCCGCGCTCGTCCTCGGGGACGGGGTCGCCACTGGCCAGGTGCCACTTGCCGATGTAGCCGGTGGCGTAGCCGGCGGCGCCGAAGTGGTGCGCCAGCGTGCGCTCCTCGCGCGGCAGGACGCGGCCGTTGCGGTGCACCCCGGTCGTGGTCGCGTAGCGGCCCGTCTGCAGGGCGGCACGGGCGGGCGCGCACACCGGCTGCGGGGTGATCGCGACCGTGGCCTGCGTACCGTTTCTGGCCATTCTGTCGAGGTTCGGGGTGAAGGGGCCGACGGTGTCCCACCGCTGCTGGTCGGTGAAGACGACGATCACGTTCGGGCGCAAAGGAAATCTCCCATCGAGCTGACTATTTGAGACCGGTCAGTGCGATCCCGCGGACGAAGTATCTCTGGGTCAGGACGAACAGCACGGCGGTGGGCACGAAGAGGATCACCGACCCGGCGGCCGTGAGGTGCCACAGCGTGAAGTACTCCTGGTTGAACAGCGTGAGCCCGACCGGGATGGTCCGCATCTCGGGCGTGCTCGTGGCGACCAGCGGCCACAGGAACTCGTTCCACTGGAAGACGAACGTGAACAGCGCCAGCACCGCCAGCGCCGGCCGGGTCTGCGGCAGGATGATCCGCCGGTAGATGGCCAGCTCGGAGGCCCCGTCGATGCGGGCGGCGCTGATCAGGTCGTCGGGGATCGGCTGGATGAACTGCCGCATCAGGAAGATCCCGAACGCGTCCATGAGGAACGGCGTGATCAGCCCCTGGTACGTGTCCAGCCACCCCATGTTGGCCATCAGCACGTACAGCGGGATCATCCGCACGAAGAACGGCACCATCAGCGTGGCCAGCAGCGCCACGAAGAGGGTGTTGCGCAGCGGGAACCGGAACTTCGCGAAGACGTACCCGACGAGCGGGTCGAAGATCAGGTGCGCCAGCGTGATGGCCCCGGCCACGATCAGGCTGTTGACGATGAAGTTGCCGAAGGGCGCGCGGGTGAACAGCTCGGCGTAGTTGCCCCACTGCGGCGACTCGGGCCAGACCACGGCGTCGGGCGACAGCGTCTCGGCCTCGGTCTGCAGCGACAGCGAGACCATGTAGAGCAGCGGCAGGACGGTCACCAGCGACGCCAGCGTCAGCAGCCCGTAGAGCAGCGATTTCCGCACCATCAGTACGTGACCTCCCCGCGCCGCCCGGCCCGCAGCTGGATCACCGTGAACGCGACGATCACGATCAGCAGCAGCACCGACTGAGCCGAGGAATAGCCGAAGTCCCTGGTGCGGAAGGCGACGTTGAAGATGTGGAAGACCAGCAGGTCGGTCGCGTCACCGGGCCCGCCGTTGGTGATGATGTACGCCTGCCCGAACGCCTGCAGCCCAGAGATGACCGCCATCACCGACACGAACAGCGTGGTCGGCGCCAGCAGCGGCAGCGTGATCCGCCAGAACCGCCGCCAGGCGTCCGCCCCGTCGATCTTGGCAGCCTCGTAGTACGTCTCCGGAATGCCCTGCAGCCCGGCCAGGAAGAGCACCATCGTGTAGCCCACGCTCTGCCACAGCGTGACGGCGGCGATCGTGAGCAGCGGCGCGGTGTTGAGCCACTGCTGCCCGGGCAGCCCGGCCGCCATCAGCATCCGGTTGAGGATGCCCAGCTCCGGATCCAGGATGTTGCGCCAGAGCAACCCGACGATCGCCACCGACGTCAGGTACGGCACCAGCAGCAGCACCCGGAAGGCCACCCGTCCCCGAAGCGGCTGGTTGAGCGCCAGCGCCAGGGCCAGCCCGAGCACGATCGACCCGACGACCTCCGCCACGGCGAACGTCAGCGTGACCAGGAACGAGTGCGCCACGGCCGGGTCGGCCAGCGCCTGGGCGTAGTTGCCGAGCCCGGCCCACTGGTCGGCCTGCGGGCCGGTGCGCAGGCTGGTCGCCACCACGTTGCCGATCGGCAGGTAGAACATGAGAGCGAAGAAGAGGATCGCCGGCAGGAGGAAGAGGTAGGCGGTCCTCGCGTACCGTCCGGAGAGCGTGGACGGCCTCAGGCGAGGCATCCTCATTTGAGGAAGCCCTCCGCCGCCTCGGTGAACGCCTCGAGCGCCTCAGCGGCCGGCTCGTTCTGGATGATCACCTGCTGGTACATCAGCTTGAGCTGCTCCTCCCACCTGCCGAGCTGGCCGGTCAGGCGCACCTCCTGGGTGGAGTCCTTGGCGATGGGCAGCGCGTCGGCGAAGGCCTTGATGAGCTCGTGCGACTGCACCTCGGGCAGCTTCGTCCAGGAGACGCGCGGCATGAGCATGCCGCTCTCCTTGGTGGCGGCCTGCTCCACCTCCAGGGCGGTGACGCGTTTGATGAAGTCCCACGACAGCTCGGGTCTGCTCGCCTTGGCGGGCACGAACATGCTGACGCCCGCGGCCTGCGTGGCGTGCACCTTGTTCCTCAGCGGCGGCGCGACGCCGAGCTCGAGGTCGGGAGCGGTCTTCGTGATCGGGTCGAGGTCCCAGGGGCCGGTGAAGATCATCGCGGCGCGTTTGGCGGCGAAGAGTTTCTGCGGGCCCGAGTAGACCGTGCTGGACACCGGCACGGGCGCCGCCTTGTGCTTGTGGATCAGGTCGGCCTGGAACTGCATGGCGGCGATCGCGTCCGCCCGCGGCTCCATGATCGCGCCGGTCTCGCGGTTGTAGGGGGTGACGCCGGCCTGTGCCAGCCACGGGTGGACGTAGGTGTAGTCCTGGTTGAGCGCGGCGCCGTACACGCCGTCCTTGGTGAGCTCGCGGGCGGCGTCGAGGAACTCCTCCCAGGTGGTGGGCACCTCCAGCCCCGCGTCCCTGAGCATGCCCTTGTTGTAGAGCAGGGTGTTGCAGGTCAGGTGGAGCTGCACCCCGTACACCTTGCCCTGGTACGAGTTGCGCTCGACGGTGATCGGCTGCCAGTCGGACGGGAAACCCATCGCCTCGCCGTCGCGGTCGACGAAGTCCTGCAGCGAGCGGGCGTTGCCGGAGATGGCGAACTCCTGCACCCACCCGCCGGGCTCCTCCACCAGGTCCGGCACGGTGCCGGAGGCGAAGTCGGCCAGGAGCCGGGTGCGCAGGTCGGGCCACTGGTACTTCTGCAGATTGACCTTGACCTTGTTGGCCTGCTCGAACTCGGCGATCACCTTGCGGTAGGCCTGGTAGTCGTGGCCGGCGTTCCAGTAGACGGTGAACGTCCCCGGCGCGGCACTGCTCTGCGTGGTCGGCGCGCCCGCGCAGGCGGACAGGACCGGTACGGCGGCGGCCGCCCCGGCCAGGCGGAACATGTCACGGCGGGAGAGCGGGGCAGGGCGTGAGGGGTGGGGAGACATCTCGTTTTCCTTTCTAGGACGAGCCTCGC
>NZ_SMKQ01000368.1 GCF_004348995.1 Nonomuraea terrae
CCCCGGAGCCGCCCTACGACGGCGAGAAGTCTCCGCAGACCCGCGGCGCCCTGGCCCTGGACACCCGTGCCCTGGTCTGGGGCCCGCCCGGCGCCCTGCCCGACGAGCGCGGGCTGCGCCACCTCGGGCAGGCGCTCGCCGAGGTGCTGGCCGGCCGCCGCCCGCCGCGGAGCGTGGCCGACCGGCTCACCGAACGCGCCTACCGGGACCTCGTCAGGGCCGGCCGGATGATCCACACGGGCCACCCGCCGTTCGCGGGAGGCGTCCGCGTGACGGAGCCCCGCGACGGCGCCATCGAGATGTGCGTCCTGATCCACTGCGGCCACCGCACCCACGTCCTCGCCGTACGCCTCGAACGCCACGGCACTCGGTGGCTCTGCACCGACTTCGAAACGGCGTGAGGTGACCCCGGCCCTGACGCGAAAGACCCCCGCTTCCCTGCCGGGAAACGGGGGTCTCGCAGAACGAGGATCAGGCCGCGTTCTTCGGGTCTCCGTGGCAGCGCTTGTACTTCTTGCCCGACCCGCACGGGCACGGCGCGTTACGCTCCACGTTGCCGTACGCCGCCCGCTCCTCCTGGCTCGTGCGCACCCGCATGTGCTCGACGTCGCCCTGCTCGCCGGGCGCGGAGTATTCGAGCTCGGCCGGACGCTCCGGGCCCCGCAGGCCGCGCGCGATGATCGAGCGGGTCTCCGCGATCGCCGCGTCCTCCTCCTCGACGATCGGGTTGGCCTGCACCTCCACCTCGAGGTTGAACAGGAACCCGACGGAGTCCTCCTTGATGCCCTCGAGCATCGCCGAGAACATCTCGTAACCCTCGCGCTGGTACTCGATCTGCGGGTCCTTCTGCGCGTAGGCCCGCATGCCGATGCCCTCGCGCAGGTAGTCCATCTCATAGAGGTGCTCGCGCCACTTGCGGTCGAGCACCGAGAGGATCACCCGGCGCTCCAGGTCGCGCATGGTCTCGCCGCCGAACTCCTCTTCGCGCCTGTCATAGGCGGCGAGCGCGTCCTGCTTGACCCGCTCGGTGAGGAGCTCGGCGGTCAGCTCCTCGCGGCCGCCGGCCTCCTCGACGATGTCCTCGACGCGCACCGAGATCGGGTAGAGCTTGCCGAACGCGGCCCACAGCTTGTCGAGGTCCCACTCCTCGGCGAAGCCCTCGGACGTGGCTCCCGCGACGTAGCCGTCGATGACGTCGCCGATGAAGCCGCGCACCTGCTCGTGCAGGTCGGCACCCTCCAGCACCTTGCGGCGCTCGGCGTAGATGACCTTACGCTGGCGGTTCATCACCTCGTCGTACTTCAGAACTTCCTTGCGGATCTCGAAGTTCTGCTGCTCGACCTGGTGCTGGGCGGAGGCGATGGCCTTGGAGACGATGCCGGACTCGATCGGCTGGTCGTCGGGGATGCTGAGCCTGGTCATGATCATCTCGACCCTGGCCGAGTTGAACAGGCGCATGAGGTCGTCGCCGAGCGACAGGTAGAAGCGCGACTCGCCGGGGTCGCCCTGACGGCCGGAACGACCGCGCAGCTGGTTGTCGATGCGACGCGACTCGTGCCGCTCGGTGCCGAGGACGTAGAGGCCGCCGAGCTGGGTGACCTCGTCGTGCTCGGCCTTGACCGCCGCGCGCGCCTTCTCCAGCGCCTCGGGATAGGCCTTCTCGTACTCCTCCGGCGTCTCGACCGGGTCGAGGCCGCGCTGGCGCAGCTCCTGGTCGGCGCGGAACTCGGAGTTGCCGCCGAGCATGATGTCGGTGCCTCGACCGGCCATGTTGGTGGCCACGGTGACGGCGCCCTTGCGGCCCGCCTCGGCGATGATGGAGGCCTCACGCTCGTGGTTCTTCGCGTTGAGCACCTCGTGCGGCACGCCGCGCCCCTTGAGCGCCCTCGACAGCCGCTCGGACTTCGCCACCGAGGTCGTGCCGACGAGCACCGGCTGGCCGCGCTCGTAGCGCTCCTTGATGTCCTCCACGACCGCGTCGAACTTGGCGTCCTCGGTCTTGTAGACGACGTCGGGCTGGTCCTTGCGGATCATCGGCCGGTTGGTCGGGATCGGCACGACGCCCAGCTTGTACGTCTTGTGGAACTCGTTGGCCTCGGTGACCGCCGTACCGGTCATGCCGGCCAGCTTCTCGTAGAGGCGGAAGTAGTTCTGCAGGGTGACCGTGGCGAGCGTCTGGTTCTCGTCCTTGATCTTGACGCCCTCTTTGGCCTCGATGGCCTGGTGCATGCCCTCGTTGTAGCGGCGGCCGTGCAGGATGCGGCCGGTGAACTCGTCGACGATCAGGACCTCGCCGTCGGCGACGATGTAGTCCTTGTCCTTCTTGAACAGCTCCTTGGCCTTGAGCGCGTTGTTCAGGAAGCCGACGAGGTGGGTGTGCTCGGGCTTGTAGAGGTTGTCGATGCCGAGCCAGTCCTCGACCTTCTCGACGCCCGCCTCGAGAATGCCGACCGTGCGCTTCTTCTCGTCGACGACGTAGTCGCCGGTGCTCTCCTCGCCGGGGTTCCTCGCCTCGACGCCCCTGCGCAGGCGCGGCACGATCTTGGCGAACTCGGTGTACCACTTGCCCGACTGCTCGCCCGGACCGGAGATGATCAGCGGGGTGCGGGCCTCGTCGATGAGGATCGAGTCGACCTCGTCGACGACCGCGAAGAAGTGGCCGCGCTGCACGCACTCTTCGAGCGACCAGGCCATGTTGTCGCGCAGGTAGTCGAAGCCGAACTCGTTGTTCGTGCCGTAGGTGATGTCGGCCTGGTACTGCTTGCGCCGTTCGTCGGGCTGCTGGCCGGAGATGATGCAGCCGACCTCGAGGCCCAGGAAGCGGTGGACGCGGCCCATCGTCTCCGCGTCGCGCTTGGCCAGGTAGTCGTTGACCGTGATGACGTGGACGCCCTCGCCGGCCAGCGCGTTGAGGTAGGCGGGCAGGGTACAGGTCAGCGTCTTGCCCTCACCGGTCTTCATCTCGGAGATGTTGCCCAGGTGGAGGTTGGCCCCGCCCATGATCTGCACGTCGTAGGGCCGCTGGCCGAGCACGCGGCGGGCGGCCTCGCGCACGGTCGCGAACGCCTCGGGAAGCAGATCGTCGAGGGTTTCGCCGTCCTTGTAGCGCTGCTTGAACTCGTCCGTCAGCGCTCGCAACTCCGCGTCGGACAGGCTCGTGAAGTCGTCCTCGATGGAGTTGACCTGGTCTGCGATCCGCCTGAGCTTGCGCAGGATCTTGCCTTCGCCGGCACGTAGGATCTTGTCGAGAATGGCTGCCACTTTATGTAAAGCTCCTCGCAGGTCTACCCCGGCGGCGCCGCCAGGAGGAGAGGCCGAGACAAACTTCCCCGCCTGCCATCGTAGGCGGTTCTGCAACCAGACACAGCCACCGTGCCGACGAGGGCACGAGCCCTGTCTGGGAGAATGGGTTTCAGGCAGAGGGTATGCCGGTTGAGAGCCGGCTCGCACGGGTAAGCGGGATAACCGGCAAAGGAAGGATGAGTCATGGTTGAGGGGAAGAAGTCGGAGCAGACCGAGAATCTCGGCAGCCACGGAGGGCGCGCGTCCTCGTGGCTGGCGGTGACGGTGATGCTGGTGGGCACCATCGTGGCGGGCTTCGGCCTCACGGCCGCCAACTGGACGCTCGTCTGGATCGGCGCCGGTGTGTTCGTCGTCGGCGGAATCCTCGCCCTCGTCTTCGATATCTTCACCGACGTCGTGATCGACGCGCCCCGCGTGGGCATGCACGCGGAAGATCACCGCTGAAACGGTTTCACCGGCGGGCGCCCGACATCCGGGTCGCCCGCCGTTTCCATGTCCGGCAGCCGAATGTCCGCGTTCAGCCACGTAATGTCCATGCTCAGGTCGGGAATGTCGTGTCGTGACCTCCGGGCGTGTCGCCCCGGGCATATGACCGCACAACGGCGCCGCCTTACGGAACGTGCGCCCATTATCGCGGAATGCGATTCGCTCGTCTTTCCCGGATGAAACGCCGGCGCCTCCCGTACGACGACCGGCCTGGCGATACCGACCGGTTACTCGTTCGACCTGGACGGCGCCACGCTGTATCTGTTGATCTGCGTCCTTTTCCTCGCCCAGGCGCTCGGGGTCGGCCTCAGCCTCGGGGAACAGATCACCGCCTGCCCGTCCTGATACCGACGTCCAAGGGCATGGCGGGTGTGCCGGGGCAGTCGTTCCTGGCCCTGTCGGCGACGGTGAGCGCCATCGGCCACGCGACCTCCCGGTCGCGGCTGTGGCGCTGCTGCTCGGCGCCGACCGGATCACGGACTCGATGCGGGTCTGGGTGAACCTGATCGGCCACTGCGTCGCCGCCCTCGTCGTCGCGAACCGGGAAGGCCGCCTCGACACACGCGTTCCTCTCCGGCACCTCCCGTACCGACCACCACCGGAAACCCCGGACGGCCCCGACCTGGAAGAACCCAGCCC
>NZ_SMKQ01000369.1 GCF_004348995.1 Nonomuraea terrae
ACCCGGAACCGCCGCACGTGAACGGGGAGGACCCCCGCCGCCCGCCCCGCCTGCTCGGGCTGCTGCGGTCGATGGACCTGCTGGTCGAGCGGCGTACGGACGACGACCCCGAGCCGTACGACATCACCCGCGCCCCCGTCCGCCCCGGCGTGCCCCGCTCGGCCCGGCTGACCGCGATGGCCCGCGCCGAGACCGGCTCCCTCGTGCACCTGTGGTACTCGTACACGTTCCAGCCGGGCCGGCACAACCACGAGTTCCCCGGCGAGGTGCGCCACGGCGCCCTGCCCGTGCGGGTCCGCCACCCGCTCACCGGGAACCCGGTCACGGTGGCCGGGGTCCGGGTCACCGAGGTGGAGACGATCGACGACCTCGACCGCGCCGAGGAGGACCGCAGCCGGCTCGACGTCGGCTACGGCATGTGCTTCGGCCACAACGAGCGCAAGGCCATCGCCATGGCCGGCCTCGACCTGCTGGTGCACCGCGACGGCGGCCGGTCGAGCCTGGAGCAGGAGGTCCTGCTGACCCTCGACGGCATCGAGGCGTCCGGCTTCCTGGAGCACCTCAAACTGCCCCACTACGTCGACTTCCGGTCGGTGCTCGACCGCAAGCGCGCGGTGCGGGCCGCCAGGAAGGAAGCGGCCGCGCGATGAGGACGATCACCGAACTCGCCGGCGACGGCGGCCCCCGGGGCATCTTCGACGAGCTGTCCAGACGCGAGGTGCGCAGGGCCGCGCTCACCGCGGTGGCCGTGCCCGGCTACCAGGTGCCGTTCGGCTCGCGCGAGATGCCGGTGGCCCGCGGCTGGGGTTCCGGCGGGCTGCAGGTCACCCTCGCCCTCGTCGGCCCCGGCGACCGGCTCAAGGTCATCGACCAGGGCGAGGACGGCGGCGTGAACGCCTCCAACCTGCGCCGCCTCGTCGTCGGCCACGTCGGCTGCGCGGAGGAGACCGACACCCGCGCCGCCACCGTCATCCAGTCCCGGCACCGCGTCCCCGAGACGCCGCTGCGCGCCGACCAGGTGCTGGTGCTGCAGGTGCCGGTGCCCGAGCCGCTGCGCGCCGTCGAGTCCGACGTGCGCGAGCAGCGCCGCATGCACGCCGAGGCCGACTACTCCCGCATGTGGGTCGGCCTGTACGAGGACGTCGTCCGCAACGGCGTCGTCACCAAGACGGCCGGCTACCCCTGCATGGTGAACGGCCGCTACCTGATCTCGCCCACCCCGATCCCGCGCTTCGACGTGCCGAAGCTGGACCGGGCCGAGCACCTGACCCTGTTCGGGGCCGGTCGGGAGAAGCGGATCTACGCGGTGCCGCCGCACACGCGGGTGGAGCCGCTGGTGTTCGAGGACATCCCGTTCGAGGTCGAGCACACGCCCGGCGCGGCCTGCCGGCACTGCGGCTCGGACGGGTCGTACCTGGTCGAGGTGCCCGCCGCCGACGGCACCGTGTCGTGGGTGTGCAGCGACACCGACTTCTGCGCGCGTCACCGGGAGGGACGGTCATGAGCTGGGCGTTGAAGGTGGAAGGGCTCGGCCGGGTCTACGGCGAGGAAGGACCGCGGTCGCTGACCGGCACCGGCCCCGAGCACGGCACGTCGGTCTCTCCCGTGACCGGGGCGGTCGTGGCGGCCTGGGACGTCGGCTTCGAGGTGGAGCCGGGCGAGGCGCTGGGCGTCGTCGGCGAGTCCGGCTCGGGCAAGTCGACCGTCATGCGCTGCGTGGCGGGCGACGAGCGGCCCAGCCGGGGCAGCGCGTACCTGCGCGCGTACGACGACGGCGCCACCGACGTGCTCGCCCTGGACGACGGGGCGCGGCGGCGGCTGCGCGTCGACCGCGTGGCCGTCGTCTACCAGGACCCCGCCGCCGGGCTCGACCTGGACACGAGCGCGGGCGGCAACATCGCAGAACGGCTCACCGCCGCCGGCGCCCGCAACTTCGGCCGCATCCGCGACCGGGCCGCCGAGCTGCTGGAGCTCACCGAGGTGCCGCTGTCGCGCATGGACGACCCCGTACGCACCTTCTCGGGAGGCATGCGGCAGCGCGTCCAGATCGCCAAGGCGCTGGCCAACCGGCCGCCCGTACTCCTGCTGGACGAGCCCACCACCGGCCTGGACGCCTCCGTCGCCGCCGGCGTGCTCGACCTGCTGAGGAACCTGCTCGAACGGCTCGGCGTCGCCGCCGTGGTCGTCTCCCATGATTTCGGCGTCATCGAGATGCTGACCAGGAGGGTGATGGTGATGCAACACGGCCGCGTCGTCGAGACGGGCCTGACCGACCAGCTGCTGGAGGACCCGCAGCACCCGTACAGCCAGCGGCTCGTGGCGGCGGCGCGCGGATGAACGTTCTCGAGATCAGGGGGCTGGTCAAGTCGTTCACCCTGCACACGATCGACGGCCGCACCGTGGGCGCGCTGCACGGCGTGGACCTGGACGTCGCCGCGGGCGAGCACGTCGCGCTGGCCGGCTCGTCCGGCGCAGGGAAGTCGTCGCTACTGCGGTGCGTCTACCGCACGTACGTGCCGACGTCCGGTCGCGTGCTGCTGCGCACCTCGTCCGGGGCGGTCGTGGACCTCGCCGCGCTGCCCGACGCCCAGGTCGCCGACCTGCGCGGCAGGGAGCTGGGCTACGTCTCGCAGTTCCTGCGCGCCGAGCCGCGCCGGGCGGTGCTCGACGTGGTGGCCCGCGCCGGCGTCGCGCGCGGCATGGACCCGGACGCGGCACGGGACGCGGCCGCCGGCGCGCTGCGCAGGCTCGGCATCGACGAGCGGCTGTGGGCGATGCACACCACCGTGCTGTCGGGCGGCCAGAAGCAGCGCGTCAACCTGGCCGCCGGCACCATCTCGCCGCCCCGGCTGCTGCTGCTCGACGAGCCGGTCTCGGCCCTGGACCCGGTGAACAGGGAGGCCGTGTTGTCCATGATCGCCGACCTGACGGGCGCGGGCGTGGCCGTGCTGTCCGTCTTCCACGACCTCGACGCCATCGAGCGGCTGGCCACCCGCGTGGTGGTGCTGGAGGGCGGCCGGGTGGCCGCCGAAGGGGCGCCCGGCGCCGTACTGCGTGATTCCCGACTGAACCTGGAGGTGGCCCGATGAGAGTGCTCGCGCACGCCACGGCCGTACTGCCCGACCGCGTCATCGAGGACGCGCTGGTCGTCATCGAGCACGGCCTGATCACTCACGTCGGGGCCGCCCGGCCCGGCGCCGTGCCCGCCGAGGCCGCCGACCTGCGCGGCGCCTTGCTGCTGCCCGGCATCGTGGACACCCACAGCGACGGCCTGGAGACCGAGCTGCGCCCGCGGCCGGGGGCGGAGTTCGAGGTCGGTTTCGGGGTGTCCTCCTTCGAGGGGCGCGTGCGGGCCGCCGGGGTCACCACGGTGTTCCACGGGGTCGCGTTCGAGTCGCACAACCGCAAGGGACGCACCGTCGAGCGGGCGCGCCGCCTCGACGCCGCGATCCGCGAGCGCGCCGCCTCGGGGCACGCGCTGGTGGACCACCACATCCTCTACCGGCTCGACGCCCGCGACCCCGAGGGCCTGGCGGCCCTCGAAACCTCCCTGTCCGGTACGCCCACGCCGCCGCCGCTCGTCTCCTTCGAGGACCACACGCCCGGCCAGGGGCAGTACCGGGACCCGGCCGTGTACCGGCGCTGGCTGGAGGGCACCGAGGGCATCTCGGCCGAGGAGGCGCGGCTGAGGGTGGAGACGCTGGTGGCCGAGCGCGACACGCGGATCGGGCACCGGGAGATCGCGCTCGGGCGGCTCGCCGAGTACGCGGCGCTGGGCAGGGCGCGGCTGCTCGCCCACGACCCGGTGACGCCGGACGAGATCGACGCGGCGGTGGCCCACGGGGTGTCCGTGGCCGAGTTCCCCACCACCCTCGAGGCCGCGCGGGCGGCCCGCGACCGGGGGCTGCACGTGGTCGCCGGGGCGCCGAACGTGCTGCGCGGCGGCTCCCACTCCGGCAACGTGGCGGCGGCCGGGCTCGTCGCCGCGGGGCTGGTGGACGCGCTGTCCAGCGACTACCTCCCGTCGGCGCCGCTGGCGGCGGCGCTCCTGCTCGCCCGGCAGGGGATCGCCCCGCTGCCGCGCGCGGTCGCCCTGGTGACCTCCGGCCCGTCCGCCGTCGCGGGCCTCACCGACCGCGGCGCGCTGGCCGAAGGAGCCCGCGCCGACCTGACCGTGGTGACGGTCGACCGCGACTGGCCCACCGTACGCATGACCGTCACGGCAGGCGACCAGGTCCTGCCGGCAGGGGTAGGAGCATGACGGTGGCCCGGCGAGGAGAGGAGCACGCGATGCAGCCCGCAGGAGCAGTCCCGTCCCCGCCGGACGGGGGCCCCTCCGGCCCGTACCCGACCGGCCCGATCCCGACCGGCTCGTCGCCGAGCGGTGGGGGCCAGGTGG
>NZ_SMKQ01000036.1 GCF_004348995.1 Nonomuraea terrae
GGGGTGGGGCGAGGGCGGCGACGTCCTCGGTCTCGCCCTCGGCGGCCTTGCCCAGGCCCGTCGCGATCGCCCTGACGCGGGCCGCGCCGCCCAGCCGCAGCAGCAGCGGCTCGCCGACCTCCACCCCGCGCAGGCGGCGCTCCTCCAGCGTCAGCGAACGCGTGGTGAGCAGGCCACGGCGCAGCCGGAGCCGTCCCGGCTCCCGGTCGAGGCGGTAGCGGCCCCACGACTCCGCGAACAGCAGCGCCGCGCCCAGCACGCCCACCGCCGTGTTGACCACGAGCAGCACCGGCACGGCCAGCAGCGGCTGCGCGGCGATCCACTCCCACAGAGCGGTCGCCGCGCGGGTGACCAGGCTCTTGGCGCCGAACGACGTGAACACCTTGTACAGCGCCCCGAGCACCACCGCCGCGCCCGTGAAGGTCCACACCGACAGCGGCGCGTACCGCAGCCACGACCAGCGCAGCTCCGCCAGCGGCCCGTGCTCCGGCGCGTCCTCCTCCTGGCGCAGCAGCGTACGGCGCAGCGCCTCGGCCTCGTGCCTGGCCAGCGGGTCGAGCGCCAGCTCGGTGTCGTCGCCCGCGTGCTCACCGGTGCCCACCTTGACGACGGTCAGCCCGAACATCCGGTTCACCGGATCGGCCCGCAGGTCCACGCTGCGTACCCGCTCGCGCGGGATCGAGCGGTGACGGCGGGTGGTGACGCCCGAGAGCAGCTCCAGGCGCTCGGGGGTGAGCCGCCAGCGGGACGCGCGCAGCCGCGCCGCGTCGTACGCCACCACGGCCAGCACGATCAGCACCGCCGCCCCGGCGCAGGCGGCCGCGATGCCGGCGAACGTCCAGTCCTGTTCCGTGAGGAAACGGACGAGACCGGCTGTCGCGCCCGCCACGATCGCCAGCGACTTGACCGCGGACGCCCACAGGCTCCGCCGGGACAGCCGCCGCCATCCGTGCTCCCCGTCCGCCACGCGTTCCCCCGCGGACGTGCTCATGTGGCGTCCCCCGGCGTGGCCTGGGTGATCGCGGTGAGGCGTTCGGCCAGCTCGGCGGCCAGCTCGTGGTCCAGGGCCTCGATCTTCACCGCCCCCGCGGACGAGGCCGTGGTCACCGTGACGTCCGCCAGCCCGAACAGCCGCTGCACCGGCCCCCGCGCGGTGTCGACCCGCTGGATGCGCGACATCGGCGCCACCCGCCAGGTGTGCGTCACCCACCCCTTGCGCGTGTAGACCGCCTGATCGGTGACCTCCCATCGTTCCACCCGGTACGCGGCCCGCGGCGCCACCAGCGCCAGCGCCAGGCAGCCCGCCGCCGACACCGCGACGACGACCCCCAGCCAGAGCGGCCGGTCCGTGAAGATCCAGTACACCGCCACCGCGGCCCCGGCCACCGGCACCATGAGGATCAGCCACTGCACCGTCCACCACGGGATCGCCCGCGGGTCGGCCTGGTTGCGCGGCGGACGCAGCGTGGTCGCGCTCAAGCCCCCTCCTTCGCCTTCTTCGCCGACTCCACCATGGCGAGCAGGACGAACCCCAGCACGCCGATCACGATGGCACCGAACACCTCGTATCCCTTCAGGAACGGCAGGTGGTTGACCACGAGCAGGTCGTGCGCCCACCGCCACCATCCGAACAGCGTGTTCGCCAGCCCTCCTGCTCCTTGCAGGAGCAGCAGCCAGCCGAACGCCGTCAGAACCGCTTGCATGTCCAGAGCCTCGCCGCCCCGGCGGGCCGCCCGCGTCGGTCCCTGGTATCGGCCGGGACCGACTTTGGTCGCTGTCGCGGCACCCTCGGCAGGGCCTAACCTCGGTGGATGTGACGGAGCTGCGGGCGGGCGGTGGCCAGGAATACCGGTGGGCGCTGCCGTCCGTGCTGCTCGGCGACGGGCTGGAGGGCCGTCCTGTGCGGCGTTCCACGCGCGACTGGATCGTCGACGTCGCCATGTTCCTCGTGGCCTGCGGCATCACGTTCCTGTCGCTGGTGGAGATGAAGCCTCAGCCTGAGCCGCTGCTCGCGGTGGAGCAGGTGGCGGGCGCGCTGGCGTGCGTGGCGGTGTGGCTGCGCCGGCGCTGGCCGGTCGCGCTCTCGCTGGTGACCGGGCTGTTGTCGTCGTACCTGGAGTTGGTGGGCGGGGCCTCGGTGGTGGCGCTGTTCACGGTGGCCGTGCACCGGCCGTTCAAGATCTCGGGGCCGGTGACGCTGCTCAATCTCTTCACGCTGGCCCCGTACGTCATGCTGCGGGCCGGCACCGACGACGAGCGCATGTCGGCGCTCGCGCTCGGCGTGACCTTCGTGCTGCTGGCGTTCGCGTGGGGCATCGTGGTCCGGGCCAGGCGGCAGCTCGTCTGGTCGCTGCGGCAGCGCGCCGACAGCGCCGCCGAGGAGGCCAAGCGGCTCGAACGCGAGCGCATCGCCAGGGAGATGCACGACGTGCTGGCGCACCGCATCTCGATGCTGAGCCTGCACGCCGGCGCCCTGGAGTTCCGGCCCGACGCGCCGCCGGACGACATCGCGAGGGCGGCCGGGGCCATCAGGACCAACGCCCACCTGGCGCTGCAGGACCTGCGCGAGGTCATCGGCGTGCTGCGCCACGCGGGCCCCGACGAGGGCGACCCGGTGCCCGACCGGCCGCAGCCGACGCTCGCCGACCTGCCCGCGCTCGTCGAGGAGTGCCGGCAGGCCGGCATGGACGTACACCTGCACCTGCGGGCCGGCGGCGCCCCGGAGAGCCTGGGCCGCAACGTCTACCGCATCGTGCAGGAGGCACTCACCAACGCGCGCAAGCACGCCGACGGCGCGCCGGTGACCGTCTCCGTCACGGGCGGGCCCGGCGAAGGGCTGTCGGCCGAGGTGCGCAACCCTCTGGGAGTCCGTCACGGCGCGCGCCTGCCGGGGGCCGGCGCCGGGCTCATCGGGCTGACCGAACGCGCCGAGCTGGCGGGCGGGCGACTGGAGCACGGCCCCGCCCCCGACGGAGACTTCGTGGTACGCGCCCGGCTGCCGTGGCCGGCGCAGACGAGCGGGGAGGGCGACGCATGACGACCCCAGAGGGCCCGATCAGGCTGCTGATCGTGGACGACGACGCGATGGTGCGCGCCGGGCTGTCGATGATCCTCGGGGCCGTGGCCGACATCGAGATCGTGGCCGAGGCCGGCGACGGTGCCGAGGTGCCGCCCCTGGTGGCCGCGCACCGGCCCGACGTGGTGCTGATGGACATCCGCATGCCCGGCATCGACGGGCTCACCGCCACCGAGACCCTGCGCCGCACGTCCGCGCCGCCCGAGGTGGTGGTGCTGACCACGTTCCACGCCGACGCGCAGGTGCTGCGGGCGCTGCGCGCCGGGGCGGCGGGCTTCCTGCTGAAGGACATCGCGCCGGGCGACCTGGTGCAGGCCATCAGGAGGGTGGCGGAAGGCGAGCCGATCCTGTCGCCAGCGGTGACGCGGCAGCTCATCGCGCACGTGTCCGACGGCGGGGCCGACGATCGCGCCCAGCGCGCGCGCAGGCTCCTCTCGCGGCTCAGCGAGCGCGAGCGGGAGGTCGCGATGGCCGTGGGCCGGGGCAGGTCGAACGCCGAGATCGGGCAGGAGCTGTTCATGAGCGTGCCCACGGTGAAGGCGCACGTCTCCCGGATCCTCACCAAACTCGACCTGAACAACCGGGTGCAGGTGGCGCTGCTCGTCTACGACGCCGCCTCATAGCCTGTCAGCGGGCGAGCAGCTCCTCCAGAGCGGCCCGGTGCAGCACGAGGTCGTCGGGGTCGGCCGGCATGGGCTGCTCGCCGAAGTGGATCCTGCGCCGCCACAGGCGGGCCATGATGACGCCGTGCCGGAGGGCGGCGTACATCTCGTAAAAATCCATGTCTCGCGGCTCGTAGCCCGTTAATTCGCGATATTTCGCGCAAACGGCGTCGCGCTGCATGAAGTCGGGCATGCCAGGAAGGCCCATGCTGACGGCGAAGTCCTGGAAGAACCGGTGCATGAAGATCATCCAGGACAGGTCCAGCTCGCGCGGTCCCACGGCGGCCATCTCCCAGTCGAGCACCGCGACCGGGGTGAAGTCGCGGAACACGATGTTGCCGATCCGGGCGTCACCCCAGGTGAGCACGTCGGGCCCGGGGTCGTCCGGCCAGTGCGCCGCCAGCCAGTCGAAGGCCCGCTCCAGCACCGGAACGCGCAGGTCGCCGTGCGCCCAGGCGTAGTAGGCGCGCTGCGCCTCGACGTGCGCGCGCAGACCGGCGGGCCCGAACGGGGCCAGCTCCGGCCGCGCGAACGCCGTCTGGTGCAGCGCCGCCACGATCTCCACGCTCGCGTCCTGCAGCCGCCGCCGGTCCTCGGGGGAGGCGTCGTGCAGCCAGCCCCCCATCGTGTACGGCGCCACGTCCGGCGGCACCTCGCCGTCCACGCACTCCATGACCAGGAACGGCGTGCCGAGCGGTGCGGGGTCGGGCTCGAACCAGAGGGCCCGTGGCGCTGGGATCCCAGCTTTTTCCCGGGCCAGCCGCATGATCTCGAACTGCGCCCGCAGGTCGTACGAGGGGAACATGGGGACGGCCTCCAGCGCCGGCGCGAGCCGGGCCACGCAGCGGGTTTCCCGCCCGCCCCAGGCAGCGGTGAAGAAGAGGGTCTCGCTGGACAACCCGTTTCCCGACGGCCTGGACATCTTCGACACCACGGCATCGCCGCCCACCTGGGCACGGAGCCACGCTGCGGTGCGCCCGCGCAGTTCATCCAGGTCGCGGGTGGAGGTACGCATCTGTTCCGTCACTTCATGTCTCCCGGCTGGACATCCGTCCTTCGACAGTCGTACATCGGCGAGAGAAAGCGATCAAGCGCTTGTCCAGACCGGAGTGACCGTTACGGTCAGGTACGCAACAGCCGTACCCTTGTCTGAAAGGGCATGTCACGAAGGGACAAGTGGGATGAGTTCAGCGGGTGAAGGCCTGGCTCGCCCGCTGCCCGAGCCGGTCCGGCTCAACGTCGTCGACCTGGCGTCCCAGGTCCTCAGCTCGATGCCGGCGGCCCTCATCCCGCCGCCCTTGCGCGGCATCGCCAAGTTCGACCCCCGCAAGCGCGCCAAGCTGGGCAGCGCCCCGATAGCGGCGCAGCTGGAGAACGACAAGAAGTTCCGCGAGCTGGTCGCCGAGTCGGTGGAGTCCGGCTGGCCGGAGCTGGTCGCGTCCCTGGCGGAGGGCAACGTCCCGCCCGCCGCCGACCCCGTGCTCGTGGCCGCGGCCGCCTACCTCACCCGGCCGCCGGGCTGGGCCGAGATGATCGAGATGGCCCGCGCCGACCTGGAGCGGTCGGCCGTGGCCGCCGAGGGCTCCGAGCGCGAGGAGGCCGTCACGCGGCTGCGCGAGCAGCTCGCCGCCCAGAAGAGCGCCGCCAAGGAGGAGTCCGACCGGCTGCGTGAGCAGCTCAAGGTGGCCCGCGCGGAGAACTCCGAGCTGCGCCGCAAGCTGCACGAGGCCCGCGAGCGAGCCAAGGCCGCCGTGCGCCGGGCCGAGGAGATGGAGCAGGCGGCGGAGGAGGCCAGGTCGGCCGCCTCGGCCGCGGGCAGTGCCGGCGAGTCGGAGCTGCGCCGCCTGCGCGAGCGGCTGGCGGACGTGGAGCGGCAGCTGGAGGCCTCGCGCCGGGCCGCGCGTGAGGGCAGGTCCATCGAGGACGCCCGCATCCGCGTGCTGCTCGACGCCCTGCAGGACGCCTCGGCCGGGCTCCGCCGCGAGCTGGCCCTGCCCACGACGATCAGCCGGCCGGCCGACTCCGTCGTGGCGGTCACCGGCGAGCGTCCCGGCGTGCGCGGGGTCCCGGCCCGGGCGCTGGCCGACGACGATCCGCAGCTGCTCGACCAGCTTCTGGCGCTGCCCCAAGTGCACCTGATCATCGACGGCTACAACGTCACCAAGTCCGGCTACGGCACGCTCACCCTCGCCGACCAGCGCAACCGGCTGATGACCTCGCTCGGCGGGCTGGTGGCGCAGACCGGGGTCGAGGTCACGGCCGTCTTCGACGGCGCGGAGCTGAACGCCCCCGTGCAGGTGGTGAAGCCCCGAGGGGTGCGCGTGTTGTTCAGCGAGCCGGGGGAGACCGCCGACGATCTCATCCGCCAGCTCGTCCGCGCCGAGCCGCCCGGCAGGGCCATCGCCGTGGTGTCGTCCGACCGCGAGGTGGCCGAGTCGGTCCGGCGCATGGGAGCCAGACCCGTTCCGTCGGGTTTGCTGCTGCGCAGGCTCGGCCGCGCCTAAATTGCGAATTGGCACGTTCGGCTGAGCCTCACGTGCCACTTCTGTACTATTCGCCCCAGATGTAATCCCTGGGAGGCGAAACAGTGAGGTTTGGCCGGGTGCCGGTTGCCGCGGGTCTAGCGTTCGGGCTGGTGGTGACCCCGATGGGAGTGGCCGTCGCCGATCCCAGACCCACCCTCAGTCAGGCCAAGGCCAAACTCGGCAAGCTCAACGAGCGGGCCGACAAGGTCGTCGACCGGTTCAACACCGCCAACGAGCGCTACAAGAAGGCCAAGACCGGCTACTCCAAGCTGAACGAGAGCTACAAGCGCAAGCTGGAGACGGTCGCCGACCTGCGCGCCCAGGTGGTCGGCATGGCCGTCGACAGCTACAAGCTCGGCAACGACGTCACGTCCTGGCCGGGCCTGGTCGGGGCCGACAACCCCGACGCGGTGCTGAACGGCCTCGCGGTGGCCGGGCAGCTGGCCCAGGAGCGGGCGCAGAAGCTGGCGGCGTTCGACCGCGAGAACCGCGGGCTGAAGATCGAGCGCGACAAGGCGGAGGACGCGCTCCAGGAGGCCGACAAGGAGCGGGACGCGGTCGAGAAGGAGCGCAAGGAGATCCTCAGCCTGATCAAGGAGCAGAAGAAGCTCCTGGATCGGCTCGGGGCCTACAACCCCGGCAACCCCAACAGCACCGGGATCAAGTACACCGGCCCGGCGTCGGGGAGCGCGGCCGCGGTGCTGCGGTTCGCGTACGCGCAGGTGGGCAAGCCGTACATCTACGGCGGGACGGGGCCGGGCGGCTACGACTGCTCAGGGCTGACCCAGAAGGCGTGGGCGGCGGCGGGGGTCTCGCTGCCGCGTACGACGTGGCAGCAGTGGTCGTGGGGCGCCAGCCGCCGAGTCTCCCTGGACGCCCTCCAGCCCGGGGACCTGATCTTCAGCGAAGGGCTGGGGCACGTCAGCATCTATGCGGGCAACGGGAAGATCGTCCACGCGCCGCAGACGGGCGACGTCGTCAAGGTCGTCAATCTCTCCGACTACGGCCGCTCCCTCTACGGCGCCGTCCGCCCGTAACCCCGCTCGCCGCCGCGGCCTCGGCCGCGAGGCGACCTCGCCTCCGCACCGGTGCCGTCTTCTTTCCTTCACGGCTGCGCCAAGTGGGCCCCGCCCGCCGTCGCCACCTGAGGACCCTCCAGGGAGACGCTCCTCCGCCTCACCGGCGCACCGCCGTGACGCGCGCCTCCTTGCCCCTGCCCCTCCGCTACCCGGGGCGTCGAGATCGGCGAGGAGGTCGTCGAGGGCCTTCCCGAGGGCTGCGGAGTCGGCCGGGGTGAACCAGGTGGTCCGGATGCGTTCGTCGCTTCCGTTCGGGGTCTCGTGGTCGGCCGCGAGCCGGTGCAGGGAACGGCTCTCGTCGCTCAGGGAGCGCCCGACGCCCTGGAAGAGGCCGCGGACGTTGAAGGCCGCCTCGTCCTCGACGGGGAGCACCCCGCCCAGGTGTTCGAAGACAGAGCTCACCACCGGGTGCGACGGGCACGTCACCGTGACGGAGCGCCGTTCGCGTACGGCGGGCAAGGGGATGGCCCGTACCAGCGGGGCGTCGGTGGCCAGTGTCCGGCGCAGGTCGTCGTTGCCGACGCCGGCCATCACGTCGACCACCGCCTCGTCGCCGTCCACCCGCAAGCCGGCGAGTGCTTCGTGCCGGTCCTGGCGGCGCACGGCGATGATCACCACCTCTGAGCGGTCCACCACCTCCTGGTTGTCGGCGCACACCTGTACGCCCTCGTGGCGCGCCGACAGCTCCGCGGCCGTGCGGGCTCCCCGGGGGAGAGGAAGACCTCTGGCGGCTTGTCACCCCCGTCGCACAGGCCCGTCACGATGGCCCGGCCGATCTCGCCCGCCCCGATGACGCCGATGCGCTTCACTGCGGCTGGCTCCATGCTGCGTGTGGTGTCCTGACACATTTGGGTCCAGGCCGCGACCGAGCCGCTCGGCAGGCGTCCCGCCGAACAGCGCCCAGAGGGGGGTTTTGGACCGTTCCCTTGATCCTGGCTGTGATCACGGTCACGCGGAGGCGGGGCGGCGAGGCCGGTGGGAAGGGCCCCGGGTGGCGGAAACCGGTCGCTGACAGTGATGGGTCGGGTTGGAGCGGTCCCGGATCACCGTGCGCAAGCGTTGTGACAGATGTGACTTGAGTGACAATTGGTACCTGACAAAAGGTCTCGTTCGGAAGTGTGAGAAGGGTCACATTTAGGTAACAGAGCCTGGGGCTCCAGCAGGGGTTTCGCACCTTACTGACCCCATTGATTGATCTTTACAAGCTGACTGACCCTTTGCCGATTTTTGACCTGCGAAGTAGCTTCTGGCGTCGTCGCGGCGGACAAGCCATGTCGCCGCGAATCCGCATCGGTCCCTCCCGATGCGAGAGAAGAACCCTCCGCCGGTCGCCCCCGAGTATCCCCATCACTGAAGATCGGGCGGCGGCCTGCCGAATCCGTGCAGCCAGGAGGCACGGAGCCGGGGAACCAGCGATCCCACGTCCCCTAGGGATCAGGGGTGAATCGGCGTGCCATCACGCCGTAGGGCGATCTTCCAGGCCCGAATCCGTCAGCTAACCCGGTAGGCGTTCGTGGAAGACCCAAGGAGAAATCCTGTCTACAACCCTGCAGAACCCCCGCCTGTCCCGTCTCGTCCTGAGTGGCGCTGCGCTCACGGTGTCCGTGGCGGCCGGAGGTCTGGTCCTCCATGCCCCGGCGGCCCAGGCGGCGACGGCGACGAGTGAATCGGCTGACTCCTCGGCCCGGGCGGCGACGACCGCCCGTACCGCGAAGTCGGCCACGGCCGCCCGCAAGGCGGTCAGGATGGCCCGGCAGCAGGCGAAGGCCCACAGGGCCGTGGCAGTGGCGAAGAGCCAGATCGGTGACCCGTATCGGTACGGCGGCACAGGGCCTGGTTCGTTCGACTGCTCCGGTCTCGTCCAGTACGCCTGGAAGAAGGCCGGAGTGAAGCTCCCGCGCGTGACGAACACCCAGTTCGCCCGCGTCAGGACGAAGGTCTCGTGGCGCAATCTGAAGCCCGGCGACCTGATGTTCTTCAGCGGGCTCGGCCACGTGGGCATGTACGTCGGCAAGGGCAAGATGATCCACTCGCCTCGGACAGGCGAACGGGTACGCATCGACAAGCTGGGCGGATGGCGCAAGTCGGCGTTCGTCGGCGCGGTCCGTCCCGGCCTGTGAGGAAGCCCCGCCCGGATTCTGGGAGTCCCCCTCCCCGGAGCCGGGCGGGGCTCTTGCACGTCCACGGGGGTTACCATCGGGCATCATGTCCGAGCAGGTGAGCCGGCGGGCCGCGGTGACGGGCCTCCTGCTCCTCGTCTTCGCCTCCGGCGGCGCCCCGGCCGCCGACGCCCCGATCCTTCCCCCCGAGCTGCGCGGCCTGTGGCCGGACGCCGCGGTCGTGAGCCGCGGCATCCGCTCCACCGTCGCCGGCCACCGCACAGACCCCGCCGTGCTGGCCGAGGTGGCCCGCAGGGCCGACACGGCGGCGCTGCGCGTCGCGGCCGTGCTCGGCGGGCCCGTACGCCCCCTGGTCGCCGTGCCGGCCTCCGCCCGCGAGGCCGCCGCGCTGGCCGGAGCGTCCCGCCTCGACGGGCTCGCGGCGGTCGCCGACGGCCGGCGCGTGATCGTCGTGCCCGAGGCGTTCGCCACCCTCAATCCCATCGGCAAGGACGTCGTCCTCGCCCACGAGCTCACCCACGTCGTCGCCGGAACGGACGGCGTGCCGCCCTGGCTCAGGGAAGGATTCGCCGACTACGTGGGCTACCGCGACGCCGGGCTCCCCGTGGCGACGGCCGCCGCCGAACTGGCGGCCGAGGTCCGCGCCGGACGCCTCCCGAACGCTTTGCCCGAGCCTGCGGCATTCGCCGCCGACGGGCGTGACCCCGGCCGTCTCGCGCGGGCGTACCAGGAGGCCTGGCTGGCGTGTCGCTTCCTCGCCGACAGGTTCGGTGAGGCCACCCTGGTGAGGCTCTACCGTGAGGCCCGCGCGGCCGGCGTCGATCCGGCGCTCGCCGCGGTGGGTCTGTCCGTCGCCACACTGACGGAACGGTGGCGCGCGTACGTACGGGACCTGCTCGTATGAAGGGGAGGCAGATGAGCGAACGACAGGACGGTGACGGCGCCGTGGACGCCGCTGAATCGGCGGGGCTTTCGAACCAGGATGAATCTGGTCAAAGTAGACCGGATCGGGATGGACCGGCCCAGGGGGCGTCGCGAGAGGGTGGGGAGGTGTCCGTGGCGGAAGACGACTCGCGGGCCGGCGGCCCCGATCCGTACGACGGGCGTTTGAGGCGCCAGGCGGCCGTGGCGCTGGTCCTGCTCGGCCTCGCGACCGTGGTCGCGGCGGCCCTCACGACGCCCTGGCGGGTGCTGACCGGAGGCCCGCCCGATCCGGACCGCGACTTCACGGTCGCCCAGATCGCCAGGGCGCAGGCGTTCGACGCGGCCGTGAGCCTGTCGAGCTACCTGTCGCTGGCGATCACCCTCGTCTTCGCCGGCGTCCTCGTCGCCACCCCCTTCGGCGCCCACGTGCTGGCCCGGCTGAAGGGCCCCTGGTGGCTGCGGGTGATCCTGGGCGTCGTCGTGCTCACGGCGATCGTGGAACTTCTCCGCTGGCCCCTGGGCGTCTGGGCCGAGACACTGATGCGCGACTACGGCCTGTCCACCCAAGACTGGGGGAGCTGGACGGCCGACCGGCTCAAGAACCTCGCCGTGGAGGTGTTCCTGACCTCCCTGATGCTGGTCGCGCTCGTGGCGCTGGCCCGCAAGGTGCGGCGGTGGTGGATCCCGGCCGCGGCGGGCGCGTTCGCGCTGACGGTGGCGGCGTCGTTCGTGTACCCGGTGGTGTTCGAGCCGCTGTTCAACGACTTCACCTCCATGCGGCAGGGCCCGCTGCGGACGAACCTCATGGCCATGGCCGAGCGCGACGGCGTGCCCGTCGAGGACGTTCTCGTGGCCGACGCCTCCCGCCGGACGACGGCGCTCAACGCGTACGTGTCCGGTTTCGGAGCCACCCGCAGGATCGTCGTCTACGACACGCTGCTGCGCGCCCCGCAGCCCGAGGTCGAGCTCGTCGTCGCCCACGAGCTGGGCCACGCCAAGAAGGACGACGTGCTGCACGGCACGCTGATCGGCGGCCTCGGCGCGGCGCTCGGCGCGATCCTGCTGTACCTCGTCTTCGGCGCCCTGCGGCGGCGTACCGGCGTCACCTCGGTCGCCGACCCCCGGGCGGTCGGCGCCGTCATGGGCCTGATGACCCTCGGCTCGCTGCTCATGAGCCCCGCCCAGAACCTGATCAGCCGCCACATCGAGGCCAGGGCCGACGTGCACGCGCTCGACCTGACCCGCGACCCGGCCACGTTCGTCGCCATGCAGAGACGCCTGGCCGTCACCAACATTTCGGATTTGTCGCCGGATGCGATGGAATATCTGCTCTATGCCTCCCATCCGTCCAGCCCGGAACGCATCGCGATGGCCCGCGCCTGGGCGAAGCTGAACGGCGTCCCAGTGCCGTGACAGGGCCAGTGCCGGCTGCCGTGTCGAACGTGCTCATCGTCACGAACGACTTCCCGCCCCGCCCGGGCGGCATCCAGTCGTTCGTGCACGGGCTCGCGCTGCGCACGCCCGGCGTGGCCGTCTACGCCCCCGCCTGGCCGGGCTGCGCCGAGTTCGACCGGCGCCAGCCGTACCGGATCGTGCGTCATCCGACGCGGCTCATGCTGCCCACCCCGGCCGTCGCCCGGACGGCGGCCGGGCTGGTGGCCGAGCACCGCGCAGGGACCGTGGTGTTCGGCGCGGCGGCGCCGCTCGGCCTGCTGGCGCCGGCGCTGCGCCGGGCGGGCGCGCGGCGCGTGGTGATGCTCACCCACGGGCACGAGGCGTCATGGGCGAGCGCCCCCGGCTTCCGCGCCGTGCTGCGCCGGATCGGCGGGCACGCCGACGTGGTGACGTACCTGGGGGAATACACCCGAGCGCGCCTGGCGGCGGTGATCCCGCCCGCCAAGCTCGTCCGTCTCGCGCCCGGCGTGGACGTCGGGCAGTTCCACCCGGGCGCGGCCAAGGCCGAGCTGGGCCTGGACGGCCGGCCCGTGGTGCTGTGCGTCTCGCGCCTGGTGCCGCGCAAGGGCCAGGACCGGCTCATCCAGGCCTGGCCGCGGGTGCTGCGCTCGGTGCCGGACGCCGTGCTGCTGCTCGTGGGCGGCGGCCCGTACCGCGGGAGTCTGGAGCGGCTGGCCGGCGGGCGGGAGTCGATCAGGTTCACCGGCACCGTCCCGGCGGCCGCGCTGCCGGGCTACTACGCGGCGGCCGACGTGTTCGCGATGCCGTGCCGTACCCGGTGGCGCGGGGTCGACGTGGAAGGGCTCGGAATCGTGTTCCTGGAGGCGTCCGCGTCCGGGCTGCCGGTGGTGGCGGGAGCCTCCGGCGGCGCGCCCGACGCGGTGCGGCCCGGCGAGACCGGGCTCGTGGTCGACGGCGAGGACGCGGACGAGATCGCCCAGGCCGTCGTCGAGCTGCTCACCGACCCCGCGAAGGCCCGCAAGATGGGCGCGGCCGGCCGCGAGTGGATCACCGGCGAGTGGGCGTGGGAGCGCGTCGCCGCCCGATTCCACGCCCTTCTCTGACCGGCCTCTAACCTTTCGTGGAGCCGAGCGTGAGCCCGGCGACGAACTGCTTGTGCAGCAGCTGGAAGACGATCAGGGTCGGCAGCGCCACCAGCATCGAGCCGGCGGCCAGCAGGTTGTAGTCGGTGAAGAACTGACCGCGCAGGTTGTTCAGCGCCGAGGTGACGGGCAGCTTGTCGCCCGACGACATCAGCACCAGCGCCCACAGGAAGTCGTTGTACATCCAGGTGAACTGCAGCGTCGACAAGGCCGCCAGCACCGGCCGGCACAGGGGCATGGTCAGCCGCCAGTAGCGTGTCCACACCCCCGCCCCGTCCACCAGCGCCGCCTCGTTGATCTCCTCGGGGATCGTGCGCATGAAGTTCGCCATGACGAACACGCAGAAGCCGAACTGGAACGCCACGTGGACGAGGATGAGCCCGAGGTAGGAGTCGTACAGCGACATCGAGTCCGACAGCCACGCGGGCAGCGGGATCATCGTGTAGACGGTGTAGAGCGGCGTGATGAGCACCTGCGGCGGCAGCAGGTTGCCCGCGGTGAAGACGATCAGCAGCGTCCTGCGGCCCGGGATGCGCAGCCGCGCGATCGCGAACGCGGTGAACGACGCCAGCAGGAGCGTCAGCACCACGCCGGGGATCACGATGATCAGCGTGTTGAGGTAGTAGCGGGGCAGCTCGGCCTGACTCCACGCCTGCGTGTAGTAGTCGAGCGTGAGCTGCTCGGGCAGCGAGAAGTAGCCCAGGCGCGCCGTCTCGTCGTACGGCCGCAGCGAGGCGTACACCGCCAGGGCGAGCGGCAGCAGCCACCCGAGCGCCACCAGCGTGAGGAAGACGTGCAGCAGGATCCGCAGCGGCCGGACCCGCCGCGACGGAGCCCGGGGAGCGGAGGCGGTGACGGTCATCGCTCCTCCCGGAACATCTGCGACAGGTACGTGGCGATGAACCCCACCGAGATCGCCAGCAGGATCACCGCGATCGCCGAGCCGAACCCGATCCGGCTCGCCTCGCCCACGATGTTCTCGGTGACCAGCACCGACAGCAGCTCCAGCCCGTTCCTGCCGCGGTTGATCGCGTACACGATGTCGAAGGCCCGCAGCGCCTCGATCACCGTGATGACCAGCACGATCACGTTGACCGGCCGCAGCGTCGGGAACACCACCCGGAAGAACGCCTGCCGCTCGCTGGCCCCGTCGATGGCCGCGGCCTCCTTCAGTGCCGGATCCACCGCCTTCAGCCCGGCCAGGTAGATCACCATGACGTAGCCGACGTGCCGCCAGGCGGCCGCCACCATCACCACCCAGATGTTGACGGAGCTGTCGCCCAGCCAGTCCACGCTCAGCCCGGTCACCGAGTTGAGCACGCCGTAGTCGGAGGAGTAGACGAGCTGCGCGATGAAGCCGACCACGGCCAGCGACAGCACGACCGGCATGTAGAGCGCGCTCTGGTAGAACCGCGACAACCGCAGCCGCCGGTCCAGCAGCACCGCGCAGAACAGCCCGAACGGCGTCGCCACCAGGGCCAGGAAGCCCAGCCATAGCACGTTGTTGCGGACGGCCGACCAGAACGGCGGATATTCGGCCGCCAGGTCGTGGTAGTTCTGGCCGCCCACCCACTCGATGGGCCCGATGCCGCTCCAGTCGGTGCCGGACAGCCCGATGGAGGCCAGCGCGGGCCCCCAGATGACGCCCACGTTGACGACGATGGCCACCCCCAGCCCGATGACCAGGACGGCCATGTCGCGGGCGGAGTAGCGACGGGTCTTGGCGGCCATCAGCGGAAGATGTTGGCCTTCTGCTGCTCGATGCTCGCCAGCAATGAGTCGATCTCGTCCGGTTCGCTGACGAACGACTGCAGTGACGGGATCATCACGGTGGAGGCGAAGTCGGGGCGGGTGTCGCGGTCGAGGAACTGCGCGATGTGCGTGGCCTTCGACACCAGCTCGGCGCCGCGCTTCTGCAGGGCGCTGTAGCCGGAGGTGTCGGCCTTGGAGCTGGCGGCCAGGGTGCCCGGGTCCAGCTCGGTGGCGATGTTCTGCGACGAGGCCTGGGCGAAGTGCTTGAGCAGGGCCTTGGCGCCCTCCACGTTCCTGGCCTTGGCGGAGATCATGTAACCGTCGATGGGGGCGTCGATGGAGTCCGTCCCGTACGCCGGGTTGATCTCGGGGAAGGTGAAGAAGTCGAGGTCGTCGCGGTCCGCCTCCGGGAACTGCTGGGCGACGAACATCCCGAGCACGTACATCCCGGTCTGCTTCTGCGCCAGCGACTGCGCGGCCTCCTGCCACGTACGGCCCAGCGCCGCCGGCTGGTGGAACTCCATCAGACCCCGCCAGGTGTCGAACACCTGCCGCACCTTCGGGTCGGTCCACGACTGCTTGCCCTGCATGAGGGAGACGTGGAAGTCGTAGCCGTTCATCCGCATGTTGATGATGTCGAACGTGCCCATCGCCGGCCAGCCGTCCTTGTCGGCGAACGCGATCGGGATGATGTCGTCGCCCTGCATCCTCCTGGCCAGGGCGGTGAGCTCGTCCAGCGTGGCCGGGACCTCGTAGCCGTTCTCCTCCCACAGGCTCTTGCGGTAGAAGACCGCCCACGGGTAGTAGCTGAACGGCACGAAGTACTGCTTGCCGTCCACGCCGGTCGACTGGTCCTTGAACGCCTGCGTGTAGTCGGCGCCGATCTCCTGCCAGACGTCGGAGATGTCGACGGCCAGCCCCTGCTCGGCGAAGAACTGCATGCGATAGCCCGCGAACCAGGTGAACACGTCCTCGGGCGTGCCCCTCAGGTAGCGGTTGATGTTCTCCTGGAACGTGTTGTGGTCGACCGTGTTGATCCGCGTCGTGGCCTGGGTGAAGCCCTTGACCACGGTGTCCAGGGTCTTCTTCGGGATCTCGTCGGAGGCGTTGGAGCCGATGGTGACGGTGCCCAGGTTGCCGCCCGGCCCGGGCGCCGGGCTGTCGGAGCCGCACCCGGCGAGGACGGCGGGGACGCCGAACGTGGCGGCGGCACCGAGCAGGAGATGACGGCGGGAGATCGGCAGACGTTGGTCCATGGTGGGGCTCCTCCTTGCCGGACCCTTCACGTTCCCCCGAGTTCGCGCACTTCCATTCATCGAAAAGCGAACATTTCCGACTGTCAACGCACAATTTCATGACGAATCACGCGGAATATTGGCCGTGCCGCCATGTCATGATGCGAAAAGAAATCCACTTGAGCCCTTTGGAACCGTGTCGGAACCTGTCGGGATCTGGTGAGGCGATGCTCGCCCCTCAGCGTCGACGGGCGATTCTGGAACACGAACTCGGTGCGCGTCGCCGACGTCTTCCGGCACATCGGTCGCCGCGACCAGTCGGTGGTGCTGGTCGGCGGCGTACGCACGCCCTCGGACGCGCTGGTCGGCCCGGTCGCGGTGGCCGCCATCCGCCGCCTCAAGGTGGACGTGCTGTTCCTCGGGGTGCACGGCATGACGCTCAGGGCCGGATTCACCACCCCCCGACATGATGGAGTGTGGACGATCGTTCCGGCGAACCCCGACAGCAGCGGTTCTCGTCTCAGAAGGATCCACGCGTGGGAGATGAACGGGCCAGGAGGCCCGCGAGCGTGGTCTGCAGGATCTCGCCGTACATGGTGGCGAAGTCCACCCGGGAGCCGGCCAGCCGGGGGTCGGCCGTGGCCGCCACGATGGTCGGGGTCGGGTTGCTGAGCGGCCACAGGCCCACCAGCGCGACGACGGCGTACCGCGTGAGCGCGAGCGCGTCGTCCACGCCGAGCCCCGGCACGCGGTCGCTGACCAGGCGCGCCAGCGCGGTGCGGTCGTCCAGGTCGGTCAGCTTGTAGGCGCGTACGGCCTCGGCGGAGACGTTCCGCTCCAGAACGGTCGGCAGCAGGCTCCACAGCTGGCACAACATGGGCCGGGCGGCCAGCGAGCCGGCCCACGCCCGCATCACGTGATCGGCCTCGCACGGCGGGGCCGGCCACTCGCTCGCCAGCGCCTCGAGCCAGGAGCGCCGCAACCGGCTGAGGAGCTCCAGGAAGACGCCCTCGCGGCTCTCGAAGTAACGCACCACATGCGTCTTCGACACGCCCAGCCGCCGCCCGAGCTCCCGGAGGCTGATCTCCTCCACCGGCATCTCCGCCAGCAGCGCCTCCGCGGCGTCCAGGATCTCCCGCCGGCGGAGCTCACGGTGCTCGGGGCGCCGGGCCCGCTGGAAGGCCGGCGCCTCCACGTCGTCCATCGCACCTCCTAGGGGCTTCAGGATAGCGGTCCACCGGCCACTTGCTAAGTGTCCGGTGGACCGCTAACGTCACCCTGTAACGGTCCACTGGACACCTACTTAGTAAGGACGTCTCCTGCTCGCCGGCAAGACCAACGGCGCCTGAGAGTCCGGAGGAGCACCGTGAGGGAAGCCCGTGTCACCCTCGGACACACCGACATCTCCATCCGGCCGATCGGCCTGGGCTGCATGGGGATGTCCCAGTTCTACGGCGACGCCGACGAGGAGGAGTCCGTCGCCGCGATCCACGCCGCCATCGACGCCGGCATCGACTTCTTCGACACCTCCGACATCTACGGCGCGGGCGGCGCGGCCACCGGCCAGCCCGTGCGTGGGTTCGGCCACAACGAGGAACTGCTCGGCCGCGCCGTGCGGGGCATGCGCGACCAGGTGGTCCTGGCCACCAAGTTCGGCGCGCGGCTCGGCCCGGACGGCTCGGTGTCCGTCGACGGACGCCCGGAGTACGTCGCCCAAGCCTGCGAGGCCAGCCTGCGCCGCCTCGGCGTCGACCACATCGACCTCTACTACACGCATCGCCTCGACGCCGCCGTGCCGATCGAGGACACCGTCGGCGCGATGGCGGAGCTCGTGGCCGCGGGGAAGGTGCGGGCGATCGGGCTCAGCTCGGTCGGGCCCGACCTGCTTCGCCGGGCCGCCTCGGTGGCGCCTCTGTCGGCCCTGCAGAGCGAATACTCGCTCTGGGCGCGGGAGGTGGAGCAGGAGATCCTGCCCACCTGCCGGGAGCTGGGCATCACCTTCGTCCCGTACAGCCCGCTGGGGCGCGCCGCGCTCGCCGGCCGCTTCACCGGCGACACCGCGTTCTCCGGTGACGACTTCCGCGCCACTCTGCCCAAGTTCCAGGGGGAGAACTTCACGGCGAACCTGCGCCTCGTGGAGGAGCTGAAGGCGTTCGCCGACGAGCGGGCCCACTCCCCGGGGCAGATCGCCCTGGCCTGGCTGCTCGCCCAGCCGTACGACATCGCGCCCATCCCCGGCACGAAGCGGGCGGCGTACGCACGACAGAACGCCGCAGCCACGGCCGTCCCGCTCAGCGCGGACGACGTCGCCTACCTGGCGCAGCTGTTCGACCCCGCCCGGGTGCGCGGCGGCCAGTACGGCGCGCTCAACGTCCGCCCCCGTGGAGCCGGCGAGCATGCGAGCCGGTGAGTCACATGGAAGGCGGGCCCGCCTGCTGCGCGGACCCGCCCTTCACGCAGGAGCTAGTTGACGTCGAGTTTGCGCTGGATGCCGAGGAGGATCCGCATCATCTCCGTCTGGGTGTCCAGCATGGACTGCTGAGTCGCCAGCATGGACTGGTGGCTGCCCTCCAGCCCGTCGAGCCTCTTCTCGACCCCGCCGAACTGCTCTTCCATGGCATCGAACTTCCGGTCGATGGCGTCGAACCGCTGGTCCACCGCGTCGAACTTCCGGTCGATGGCGTCGAACCGCTGGTCCGCCGCGTCGAGCCTCTTCTCCACCTTGGCGTCGAGGCGCTTCACGGCGTTGGCGACGCCGTTGATGCGTTCGGTGAGGTCCTGGCCGAGCTCGAGCTGGTCTGCGCGGATCTTGATGAGTTCGTTGTGGATCTTGCTGACGAACTCGATACCCGCTTCCTTGATGCTCACGGCATTCTCCCTTACCTTTGGGCAAGGGACCGGGGATGGTAAGGATCTCCGGTCCCGTTTTCTTTGCCCCGAGAATACTCCGCGACCTCCGGACGGCAAGGCGGAATCGAATGGAGATTCCCCTGTTCAGGTAGCCAATGGGTCGGGCAGATTCGGAATAATCCGCATATGTTGCGGCGACGATTTCCGGCGGCCCTGGTGTTCCTTCTCGTCCTTTACGGATGCGGATCAGGAGCTCCGGATTCAGCGCCCCCATCTCGAAGCCCGGCGAGCGCGCAACTTCAAAGAGGACGGGCTCGGCGACGCCGACCGCCGCCGATCGCGTCGGCGCACCGTACACGGAGGTGGTCGGTCAGTGGGTCCGCGGGCGCGGTCCACGTTCCGCGCGGCGGTGCGCAGGACATCGAGCCGAACGGTGATCTACAACGTAAAGGCGGGCGATCAGGGCGGTCAAGCTCCGGCTGCGCGTACGGCGACGCCGTCGCCCGCCTGCCTGGCAGTCGACCGGCGGTCACGGCCCGGCACTGCGGGCTTGTCGAGGTCCGCGACCGGGGGCCGACTCCTGCCGCGCCTGCGCCGCCGCCTCGGCGCCTCTCGGCCCGCGCGCCGGACGGCCGCCTCGTGGTGGCCCGGGGCGACTCGGCGCCGGTCATGTCGCCCCAGGATGGCGGGCGCGACCTGGTCGCCCCGACGCTGCCCGGCGGCAACCGGCCGGTCGCATTCCATGGGACGGTGTTCGGCGTGCCGCGGGAGTCGCCTCGGGTGACCGACTTCGGCCCGGCCACCGGCCGCGGCGGAGCCGGTCATGAGCCGTTCCGGCCAGGTCGAGGGCGTCGGCGAGGCGCTCGGTTGAACGCTCAGGCGTACAGCTCGTCGATCTCCTTGGCGAAGTCGCGCATCACGATGTTGCGCTTGACCTTGAGGGTGGGGGTCAGGTGACCGCTGTCCTCGGTGAGGTCGGTGCCGAGGATCGTGAACTTCTTGATCTGCTCGGCCTTCGACACCATGAGGTTCGCCCGGTCCACGGCCGCCTGGATCTCCGCCTGCGTCTTCGGGTCGGCGCGCAGCTCCGCCACGGAGACGCCCGGCGGCAGGGCCTCGGGGTCGAGGGTGATGAGCGCGGCGACGTACGGCCGGCCGTCGCCCACGAGCATCGCCTGGGAGATCAGCGGATGGGCGCGCAGCGCGTCCTCCAGCGGGCCGGGCGCGACGTTCTTGCCCGCCGCCGTCACCAGGATCTCCTTCTTGCGCCCGGTGATGCGCAGGTAGCCGTCGGCGTCGATCTCGCCGGCGTCGCCCGTGTGGAACCAGCCCTCGGCGTCGATCACCTCGCCGGTGGCCTCGTCGTTCTTCCAGTAGCCCTGGAAGACGTTGCGGCCCTTGGCCAGGATCTCGCCGTCGTCGGCGATGCGCAGCGCGACGCCCGGCAGCGGCTTGCCGACCGTGCCGATCTTGTTGGCGCCCGGCAGGTTGACCGAGCACGGCGCGGTGGTCTCGGTCAGCCCGTAGCCCTCGAACACCTCGATGCCGACGCCGCGGAAGAAGTGGCCGAGCCGGTCGCCGAGCGCCGAGCCGCCGCACACCGCCGCCGAGAGCCGGCCGCCGGTGGCGGCGCGCAGCTTGGCGTACACCAGCTTGTCGAAGACGGCGCGCTGCAGGCGCACGCCGAGGCTCGCCCCGCCCGTGCTCTCCGCCTTGCTCCAGGCCACGGCCACGTCCACGGCGCGGGCGAAGATCTTGCCCTTGCCACCCGCGATGGCCTTCTGCTCGGCGGCGTTGTAGACCTTCTCGAACACGCGGGGCACGCCCAACAGGAAGGTGGGCTGGAAGTCCTGCAGGTCGGGGGCGACGTTCTTCATGTTGGGCGTGTGCGCGAGCACCGCGCCCGCCTCGACGATCGCCACCTGGATGATCCGGGCGAAGATGTGCGCCAGCGGCAGGAACAGCAGCGCGGACGGGCTCTTGCCGGCGAACAGCGGCTCCAGCGGCCCCCGCAGTGTGTTGAGCGCGGTGAACAGCAGGTTGTCGTGGGTGATCCGGCAGCCCTTGGGCCGGCCGGTGGTGCCGGAGGTGTAGACGATCGTGGCCAGGTCGGCCGCGACGACCTGCTTCCTGCGCTCGGCGACGTCGAACGCGGTGACCTCGCCGGTGTCCAGCGGTTGGTCGACCCGCCAGACGCTCTTGATGCCGGGCGCCGCCTGCATGACGGTCTCGTCGTGCCCGTCCAGCTCGACGAACACGGCCGTGGCCCCGCTGTCCTCCAGGATCCAGCGGACCTGCTCGGCCGAGGAGGTTTCGTAGATCGGCACGGTGACCGCGCCGATCGACCAGACGGCGTAGTCGATCAGCGTCCACTCGTAACGCGTGCGCGACATCAGGGCGACGCGGTCGCCGTGCTCGACGCCCGCCGCGATCAGCCCCCTGGCCAGCTCGACCACCTGGTCGCGGAACTCGGCCGCGGTGACCGCCGGCCATCCCGCGTCGGTCTTGCGCCGCAGGACCACGGTGCCGGGCTCCCGCTCGGCCCGCTCGAACACGGTGTCGGTCAGGCTGGCGGAGCCGGGCACATCGACCAGAATGGGCACGCTGTACTCGCGCACGGATCAACTCTCCTCTTTGGTGACCGCCAGGACGCTACCGCGTCAAGTTACGCACGGGTAGGTTTGTCATAGAGGCGTTATGAACGGCGTTCAACACGCTAGCAGCCGACACTCGTAGGATTTCCCTCATGAGGGTCCATGTCGTCAGCGACGTCCACGGCAGAGCAGACGCGCTGGCCAGGGCCGGTGACGGCGCGGACGCGCTGATCTGCCTCGGCGACCTGATCCTGTTCGTCGACTACGACGACCACGCCCAGGGCATTTTCCCCGCCCTGTTCGGGGCCGACAACGCGGCCGAGTTCATCGCCCTGCGCACCGCCAAACGCTTCGACGAGGCCCGGGCCATGTCGGCGCGGCTGTGGGCCACGCTCGACGGCGACCCCGGCGAGCACATCGAACGCAACGTGCGCGCCCAGTACGCGGCCCTCTTCGCCGCCATGCCCGTCCCGGCCTACCTGACGTACGGCAACGTCGACCTGCCGCGCCTGTGGGCCGACTACCTCAGGCCCGGCCACCAGGTGCTCGACGGTCAGGTGGCCGAGATCGGCGGGCTGCGGTTCGGGTTCGTGGGCGGCGGGCTCAAGACCCGCTACCGCACCCCGCACGAGATCAGCGACGAGGAGTACGCCGCCAAGGTCGAGGCCGTCGGCGAGGTCGACGTGCTGTGCTGCCACATCCCGCCCGCGGTGCCGGAGCTGCTCTACGACGTGGTGGCCCGGCGCTTCGAACGCGGCAGCGAGGCCACGCTCGAGGCCATCCGCCGCACCCAGCCGCGCTACGCCCTGTTCGGCCACGTGCACAACCCCCTGCGCCCCCGCGCCCGCATCGGCCGTACCGAATGCGTGAACGTGGGGCATTTCCGGGGGAAGGGTGTGCCGTACGTGCTGGAGTGGTGACCTGACCGCTTCGCGGTGCTGCGTTGGCCGGTCCACCGCAAGTTGCGGATTGTGCACTACGGTGGTCGCATGCCTGATCGCACCACTTCGAGCATCACCATCGGAGCCGGCCGCGCCGAGGTCATGGCGGTCATCGCGGACTTTCCGAGCTACCCGGAATGGGCCGGGCAGGTCAAGACCGCCGAGGTCGTCGACGCCGGCTCCGACGGCCGGGCGCTGACGGTGCGGTTCAAGCTGGACGCCGGCCCCATCAGCGACACCTACACCCTCGGCTACACCTGGGACGGCGACGACGGCGTCAGCTGGAAGGTCGTCGAGCCCGGCACGATGGTCTCCGACCTGCGGGGGAGTTACCGGCTCGCCGATGCGGGCAGGAGCACCGAGGTGACGTACGAGCTGGCGGTCGATCTCAGCGTTCCCATGATCGGCCTGATCAAGCGCAAGGCGGAGAAGGTGATCGTGGACACCGCGCTCAAGGGTCTGAAGAAGCGCGCCGAGGGCCGCGCCAGTTGAGCCCGCGCGTCCTGCTCTTCACCGGCAAGGGCGGCGTCGGCAAGACCACGGCCGCCGCCGCGACGGCCACGCTGGCCGCGCGTCGCGGGCTCAAGACGCTGATCGTGTCCACCGACACCGCCCACTCGCTGGCCGACGCGCTCGCCGTCGAGCCCGGTGAGATCGCGCCGGGCCTGCACCTGCACCAGGTCGACACCCAGAAGTCGCTGGAGCGCCACTGGGGCGAGCTGCAGGACTACGCCAGGAACGCCCTGGTCGAGCTGGGCCTCGACGAGATCACCTCCGAGGAGATCACGGTGCTGCCCGGCGCCGAGGAGGTCATCGCGCTGCTGGAGCTGCGCGAGCGGGCCCGCGAGGACCGCTGGGACGTCATCGTCGTCGACTGCGCGCCCACCGCCGAGACACTGCGGCTGCTGGCCCTGCCCGAGGCGCTCGACTGGCACGTCAACCGGCTGCTGCCGGTCGGCCGCAGGCTCGTCCGGCTGGTGTCGCCGTTCATGCGCAGCGTGGCCCACGTCAGCGCGCCCGGCCAGGACGTCATGAGCGCCGGCGAGCGTTTCCACCGCGGACTGATGGAGGTGCGCGAGCTGCTCACCGGCGACCACGCCTCCGTGCGGCTCGTGCTCACCCCCGAGACGGTGGTGCTCGCCGAGGCCCGGCGCACCCTGACCTCACTCAGCCTGTACGGCTACCGCGTCGACGCCGTCGTGGCCAACCGGGTCTTCCCTGCGGAGGGCGCCGACGGCTGGCGGGCCGGCTGGGTGGCGGCGCAGGCCCGGCTGCTGGCCGAGGCGGAGGAGTCGTTCGCGCCGCTGCCCGTCCATGTCGTGCCGTACCTGGCCGCCGAGCCGGTCGGCGTGGACGCCCTGGCCGAGGTGGGCGCCAAGATGTACGGCGCGTCCGACCCGTTCGCGCCCCACGAGGTCGAGCCGCCGCTGCGGCTCAGCTCCGACGAGCTGGAGCTGGCGTTGCCGGGCGCCGACCGCGACGACGTGGACCTGGCTCGCAAGGGTGACGAGCTGATCGTCACGGCGGGCCCGTACCGCAGGATCCTGGCGCTGCCCGCGGCGCTGGCCCGCAGGAAGATCAGCGGGGCGGCGCTCCGCGACGGCGTGCTCCGCGTGCGGTGGGCGCCGTCGGGCCCGCCCACGGGGTCCCCATCTGGACTACCGTCCAATTCGGGGAGCGAATCCGCAACCTGATGAGTTGAAGAGATGAGCGACCCCGGACGCATGGAGGGCCACATGACCGAGAGCAACGACAGAGACCCCATCGGCACCGTCGCCGACGAGGCACGCAAACTGTTCGAATCGATTCAGGGGCGGGCCACCCGCCAGGTCGGCAGGAGCGTGGTCAACTCGTTCACCGACTCCTTCACCGGAGGCGGCCGGCGTGAGCGCGACGTGTGGGAGGAGGCGGTCTCCGACACCCACGACGAGTACGTCTGCCGGGCCTGCCCCCTCTGCCGTGCGATCGCCGCGCAGCGCGAGTCGGGCAACGACGTGACGGGCCACCTCGTGGCCGCGGGCGGTGAGCTGTTCGCGGCGTTCCGCGGCGCGCTCGACGCGCTGAACAAGCCCGCCCCCCGCAGGTCGGCCGGCGAGCGCGACAGCGACGGCCACAGTGACGGTCACGGCGACGGTCACAGCGACCGCGACAACGTGGAACGCATAGATCTGGGATAGAGGAGACACGGGGCATGCTCACGATCGGTGTCGACATCGGCGGGACGAAGGTGGCCGCCGGCGTGGTCGACGACAACGGCGAGATCGTCGAACACACGCGCAGGCCCACCGCCGCCGACCGTCCCGACCTGGTGGCGGAGACGGTGGCCGACGTCGTTCGCGAGCTGTCCGCCGGCAGGGACATCGAGGCCGTCGGGGTGGGCGCGGCCGGGTTCGTCGACGAGACCCGGTCGATGGTGCGCTTCGCCCCCAACCTCGCCTGGCGCGAGGAGCCGCTGCAGAAGAAGATCAGCGGCCTCGTGGGCCTGCCCGTCGTGATCGAGAACGACGCCAACGCCATGGCCTGGGGCGAGACCCGGTTCGGCGCCGGGCGGGGGCAGTCTCACGTGATCTGCCTGACACTCGGCACCGGCATCGGCGGCGGCCTGGTCTTCGACGGCGCCCTCTACCGCGGGCGCTGGGGCATGGGCGCCGAGCTGGGCCACATGCAGGTGCTTCCCGGCGGCCGCCCGTGCGGCTGCGGCAACGTCGGCTGCTGGGAGCAGTACGCCAGCGGCCAGGCCCTGGTCAAGGAGGCCAGGGAGATCGCCGCCGCCGACCCCGGCCGCGCCCGCACGCTGCTCGGCCTGGCCGGCGGCAAGATCGAGGGCGAGGAGGTCACCGAGGCCGCGCAGCGCGGCGACGAGGCCTCGCTGGCCGCGTTCGACGTCTTCGCCGACTGGCTCGGGCAGGGCATGGCCGATCTGGCGGCCATCCTCGACCCCGGCTGCTTCATCATCGGCGGTGGCGTCTCCAGGGCCGCCGACCTGTTCCTCGACCGGGCCAGAAGGGCCTTCGCCGAACGGCTCACCGGCCGCGGCCACCGCCCGCTGGCCGACATCCGGCTGGCCGAGCTGGGCGCCTCCGCCGGCATGGTGGGCGCCGCCGACCTCGCCCGCCGGCGTTAGGGCCCGCCGTACGTGACGATCAGGGTCGCGACCTACAACCTGCACGGGATGCGCGACAGCGTGCCCGCGCTCACCAGGGTCATCACCGCCATGCGCGCCGACGTGCTGTGCGTGCAGGAGGCGCCCAGGTTCGGCCGCTGGCGGGCCAGGCGCGCGGCGCTGGCCGCGGCGGCGGGCCTGGCGGTGGCGACGCCGGGCCGGGTGGGCGGCGTGGCCGTGCTGACCGGGCGGCGAGCCCGCGTGGTGCACGCCGAGAGCCACCGGCTGCGCGGCTTCCTCGGGCTGGAGCGGCGCGGGATGGCCGTCGCCGTGGTGCAGGCGGGCGGGACGCGCCTGGCGGTCGGCTCACTCCACCTCGACCTCAGCGACCCGGCCAGGATGCACCACGCCGCCGAGGCGGTGGCGCTGATGGAACGCGTGTCCGCCCGGTTCGGCGCGGCCATCGTGCTCGCCGGCGACCTCAACGAGCAGCCGCACCAGCCGGCCTGGCGCTATCTCGCCACCCGGCTGGCCGACTGCTACGCCGCGGCGCCCAAGGGCGACGGTCCGACCTTCTCCGCCCGGCGGCCGTCCGTACGGATCGACGGGGTGTTCGCCGCCCGCGAGGCGCGGGTCGTGTCCTGCGGGGGAGTGGACGCGGAGATCGCCGACCTCGGCGCGGCCAGTGACCATCTCCCGGTCGTGGCAGAGTTGCGACTTGGGCACTAAAGGGCAAGAGGGGCCGGTCAGCCCGTAGCATTTGTTCATGACCCGTCGCTCTCAGCGGCGTGCGCTCTCCTTGATCTTGGCGACGTTCGTGGCCTCGACGCAGGTCACGCCCGCCGCGCATGCCGATCCCCGCCCGCGCTCGATCGAGGCGTGGCAGCAGTCGACCAGCGTGCGCCTCCAGGCCGACGGCTCATTGTCCGACGTGCTCGCGCTCTCCTCAAGCGATGTGTGGGCGGTCGGCCAGCAGGAGATCTGGGACGTCTGGAAGACTCGCGGCGCCATCCGCCACTGGAACGGCAGCAGATGGGCGGAGGTGGGCATGCGCGACGACACCTCCGCCGGAAACCTGCGCGGGCTGGCCGCCGCCTCGCCGTCACAGGTGTGGGCGGTCGGCGACGGCCACGACGGCCTGCCGTACATCGCCCACGGCAACCCGGCCGGCTTCGACCGCGTCCGGCCGCAGGGGCTGCGCGCCGGAGACTGGCTGGGCGGCGTCGACGCCAAACCCGGCCGCGTCGTCGCGGTCGGCGGCCGCGAGCGCAACGGGCTCGTCCTCACCGGCGACGGCACCACCTGGACGGTGCAGGAGACCAAGGAGAAGGGCACCCTCTACGCGGTCGACGGGGGCTTCGCCGTCGGCGACACCGGCACCGAGCCGCTGATCGTCCACCAGTCCGGCGGCTCGTGGAAGGCGATGGAGGTGCCGTCCATCCGCGGCGGCTACCTGCGCGACGTGCAGGTCGACAGCGCCAAGCGGGCGATGGCCGTCGGCGGCGTCTACCACGGGCCCGGCGACATCGAGCCGCTCGTGCTCACCTGGAACGGCAAGCGCTGGCGTGAGCTGCGGCTGCCCGGCTCCGAGGCGAGGCTCTACGGCGTGACCGGCGACGGCAAGGGCCGTTACTGGATCACCGGCTACGACCCGGCGCGGGCGGCCGAGCCGTTCCTGCTGCGCTGCGAGAAGGACGAGTGCGCCGCCATCCGCGGGGGCGCCCAGGACGGCCGGAGCAGCGTGCGACTGCAGGCGGTGACGTACCTGCCGGGCAAGGGCACGGTGTGGGCCGTCGGGCACCAGGTCGACGAGGACGACCGTTACACCGACGTCGTCGAGTCGTTCGCGCCGAAGACCCCCACCGCGAAGTCCTGACCTTCTAGACGACGGCGCCGTCGTCCCAGCCGGAGTCGTTGGGCGGGCCGTCGCCCATGCGCACCACCAGCGCCACGAACCCGCCGATGAACGCCGCCACTGCCGTGAACAGCGCCCAGCCCTCGATGCGCCAGCCCGCCAGCGCCGCGACCAGCAGGTAGGCCGGGCCGCCGAACAGAGCCACCCATGCCACCTTGGTCGGCAGGTCGACCTTGGGCAGCGGAGGCGGCGGCGGGGGCTCGAAGTGGCCCTCGTCGGCCTCGTCGGTCTCGTCGGCGTCGTTCTCGTCGTCCGTGTCGTCGGTCCGGACGGCCTCGAGATCATCGACGAGCGGGTCGTCGTCGAGGCGTTCCTCCGAGGGTTTGACGACCCGGCGGGTCGGTTCCGCCGGGAGGTTCTCGCTGTCCGGCCATGGCTGGTCGGCCGAGTCGCGCTCGGCTGTGTCGTTGAAGGACGCGACGATCTGCCGCCAGACCTCGTCCTCGTCACTCTGGGGCGTCACCTAGATGGGCCTCTCCGCAGCGATCGCGACTTCCCCCCGGGGGCGATCAGTCCCTCTGCAAGGGTACCGAGGCATGTGTCCGGATGAAGTCGAGGCTACCGGCAAAGATCCTGTGGGCATCGTTGTCCAGCGTCGCAACATGGTAGCTATCGGTAAGCTCCTCGATCGTGGCCTGCGGGACCTTCTCGCGGATGATCGCGACACTCGTGGGCTTGACCACGTGGTCCTCGACGCTGTGGAAGACCAGCAGCGGTTGTCTCACCTTCGCCAGGTCGGCCTGCACCAGGGACCACAGCCCCGGCAACGAGGCGGCGGCCTTCACCGGGGTGCGGCTGTAGCCCAGCTCGGTCACGCCGGGCTTCTTGACGTCGTTGGCGACGCCGGCCACGGACGGCACGAACCACTTCAGCAGCGGAGCGAGCCTCAGCAGCGGCACGTCGTTGGCGATCGACGGGTTGACCACGATCAGGCCCCTGATGGCCGGGCCGTGCACCTCGGCCAGGCGCAGCGCCAGGCAGCCGCCCAGCGACAGCCCGCCCACGAACACCTCCGCGCAGCGCCCCCGCAGGTCCTCGTACGCCTTCTCCAGCTCGGCGTACCAGTCCTCCCACCGCGTGCGGTTCATCTCCTGCCACTTCGTGCCGTGACCCGGCTGGCGCGGCAGTGAGACGCTCAGCCCGTGAGCGGCCAGATACTCGCCCCACGGCCGCAGAGACTGGGGTGTGCCGGTGAACCCGTGACAGAGCAGCACACCGATCTCGCCCGCCTCGTGATGGTACGGTTCCGCGCCTGGCATGAGCGGCATAACAGCTCCTCCGTGCTGTTTCATTCCGGCGATTTCCTCCAGAACGGCCCGATCGTCGCATGTTCCGGGGTGTTTGTGCGAGAGCTGGTGTAGGAGCATCGCCGTCGAGATGGGAAGATGGCACTGCTCGCCCCCACTGCGCTGAGGAAGAGGTGCCAGGTGTTCTACTGGGTGGTCAAGGCCATCTTGGGGCCGTTCCTCCACCTTGTGTTCCGGCCGTGGACCGAGGGCGCGGACAATGTGCCCAAGCAGGGCCCAGCGATTCTGGCGGGCAACCATCTGTCGTTCGCCGACCATTTCTTCGGCCCATTGCAGATCCGGCGCAAGGTCATCTCCCTGGGCAAGGCCGACTATTTCACCGGCCGCGGCATCAAGGGTTTCTTCACCCGCCTGTTCTTCAGCGGCGTCGGCACCGTGCCCATCGACCGCTCCGGAGGCAAGGCCAGCGAGGCGGCGCTGCGTACGGGTCTGCGCGTCCTGCGTGAGGGTCACATCCTGGGCATCTACCCCGAAGGGACGCGTTCGCCCGACGGACGTCTCTACAAGGGCAAGACCGGCGTCGCCCGGCTCGCTCTGGAGGCGCGCGTCCCGGTGATCCCGTGGGCGATGATCGACACGTACGAGATGATGCCGCCCGGGCGCCCGTTGCCCAAGCTCGGCATCCGGCCGGGCGTGCGGTTCGGCAAGCCGCTCGACTTCTCCCGCTACTACGGCATGGAGGACGACCGGCTGGTGTTGCGCGCGGTGACCGACGAGATCATGTACGCGCTGATGGAGCTGTCGGGCCAGGAATACGTCGACAAGTACGCCGCCAGCGCCAAGGTGGAGATGGAGCGCGCGCGGCGCGCCGCGGCGACCGGAAGCTGACGGTCACCCCGACCGTAAGGCCTCTTCCGTCTTGCGCATGGCCGAGGTCATCGCGCGCAGCTCCTCGCGGCTGAGCCGGTCGATGAGGTATTCGCGCACGATCTCCAGATGACCCGGCGCCACCTTCTCCAGCAGCCGGGCGCCGGCCGGGGTGAGCACGGCCAGCACGCCGCGGTCGTCGGACGGGCACGTCGTCCGCTCCACCAGCCCGACCTCCTCCAGCCGGCCCACCTGATACGTCAACGCGCTCTTCGACGCCACGACGCCCTTGGCCAGCTCCGTCATGCGCAGTCGCCGCCCGGTGGCGCCGGCGAGCCGCACGAGGATCTCGTACTGCGGGTGGGTGAGGCCGGCGGAGGCCTTGAGCTGCTCCTCGATCCGGCGCTCCAGCAGGTGGGAGGTCGTCAGGAAGGCGCGCCACGCCGCCATCTCGGTCTGGTCGAGCCAACGGGGCTGCGTCATCCGGTCAGTCTACTTCTCGTTCAGATTTGAACGTTCACTGTTAGAGTTGCCGTTCAAATCTGAACAACCATCGAGGAGTCCGCATGGTCGACCAGGCGCGTCCCGTCGTCCTGCTGCTGGCCAGGATCGCCATCGGAGTGATCTTCCTGGTGCACGGCTACCACAAGTTCGCGACCACGGGGATCGGGGGCACGATCGAGTTCTTCCAGTCCGTCGGCATCCCGCTGGCCGCCCTCGCCGCCCCGGCCGTGGCCGTGCTGGAGGTGACCGGGGGTCTGGCGCTGATCCTGGGCGCGGCGCTGCCGCTCGCCGGCACGCTGCTGGCCCTCACGATGGCCGGCGCGATCGTCTTCGTGCACGCCCCCAACGGCTTCGGCGCCGAGGACGGCGGCTACGAGTTCGTCCTGGCGCTGGCCGCGGCCAGCCTCGCGGTCGGCTTCTCCGGCGGCGGCGCGTTCGCGCTCGACCGCGTGCTGGTGCGCCGCCGCGGCCCCGTCACCGCGACCGCCTGACTCCCGCGCCGGTCAGGACAGGTGGGCGCGGATCTGGCTGATGTGCTCCGGCGTCGTACGGCAGCAGCCGCCGATCAGCGACGCGCCCGCCTGCTGCCACTCCTTGGCGGCCTGGCCGAACTCCACCGGGTCGGTCAGGCCCAGCCAGCGCCGGTTTCCGGCGTCCCACGTCTCGCCCGAGTTGGGGTAGACCACCACGGGCAGCCCGCCCGACAGCGCGCCGATCAGCCCGGTCATGTGGCGCGGCGCCGTGCAGTTGGCGCCCACGGCCACCACGCGCGGATTGCCGCCGAACAGGGCGGCCGCCTCGCGGATGGGGGTGCCGTCGCTGATGTGCTCGCCGTCACGGCACGAGAAGCTCACCCACGCCTTCACCCCCGGCGTGCCCTCCAGCAGCCTGGCCAGCGCCCGCGCCTCGGCGTAGGACGGGATGGTCTCGCAGGCCAGCAGGTCGGGCTCGGCCGCGACGAGGATCTCCCAGCGCGGCAGGTGCCAGGCGTACAGGCCGTCCTCGTCGAGGTCGTAGTCGCCGGTGTACTCGGCGCCGTTGGCCAGGAAGGCGCCGTACGGGCCGACCGAGGCAGCCACCAGCCCCCGGCCCGCCTCGTCGCGGGCCTGCCCCGCCAGCTGCACCGACAACCTGATCAGCCGCTCGGCCTGCGCACCGTCGAGCCCGCGCCGCGCGAAGCCGGGCAGCGTGGCCTGGTAGCTCGCGGTCGTGGCCACGTCGGCGCCCGCCGCGAAGTAGGCGGCGTGCACGCGCCTGATCAGCTCGGGCTCCTCCAGCAGCAGCCGCGCCGACCACAGCTCGTCGCGCAGGTCGGCGCCGAGCCGTTCGAGCTGGGTGGCCAGCCCCCCGTCCAGGACAAGTGTCGTCACTTATCCAGGGTAAGAGCGTTCCAGCGCGCTTTCGTCCGTGCTCCTCACCCGGGGATGGCGGCGATACGGGTCAGAGCCGGACGATCCAGCACGATCACCTCGCCGGGGCCGATCGCGATGATCCCGCGGCGCTCGAACCCGCGCAGCGCCCGGTTGACGCTCACCCTCGTCGCGCCGATCTCGGCCCCCAGACCGGCCTGGCCGCCGTGGAGCGCGACCCGGCCGTCGGCGCACCCGCGTACCAGCCAGGAGGCCACCCGCGCGGGCACGTCGCGGACCGCCGCGTCGAGCAGCCGCTCGTCCAGGTCGCGCACGGTGGCGGCCAGCGTGCGCAGCAACCGCGCCGCCACGGACGGCTCCGCCTCGACCAGCTCCAGCACGGCCGCCCGCGGCAGATAGGCGACCCGCACGGCCGTCATGGCCGTCCGCGTGGCCCGGTGAGGGCCGTCCACGAGGAGGGCCGTCTTGTCGAACGCCACCGGCGCCTCCTCCACGGCGAGCACCACCTCCCTGCCCTCGGCGCTCACCCTGGCGGCCTTCACCCGCCCCGCGAGCAGCACGACGAGCTGGTCGGCCGGGTCGCCCTCGGTGCACAGGACCTGCCCGGCCGGGTAGTGCCGCCACCGTGCCAGGCTCGCCAGCGCGCCCATCCGCTCCTCGGTGAGCGCGGCGAACATCGGCAGGTCGGCCAGTGCGAATGTCATGTATCCCGCTATACACCACCCGCGTGCCCCGCGATGCTGAGCCCGGCGGGCGCCGGGGCCTAGCGTGCGGTGCCATGGCGAGATACGTGTTGCACCTGGCCTTCGACGGCGACCCCCGGCGGCTGGCAGCCCGCCCCGCGCACCGCGACCACCTGCGGCGGCTGAAGGAGGAGGGACGGCTGCTCACCGCCGGGCCCTGGGCGGACGACAGCGGAGCCCTGCACGTCTACGAGGTGGCGGACGAGGCAGAGCTCCGCGACATCCTGCGCGAGGACCCGTACACGGCGGTGGACGGCTACGAGATCGTGCTCCTGAAGGAGTGGACCCCGATCCTGTAGCCACCGCCGCTCATGTGCGCTTCCAGAAGGGCGCGCGCGGTCCGCCGCCGGGGGCGCCCGGTCCGCCGGAGGCGCCGCCGCCTGGGGCGGGCGGCCGCTCGTCGCTCGCCAGCCTGGTCAGGACGGCGACGGCGTGGTCGTGGAGGGCTCGCGCGTTCGCGCCGGGGCGTTCGGCGGCCTCCAGGTCGCGGGCCAGGCGCTCCAGGTCCTCGTTCCCGCCGAGGTAGGCCGCCAGAGCGGCCAGGCGGGTGCCGAGGTCGGCCAGGTACAGCAGGTCGGGCGCCGGGAGGGCCCGCAGGCGGTCCAGCTCGGCGACGAGCTGGGGCCTGACCGACTCCGGGCGGTGCCCGCCGCGGCCACGCCGGCGACCCGGCGCGGGCGCCGGGGAGATCGGCGGCTGACCCGGCGGGTACCGCCGCACACCGGCGTCCGGCCCGCCGAAGCCGGGAACGGACACGTCACCGCCACCGGCGAGGAACTCCGGCCGGGCGGAGCCGAGGCCAGGACGCGGCAGCCCCATGCGCGAGGCGGCCTGCGGTGCGGCGGTGGGCCCGGCGGTGGGCCCGGCGGTGGGCGCGGCGGCCAGCATCGCGCCGAACCCGCCCGCCATCGGCGCCTGCGGCATCTCCCACCCGCTCGGCGGCTCGACCGGCTGGATCACGCGGTGCTCCGGCTCGCCGCCGGCGACCTCGCGGGTGTCCACCGCCACGTACGCGGTGAAGCGGCACAACACGCCGTGCTCCAGGGACGTCCGCACGATCCTGGACTCCAGATCGTGCTCGCCCATGGCGTACCGGTCCTCCAGCTCCCGCAGGTGGGCGCGGGCCCAGACGGCGCGCAGGGCCGGGGTGTCCACGGTCACGCCCTGGACGTGCTCCTCCCACGGCCCGCCGGCCGCCATCCCGCGCACGGTGACGGTGGAGCCCTCGCGGCAACGCCCGTACACCCGCAGGGGGACGCCAGGGAAGATCGAGCCGAGATGCGTGACCGTCTCCGGCTCGACGTCGAGACCCTTCAGCGACAGGTCGGTGACCAGGGGAGCGCCGATCCGGCGGTGGATGTGATCCATCGCGGCGTCCAGCCGGTCCTCCGACTCGACCAGCTCGCATCGGCCCGCGCCCAGCCCGGCCAGCCGGCCGAGGAATCCGGCGTTCACCGCCCGGTCGATGCCGACGGTGTGCACCCGCATCGCCGACAGCGCGCCGCCGGCCTGCTCCAGGATCTGGTCCTCGTTGCCCACCTGGCCGTCGGTCACCAGCACCACGACGCGTTCGCGTTCGCCCTGCGCGCCGAGCAGCGCCACGGCCTGGCGCAGCGGCGTGAGCAGCTCGGTGCCGCCGCGGGCGTCGACCCGCGACAGGTGCTCGACCGCGCGGTAACGGTTGCGGTCGGACGCCTCCACCAGCCCCTCGAACGCCTGCTCCACCACGGAGTCGAAGGTCAGCACCGCGAACCTGTCCTGCGGCGTCAGCGTGTCGACGATACGCGCGGCGGCCCGGCGGGCGCAGACCATCTTCCAGCCGCTCATGCTGCCGGAACGGTCGAGCACCAGCACCAGGTCGCGGGGCGTCCGCTGGGTCTGCAGCGGCGGCGGGAGCAGGGTCAGCGCGAACGTGCCCCGCCCGTCGAGCTGCAGCGACGTGGACGCGTCGAACGTCAGCCGCAGGATGAAGTCGCGGTCGAGCCGCTCGCCGGGGCGCAGCCGTACGGTGCCGCCCTCCTCCTCCACGACGTGCAGGCTGGAGGCCAGCTCGCGCAGTTCCAGGCCGGCGGCGTCCACGTCGGCGCTCAGCGACAGCCGGACCGGGTCAGGGAAGCCGGGCAGCAGCACGGGCGGGCTGATCCTGGAGGCGTCGGGCACCGCGTCGGTGTCGGGGGCCGTGCCGTCGCCGGCCGGCTCGCCGTCGACCGGGCTGCCCGGGATGTAACGCGGGGCCACGACCAGCGGGAAGCGGAACGTGGCCGCGCCGTCCTCGTACGGGAGCGGCTGGCTCATGGTGAGGCGGACCGAGACGCGCTCGCCCGGCAGGATGTTGCCCACCCGGATCGTGAACACGTCGGGCCGGTCCTCCTCGGCGATGGCGGCCCGTTTCCCCTCGCGCAGCGCCCGGTCGTAGTCCTGCCTGGCCTGGCCGCGTTCCTTGAGCACGCCCTCGACCACCCGGTCGTCGGCCTCCATCCGGAACCCGGTCACGGCCGCCCGGTCGGGCAGCGGGAAGACGTACGTGGCCTCCAGCGTGACGTCGAACGGGTTCGTGAAGTCCTGCGTGACCTCGACCCCGGCGACGAGCCCGGAGATGGCGGCGTGCACGTCGACGCTTTCGAGCGGCAGGTTGCCGCGGCCCGTCCGCAGCGCGCCGAACCCGGCGTCGGGCACCGGCAGGCACCGTGCGGGCTCCAGCGAAGTGATGTTCATAGGAGTTTCCTCTCTTCGAGCACCGCGAGCAGCGGCCCGGCCGCCGCCAGCACCGCCTGTACGTCTTCCTCGGACAGGGCCCGGGCCGTGTCCAGCACGATCCGCACCCGTTCGCCCAGCCTGATCCCGGTGACCGTCTGCCCGGCGCCGGTCGGGCGGTGGGCCGGGACTGTGGCGGAGCGCGGCGGACGCCAGGCGTCCCCGGCCCGGGCCGGGGCACGGCGGGTCTTGAGCGCGTCCGGCGCCGTGCTCGCCGCAGGGGTGCCCGCCGCAGGGGTGCCCGCCGTGGGGGCGCGTGGAGCGGGGCGAGTCTCCGGGCGTTCGGCCCAGAAGCGGCCGCGGGACTGGCCGTCACCGGCAGGACCCTCCGCGGCGCCGCCGGTGGGTGGCGGGCCGAGCGGAGAGCTCGCGGACGGCGCGCGCCCGGGTGACGGTGAGACGGCCGGCCGGGCCTGGTCCGTGAGGGCCGGCGGGGCCTGGTCCGTGAGGGCCGGCGGGCCCTGGTCCGGGAGGGGGAGCCGGGCCGCGGTCTCCAGCATGCGGTCGGTCGCGCCGGCCAGGGCGGTCTGGATCTCGGCGATCGAGTGGCCGGCCGCCTGCAGGCGCTTCACGGCCACGAGTTGCAGCAGGTGACGGCGGCCGTAGCGGGCGACCCGGCCGCGCCGGGCGAGCGGCGGGTCGACCAGGCCGATCGTCGTGTACCACCGGATCAGCCGCTCGCCGGGCACGTCGCGGACCCGGCCGCTGGCGGGCGGGGGAGCGTCGGAGCGCAGCGCGCGCGCCGCGTGCTCGGCCAGCTCGCCGATGGTCCAGGTGTCGCTCATACCTTCACGATGACACTGTCACTATTACAGTGTCAATGATGCAGTCGGAAGAACGCCCTTCCCGATTTCGTTGTCACTAGGGAAAGTCCGACCGACGGGGAGGAACTACTCATGGCTACGATCACCGGCCCGCTTTCGGGTGATGCCAGGAACACCGTCGCGGAAGTACTCCAGGGCACGCTGGTCGACCTCATTGATCTGTCTCTGGTCGCCAAGCAGGCTCACTGGAACCTCATAGGTTCCCACTTCCGCCCGATCCATCTCCAACTCGACGAACTGACCGACCTCGCCCGGCAGCACATGGACGCCATCGCGGAGCGCGCCGTCGCCATCGGCGTCAACCCCGACGGCCGCTCCGCCACCGTCGCCCGTTCCACCAAGCTGGCGCAGCCGGACGGCGGCTGGATCGAGGACGGCAAGGTCGTGGCGACCGTCACCGACATCCTCGACGGCATCAGCAAGCGCATGTACGAGCGCATCCGCGCTGTCGATGAGCCCGACCCGGTCACCCAGGACCTGCTGATCGCGGTGGCCCAGGACATCGACAAGCAGCACTGGATGTTCCAGGCACAGCACTGACAGGCCCAGCACAGGCATCGCCGAAGGGCGGTGCCGGTGGTGCGCCGCGGGAGGCCCGGGCCGAGCGCCCGGGCTTTCGCCTGCCGCAGGCGAATCTGCCGGAACGTCGTGCTGGTGTGCTCGGGCCCGCGCATGCCGTAAGCGGCACGTAAGAGGTGACCGGCCCTTGCCGATCTAGCGTGCGGGTCTATGAGCAACACGCAGATCGTCGTGCTCGCCAAGCGGCCGCGCCCCGGTTTCGTGAAGACCCGGCTGACGCCGCCGTACACGCCGGAGGAGGCGGCCGAGCTGGCCGCCTGCGCGCTGCGCGACACCCTGGACGCCGTCGCCGCCACCCCCGCCGCCGCCCGCGTGCTCGCCGTCGACGACGTACCCGGCTTCCACGCCGACCCCCGCTTCGGCGGCGGTGCCGGCTTCACGGTGATCGGGCAGCGGGGTGGCGGGCTGGATGAGCGTCTGGCCGGGGCGTTCGGCGACGCGTACGCCCGCTGCCCCGTCCCCGTGCTCCTCGTCGGTATGGACACTCCGCAGGTGACCCCCGAGCTGCTCTCCCGGGCCGCGGCGGCGCTGGACGGGTGCGACGCCGTCTTCGGGCCGGCCGCCGACGGCGGGTTCTGGCTGCTCGGCCTGCGCCGCGCCGACCCCGCCCGGCTGCTCGGCGTCCCCATGTCCCGGCCCGACACCGGTGCGGCCCAGTTGCGCCGCCTGGACGGACTGTCCGTCGCCACGCTGCCCGTGCTCACCGACGTGGACGACGCCGCCTCCGCCCGCGAGGTCGCCGCCCGCGCCCCGCGCACCCGCTTCGCCGCCGCCCTCGCCCGCCTCGCCGCCGGGGCCACCCGGTGATCGGCGAGCTGTACGCCGACTCCCTGACCGGAGCCGAGACCGACATCGAGTACGAGGACGGTCGCCGCCGCCCGCTCCACGCCACGCGCTGGCTCGAACCCATCGACGGCGACGAGGTCATGCTGTCGCGCTGCTCGGGCCCCACCCTCGACGTCGGCTCGGGGCCCGGCCGGCTGACGGTCGCGCTCGCCCGGCGCGGTGTGGTGGCGCTCGGCATCGACGTCACCCCGCACGCCGTCCGGCTGACCAGGCTCGCGGGCGGCATGGCCCTGTGCCGGGACGTCTTCGGGCCCGTACCGGGGGCGGGTCGCTGGACGACCGCGCTGCTGGCCGACGGCAACATCGGCATCGGCGGCGACCCGCCCGCGCTCCTGCGCCGCATGCGCGAGCTCGTCCGGCCGGGCGGCGAGGTGATCGCCGAGCTCGCCCCTCCAGGCGCCCCCACCCGTGCCGAACGGGTGCGCCTGCGCCGCGGCACGGTCACCGGCCCCTGGTTCCGCTGGGCCGACGTGTCGGTCTCGGACGTGTCGCGTCTCGCCCACGACACCGGCTTCACGGTGACGACCTGCGACGAGGCGTCCGGCCGCTGGTTCGCCTGCCTCCGACGGACCCACCGAGCCTGAACGGGCCGCCCGATGCCGCGCCGCCATGCGGCAGGTCCGAAGAAAGGGGGAGCGCTCGGCGGGTCAGGGCATCCGCGGGCTGCACCCTGCGTGGGTGAGCGGGTGCGGCGGGGTGGGGTTTGCGCAGAGTTTGGTGTCGCGAGTCTCTGCCATTCATGTCCGTGCGGTCGACTAGCGTGGCATCCAGAGGGAGGCCCACGATGTCCCACAAGACTCTCCTCCGCACGGGCCCGCTCGTGCCGGGCGGCGTCAGCCCGTACGGCCCGATCGGCCTGCCGGGCGAGGGCGGTCTCGCGCTGCCCCCGCACTTCACCGGCCGGGTCGTGGCCCGTTCGGGCGCCAAGCTGGCCGGTCTGACCTGGCACGCGGCCCCCGACGGCGGCGCCTGTTTCCCCGACGGGAGCGGCTGGATCTACGTGTCCAACTCCGAGCTCCCCCTGCTCGGAGGCGCCTCGGCCGTGCGTTTTCGCGCCGACGGCGGCATCGCCGACGCCTACCGCATCCTGTCCGGCACCGACCTCAACGGCGCCGGCGGGGCCACGCCGTGGAACACCTGGCTGTCGTGCGAGCTCGGCCACCGCGGCCGCGTCTTCGAATGCGACCCGTACGGCGCCCGTGCCGCCCGCCCCCGCCTGGCCATGGGTCGCTTCAAGCACGAGGCCGCCGCCTGCGACCCCGAGCGGGGCGTGATCTACATGACCGAGGACGAGCCCGACGGCTGTTTCTACCGGTTCCGGCCCGGCGACTGGGGCGACCTGACGGAGGGCACGCTGGAGGTGCTGTGCTCCTCGGGCCGCTGGCGGCCGGTGCCGTCACCGGCCGCGCTCCTGAAGGAGGCCCGCCACCAGGTCGAGGACGCCCGCCACTTCGACCGCGGCAACGGCTGCCACTACGCGGGTGGCGTCTGCCACTTCACCACGAGGGGCGACTGCGGCCTGTGGGCGTACGACGCCGAGGCGGGCACGCTGGAGCGGCTCGGCGGGGGCGTGCGCGCCATCACCGCCGCCCCCTCGGGCGACCTGTACGCGGCCGGCACCGGCACCCGGATCGACCTCATCGCCCCGGACCGCGCGGTGACCCAGTTCCTGCGGCTGGAGGGTCACGACGGGGCCGAGCTGACGGGCCTGGCGTTCTCGCCGCGCGGCGACCGTCTCTACTTCTCGCTCAGGAGCGGCCGGACCGAGGGCCTGACCTTCGAGGTCTCAGGACCGTTCCGCGCCTGACGGCGAGGTTCCGGGCCCGGTCCGCGCGGGTCTCAGCCGAGGTAGCGCACCAGCAGGTGCTTCAGCTCGGCCACCAGCTCGGCCGAGCGTTGCGGCGGTGACGAGGTGACCATCGGCATCACCGCCTTCACCATGGCCAGCGCCATGGTCCCCATGAGCCGGGCGCGTTCCTCGGGCAGCCCGGGGGAGCGGCGCCGCAGCATGTCCGCGATCCGCAGCGCGACGTCGTCGTGCAGCCGCTGCGACGCCGCGGCGAACCGGTCGCCCGTCGCCGTGCCGTACAGCAGCGACCAGTACGCCGGCGACTCGCTCTTGAACCGCACGCTCTCGTCCACCAGCTGTCCGACCAGCGCCTCCAGCGGGATGCCGGGGGTGACGGCGGCCAGCCGCGCGGACCAGTACTCGGCCCGGTCGACGGTGTAGCGGGCCACCAGCCCGTCCAGGATCTCCTCCTTGTTCCGGAAGAACTGGTACAGCGTCCCCGGCGACACCCCCGCCCGCGCGGCGACCTGGTTGGTCGTCATGTCCGGATAGCCGAGCTCGGCGATCACCGCTTCGGCGGCGTCGAGGATCTCGGCCATGCGCTTCAGGCCGCGCGCCTGCCGGCGGACCGTGCGTTCAGTCATGCGTCCCTCGTTGACAAATGCGAGCTTTAACTTGTATTTCTGAAGGCCTACAAACACGAGTAGTTTACCGATTTTTCGGGAGTTCCCCCATGAAGAGCGTGATGACCAGGACGGTGGCGGCGCGATGGCGGTGAACACCCGCACCCGGCCGCCCGGCCCGGCGACCGCCGGCCCGCCCCTGCGCCGGCTCGGGTTCCTCCTCGTCCGCCACCGCAGGCTCGTCCTGTCCTTGGCCCTGGCCCTGCTGGTCGCCGCCGGCGTGTCAGCGGCCGGGGCGGTGCCGCGGCTGTCCCTGGCCAGGTTCGAGGCCCCGGGCTCGGAGTCGGACCGCGCGCAGGCCGAGCTGCAGGCCCGCTTCGGCACCGGCAGCCCCGACATGATCTTCCTGGTGACCGCCAGGACCGGCACTGTCGACGATCCCGCGATCGAGGCGGCGGGCCGCGAGCTGACCGCCCGCGTCGCCCGCGCGGACGGCGTCGCCGAGGCCGCCTCCTACTGGACCCGCGGCCGGCCCGTCACCCTGCGCAGCGAGGACGGCCGGCACGCGCTCATCCTCGTCCGCGTCCCCGGAGACGCCGACCACGTGCGCGCCGGCGTCCTGCCCCGGCTCGTCCCCGAGATCACCGAGGGCACCGAGCTGCTCCAGGTGCGGGCCGGGGGAGGGGAGGAGGTCTTCCGCGAGACCGTGCCCCTGTCGCGGCAGGACTTCGTCCGCGCCGAGCTGATCATCTTCCCGCTGGCGTTCGTGCTGCTCTGGCTCTACCAGCGGCGCGTCATGGCCGCGCTGGTGCCGATCCTGGCCGGCGTGTACGCCATGGTGATCGGCCTGGCGCTGCTGGCCGGCGTGCTGGCGTTCGCCGAGATCTCGACCTTCGCCCTCAACCTGACCCTGGCCATGGGCCTCGGTCTCGGCATCGACTACTGCCTGTTCGTCGTCCATCGCTTCCGCGAGGAGGTCCGGCGCGGCGCCGACCGGGCGGCGGCGGTCGCCGGTGCCGTCGAGCACGCGGGCAGGACCGTGCTGTTCAGCGGGCTCACCGTGGCGGCCTCACTCGCGGTGCTGTTCGTGCTGCCCTTCGACTTCCTGCGCTCCTTCGCGTACGCGGGCGTCGCCGTGGTCATCGGCGGCCTGGTCGCGGCGGTCCTCGTGCTGCCCGCCGTGCTCGCCTCGATCGGCGGCACGATGCTGCCCGGGCGCGAGCGGCCCGAGCGCGAGAACGGCCTCTGGCACGGCCTGGCCACCCGGGTGATGCGCCGGCCGCTGGTGTCCGGGGGCGTGGCCACGGCGCTGCTGCTGGTGCTCGCCTCGCCGTTCCTCGGCCTGCGCTTCGGCGTGGCCGACGACCGCGTCCTGCCGCCGCAGGCGTCGTCGCGGCAGACCCAGGAGGTGATCCGGCAGACGTTCCCCGCCGAGGAGACCGACGCCATCCAGCTCGTCTCGCGGGACGCCGTGACCGCCGACGTCACCTCGTACGCCACTGCCCTGTCGAGGCTGCCCGGCGTCGCCCAGGTGGACACGGCGGAGGGCTCGTTCGCCGGCGGCGCGCGCATGGGCGGCGGCGACCCCGCGAGGTTCCGGGGCGACGGCACGTGGTTGTCCGTGGTGCCCTCCGCCGCCGCCCTCGCCGACGACCCCGTCCGCCTGGTCGGGGCCGTACGCGCGGTCGAGCCGCCGTTCCCGGTGCTGGTCGGCGGCTACCCGGCCGAGCTGGCCGACTACCGCGCCTCCGTGGTCGACCGGCTCCCGCTGGTGATCGGGCTCATGCTCGTCATCACGTTCGCGGTGCTGTACGTCATGACGAGGAGCGTGCTCATCCCGCTCAAGGCGACCCTGCTGAACGTCCTCAGCCTCGCCGTCATGTCCGGCGTCCTCGTCTGGGTCTTCCAGGACGGCAACCTGTCGGGCCTGCTCGGTTTCACCGCGACGGGCACGCTCGACCCCAGCATCCCGATCCTCATGCTCTGCGTCGCCTACGGACTGTCCATGGACTACGAGGTCTTCCTGCTCTCCCGCATCAAGGAGGAGTACGACAGGACCGGCGACACCGAGCGGGCGGTCGCCGCCGGGCTGCAGCGCGGCGCGCCGCTGATCACCGCTGCGGGCGGCATCCTGGCGCTCACGTTCGCCGCGTACGCCACGGCGGAGGTGATGTTCGTGCAGATGCTGGGCGTCGGCATGGCGGTGGCCGTGCTGGTGGACGCCACGGTGATCAGGGCGGTGCTGGTGCCGAGCCTCATGCGCCTGGCGGGTCCGCTCAACTGGTGGCCGAAAGGTCGCGCGACCACACCTGGTCGGTGACCTCGACGCCGTTCTCGACGCCCTTCTCCTCCGACTCCAGCGTGAACCCGGCCGCCTGGTAGATGCGCCGCGCGCTCACCAGGCTGTCGCGTGTCCACAGGGTGATGCGCTTGCAGCCCATGGCGCGGGCGTGGCGCAGGCACTCGTCGACGAGCCGCCGCCCGATGCCATGGCCGCGGGCGGACGGCTCGACCAGCAGCATCCGCAGCTTGGCCGTCGTGTCGTCCTGCCGCACGCAGAACACGCAGCCGGCGCGTTCGCCGTCGACCTCGGCGATCCAGCCGGCGTCGCGCGAGAGGTCCAGCTCGCCGACGATGCGGGCGACGAGCTGCTCGAAGTCGATACCCCAGCCGTACTCGGAGCTGTAGAGCTCGCCGTGGCGGAAGACCACCCAGCCGAGATCGCCAGGACGCGACGGCCTGATCACCACCGCCTCCTGCTTCTCCTCCGCGCCGAGCAGCCGCCTGATCGCCGCCATGCTGGAGACCAGCCGCTCCTGGTCGGGCCCGGGCAGCCCGGCCAGCAGCCGGTCGATCTCCTCGCTCTGGCGCCGGTCCAGCCCGGCGAAGACCTCGGCACCCGCCGGGGTGAGCTTGACGAGCTGCCGGCGCGCGTCGGCAGCCGACCGCTCCCGGGCGACCAGCCCGTCGCCCTCGAAGCGGGTGAGGATGCGGCTGAGGTAGCCCGCGTCCAGGCCGAGCAGCCCGCGCAGCTCGCCGGTCTCCATCGAGCCGGTCCGGGCCAGCTCGAAGAGCACCCTCACCTCGGTCAGTGAGTACGGGGAGTCGAGCATCCCCGTCTGGAGCGCGCCGATCACTTTCGTATAGAACCGGTTGAAGGCCCTGACCTCAGAGACATTTGACTCTGTCAACGAATTCATTGCTTCAGTCAACCATAGGAGGATCCCCGCTGTGAAGAGCGTGTTCATCGGCGGCTACGGCCCGGGCATCGTCATGATCGGCGGCGGCCTCACCAGAGTCGCCTCACCGTCGTTCCTGGCCGTCCATCCCACCCAGCGGGTGCTGTACGCCGTGGGGGAGCTCGAACGCGGCTGGCTCACCGCCTACGAGGTGGAGCGGAGTCCCGCGCCTCTGGACGAGCGGCCGAGCGAGGGCGACAGCCCTTGTCACGTCGCCGTGGACCCCGAGGGAGCGCTGCTGGCGGTGGCCAACTACGGCGACGGCACGGCCACCCTCTACCGGCTCGACGAGCGCGGCGCGTTCGCGGGCGATCCGATCGTGCTGCGTCACGAGGGCTCCGGCCCGAACGCCGAGCGCCAGGAGGGCCCCCACGCCCACCAGGCCGTCTTCCACGACGGCCTGCTGCACGTCTCCGACCTCGGCACCGACGAGATCCGCCGCTACCGCTACGACGGCACCCCGGTGGAGCCGATCAGGCTGTCGCCGGGCACCGGCCCGCGCCACTTCGCCTTCTCCGGCTCCCGCCTGTACGTCGCGGGCGAGCTCGACGGCTCGGTCACCCTCATCGACGGCGAGCGCCGCACGGTCGTCCACGCCAGCCGCCGCCCGGGCGAGAACGCCCCCTCGCACCTGCAGCTGGAGGGCGACCTCGTCTATGTCGCCAACCGCGGCCCCAACACCATCTCGGTGCTGCGCGCCGCCGACCTGTCGCCGGTGGGCGAGGTGCCCTCGGGCGGCGACTGGCCGCGCCACTTCGCCATCGACGGCGACCGCATGTACGTGGCCAACCAGCACTCCGACCAGGTGACCGTCTTCGCGCTGCGCGGCGGCCTCCCCGAGCCGACCGGGGAGGCGTACGACGTCGACAGCCCCGCCTGCGTGCTGATCAGCTGAGCGGCCGGGCGGCGGCCGTGGTCAGTCCCACCGCCGCCCGCCACCGCTTGTATCCGGCGTCGTCGGCCTGCTCGGGCTCGAAGCGCCGGTCGAGGTGCCAGGTCTGGCGCAGCTCGGCCTTCGACCCCCACACGCCGGCGCCCAGCCCCGCCAGGAACGCCGCCCCCAGCGCGGTCGTCTCCTGGATCGCCGGCCGCTCCACCGGTGTGCCGAGCTGGTCGGCCTGCAGCTGCATGAGCAGGTTGTTGACGCTGGCCCCGCCGTCGGCCTTGAGCACCGGCGCCGAGCCCGCGGTCATCGCCTCCACCACGTCGCGCACCTCGTACGCGATCGCCTCCAGGGTGGCCCTGACCAGGTGCGCCCGCGTCGTGCCGCGCGTGATGCCGGTGATCAGGCCGCGCGCGTCCGGCTCCCAGTGCGGGGCGCCCAGCCCGGTCAGCGCCGGTACGAACACCACGCCGCCGGTGTCGGGCACCGTGCGGGCCAGCGCCTCCGACTCCGCCGCGGTGCCGAGCACCCCGAGCCCGTCGCACAGCCACTGCACGGCCGCCCCGGTCACGAAGATCGACCCCTCCAGGGCGAACGTGCGCTCGCCGGACGGCGTCTGCCAGGCCACCGTGGTCAGCAGCCCCGACTCCGAGCGCGCGATCTCGCCGCCCAGGTTGGTCAGGACGAACGAGCCCGTGCCGTAGGTGCACTTCACGTCACCCACGTCGAAGCAGGTCTGCCCGAACAGCGCCGCCTGCTGGTCGCCGGCCACCCCGCTGATCGGCAGGTCGAGCCCCAGGAAGGCCCCCGGATCCGTACTCCCCAGCGGGCCGTAGTTGGGCACGATCTCCGGCAGGGCCGACTCCGGCACGCCGAACAGCTCGCACAGCTCCGGCTCCCAGGCGCCGGACTCCAGGCCGTACAGCAGCGTCCGGGAGGCGTTGGACGGGTCGGTCACGTGCCGCGCGCCCGCCGTCATCCGGGCGATCAGGTACGAATCCACCGTCCCTATCGCCACATTTCCGGACTCGACCCCTTCCCACAGCCCGGGGTCGTTCTCGGCCAGCCAGCTGAGTTTGGTCGCCGTGAAGTACGGGTCGAGCCGCAGCCCGGTCAGCTCCGATATGCGCGGTTCGTGGCCCGCCTCGCGCAGCCGTAGGCATTGCTCGGCCGTGCGGCGGTCCTGCCAGACGACGGCCCGGCGCGGCGCGGCCAGCGTCCGGCGGTCCCACAGCACCGCGGTCTCGCGCTGGTTGGTGATGCCGACGCAGGCCGGCGACGCCGCGGCGCCGCTCAGCGCGGCGGCGCAGGCCGCCAGCGTCGCCTGCCAGATGTCCTCGGGATTGTGCTCGACCCAGCCGGGCCGGGGGAAGTGCTGAGCGAACTCCTCGTATCCCTTGGTTTCGATATGTCCGTTATCGGTGACGACGACTGCTGTGACCCCCGTCGTCCCGGCGTCGATGGCCAGCACGCTCATCGATATTTCCTCCCGTTCGAGGTTCGGCCGGTGTGCCCTGGCGTTTGGTCTAGACCACTGGCTGTGATGGAGGGCACAATGCGAGTCTGTCATCAGCACTGGTTCGTGACCCTCATCGGGAGGAACCCGCCATGCGTATTGGAGTGCTCACCGGAGGCGGCGACTGCCCCGGGCTCAACGCCGTCATCAGGGCAGTGGTGCGTAAGGGGGTGAGCGTCCACGGCCACGAGTTCGTGGGTTTCCGTGACGGCTGGCGCGGCCCCCTCGAAGGCGACACGATGCCGCTCGACATCCAGGCCGTGCGGGGCATCCTGCCGCGTGGCGGCACGATCCTCGGCTCCTCCCGCACCAACCCCATCAAGATGGAGGGCGGCGTCGACCGGATCAAGGAGAACCTGTCAGCCGCCGGAGTGGACGCGCTGATCGCCATCGGCGGCGAGGACACCCTCGGCGTCGCCCGGCAGCTCTACGAACGCGACGTCAACGTCGTGGGCGTGCCCAAGACCATCGACAACGACCTGTCGGGCACCGACTACACCTTCGGCTTCGACACCGCCGTCAACATCGCGACGGAGGCCATCGACCGGCTGCACACCACGGCCGAGTCCCACCACCGGGCGCTCATCTGCGAGGTCATGGGCCGCCACGCCGGCTGGATCGCCCTGCACGCGGGCATGGCGGGCGGCGCCAACGTCATCCTCATCCCGGAGAAGCCGTTCGACATCGACCGGGTCTGCGAGTACGTCGAGTCGCGCTTCCGCACCCGTTACTCGCCGATCATCGTGGTCGCCGAGGGCGCCCATCCGATCGAGGGCCAGATGGAGCTGCAGGCCGGCACGCTCGACGCGTTCGGCCACGTACGGCTCGGCGGCATCGGCGAGGCGCTGGCCAAGGAGATCGAGAAGCGCACCGGCAAGGAGGCCCGCACCACGGTGCTCGGCCACATCCAGCGCGGCGGCACCCCGACGGCCTACGACCGCGTGCTGGCCACCCGGTTCGGGCTGCAGGCGATCGACGCGGCGCACGAGGGCGACTACGGCATCATGGTCGCGCTGCGCGGCACCGACATCGTCCGCGTCGGGCTCGACGAGGCCACCGCCGAGCTGAAGACCGTGCCGGTCTCGCGCTACGAGGAAGCCGAGGTGTTCTTCGGCTGAAAGCGGTTTGCAAGCGGCCGGCCGTACCCTCGGGCGCAGCGGTTCCTCCGCTGCATCCCCTCAGGGTACGGCCCGCGCCGCAGCGAGTCGGCGGCCCACCACACGCGTCGCGAGCCGTGCCCGGGGGAGGCTACCTCCGCCTCGGCGCCTGCTGCGCGGGGCGCGGGGCGGTGCCGTTGTAGAGCAGCTCCTGCTGGTGCTGGGTGGCGCGCCGGCGCAACTGCAGCTTGGCCACGAGCTCGGCGTCCTCCCGCTCCTCCTCCTCCGACGGCGACAGGATCACCATGAGCAGCATGGTCAGCGTGATCAGGCTGATCACGGTCATGAGCGGGACGAGGAAGTCCAGCGCGTCCGCCCCGCCGACCTCGCCGGGCTCGGGGTGCACGGCGACCTGCATGGCGTACATGCCGGTGTAGTGCATCCCGGCCACGGCCGCGCCCATGACGAGGGAGGCGGCGGTGATCCAGAGGGTCTTCTTGACGCGGAGGGTGAACCACAGCGCCACCGTGGCGGCCACCACGGCGATGCCCACCGAGGCGCCCACCAGCAGCCGGTCGTAGGAGACGTGGGCCGACATGTTCATCGCGTACATGCCCAGGTAGTGCATCGAGGCCACGCCGAGGCCGGTGAGCAGGCCCCCGCCGAGCAGCGACGGCAGGCGGCCCTGGCCGTACGAGACCAGCAGCAGACCGGTGCCGACGACCACGATGGCCACGACCGCGGAGGCCGCGGTGAGCCAGACGTCGTACTTGATCTGGGTGCCGTTCACCTGGAAACCCATCATCGCGATGAAGTGCATGACCCAGATGCCGGTGCCGCCGATGGAGACGGCGGCGCCGAGCAGCCAGCGCACCCGCGCGCCGCCGCGCGAGGCGTGGGCCTGCGCGGTGAGGCGCAGCCCGAGCATCGACCCGATGCAGGACATCACGTACGCCAGCACGGGCGTGAGCAGTCCGTAGGTGAAGTGATTCACAGCAGAGGTCATCGATCGGTTCCTTGCCTTAGGGGTCCGAGGATTCTGGCATCCGAGATGTCCCTTTCGCATGGATAACGCAACTATCTGTCAACTGGACTGTCCGAAAACATGAAGGTCGTTCACGCCTTCGACATGCGATCGAGCAGGTGCGGGGGGCGGACTAAACTCGATGCGTCGCGACGTTGCCATCTAGGCGCGCTTCTCCCCGTCTTCCGGAGGTTCCACCATGACGATGACCGCCCTGGGCGAGCCATGCGTTCTGCTCAAGCTGGGCGAGATCGTCCTCAAGGGCAAGAACCGCGAGCTGTTCGAACGCCGCCTGATCAGCAACATCCGCGAGGCGCTCCAGAGCGTTGACATCAAGGTCGACGTGCGCAAGCGGCACGGCGTGATCGCGATCTTCCTGCCGCAGGGCGCCACCGCCGAGCAGGCCGACGCCGTCGCGCGACGCGTCGCCGACGTGCCCGGCCTGGTCTGGATCCACCGCGCCTGGCGCGTCGCCAAAGACCCCGACAGCGTGCTGAAGGCCGCCGTCGAGCTGGTCGGCGAGAGCGAGGAGGTCAAGCGGGGCGCCCGCTTCGCCGTGCGGTCCCGCCGCCGCGACAAGCGCTTCCCGATGACCTCCAACGAGCTCGACCGCTTCGTCGGCGGCGCCATCAACGACGAGTACGGCCTGCCCGTCGACCTGTCCAAGCCCGAGCTGACGGTGTCCATCGAGGTCGACCGCGACGAGGTGTTCGTCTTCACCGGCGGCATCCCCGGCCAGGGCGGCCTGCCCGTCGGCAGCAGCGGCCGGGCGCTCGTGCTCATGTCGGGCGGTATCGACTCGCCGGTGGCCGCCTACCGGATGATGCGGCGCGGCCTCCACGTCGACTTCCTGCACTTCTCGGGCATCCCGTTCACCACGTCCGAGTCGATCTACAAGGCGTACGCGCTGGTCAGGAAGCTCGACCGGTTCCAGGGCCGGTCACGGCTGTGGGTGGTGCCGTTCGGCAAGGCCCAGCAGTCGATCCGCAACTCCGGCCAGGACCGCCTGGCCGTGATCGCGCAGCGGCGGCTCATGCTCAAGACGGCCGAGGAGGTCGCCCACCGCATCCACGCCGCCGCGCTGGTCACCGGCGACGCGCTCGGTCAGGTCTCCTCCCAGACCCTGGCCAACATCACCGCCCAGGACAACGCCGTCGAGCTGCCGATCCTGCGTCCGCTGGTCGGCTGGGACAAGACCGAGATCATGGCCGAGGCCCGGCGCATCGACACGCTCGCGATCTCGGAGCTGCCCGACGAAGACTGCTGCTCCCTGCTGGCGCCCAAGCGCGCCGAGACCCGGGCCAAGATCGAAGACCTGAAGCAGATCGAGCGGCGGCTCGACGCGGAGGAGCTCTGCGTCCAGCTCGCCGACTCGATCCAGGAGTACACGCTGTAGCCGTCACACGGTGAGGGCCGCGGCGGCGGTCTTGCCGAGCAGCGCCGGGAAGTCGTTCATCACCTGGGCCAGCTCGCCCAGGTCGGCGCCGACCAGGGCCTGCGGGCCGTCGCAGAGCGCCTGCTCAGGGTGCGGGTGCACGTCGATGATCACACCGTCGGCGCCCACCGCGACGGCCGCGCGGGTCAGCGGCAGCACCAGCTCGCGCCGGCCGCCCGAGTGCGACGGGTCGACGATCACCGGCAGGTGCGACAGCCGCTGGGCCACCGGCACCGCCGAGACGTCGAGCGTGTTGCGGGTGGCCGTCTCGAACGTCCTGATGCCACGCTCGCACAACACGATGTCGAGGTTGCCGCGCTGGGCGATGTACTCGGCGGCCATGAGCCACTCCTCGATCGTGGCGTTCATGCCGCGCTTGAGCATCACCGGGCGGCCCGCCGCGCCGACCGCCTGCAGCAGCGCGAAGTTCTGCATGTTGCGAGTGCCGACCTGCAGCATGTCGGCGTACGACGCCACCAGCTCGACGTCCTGGGCGTCCACGATCTCCGTCACGATCGGCAGGCCCGTCTCCTCACGCACGTCCGCGAGGATGCGCAGGCCCTTCTCGCCCAGCCCCTGGAACGCGTACGGCGACGTGCGGGGCTTGAACGCCCCGCCGCGCAGCAGCACCGCACCGGCGGCCTGCGCCATCCTGGCCGCCTCCAGCGTCTGCTGGTGGGTCTCCACCGCGCACGGCCCCGCGATCAGCGTCACGGTGTCGGGGCCGATCGGCACGCCTCCCACGTGGACGGTGGAGCGTTCCGGATGGTTCTCCCTGCTGACCAGCTTGTACGGCGTCGACACCCGCATCACGTCGCGCACCCCGCCCATACCGCGCAGGGCGGCCGGGTCGAGCTGCGTCACGTCGCCGACCAGGCCGACGATCGTACGGCGCACGCCCTTGCTCACGAACGCCTCGACACCCGCCGCCTGGACGACGTCCACGATCGACGCCAGATCCTCCGCGGTGGCCTCGGGCCCCATCACGATCACCATCTGCTGCTCTCTTCCTCGTCGGAAAGTCTCCAGGGAACGCGAAAGGCCCCGGGTCCTGGAGGACCCGGGGCCTTTCGTTCGCCTTGTCTGCTAGCGCAGCGTCAGGTGGCGAACGGACTCGGGTCCGTCGCCATACCAAAAAATGAACGCGGTGCGCATAGTGCGTTCATCGTAGCGCACCCAACCCGCTCGCGAACCACGCGAGGTCCGGTGGCAGGATGGCTCAAGATGCGAGACCGGTGAGGAGAGTGATCGTGGAGGAGTCGCGCCTGCCTCCAGGCCAGTACGTCCCACGCGGCCGGCCCGTGATCCACTACGGCAGGGTGCCGGCGTTCAAGCCCGACAGCTGGGATTTCCGCGTCTTCGGGGCCACCGCCTCGGGAGAGGAGCACCGCTTCACCTGGGACGAGTTCGCCGCCCTGCCGCGCGTCACGCGCATCGCCGACTTCCACTGCGTCACGAAGTTCTCCCTCATGGCCAACGAGTGGGGCGGCGTCTCCCCGGCCACGATCATGGCCGCCGCCCCGCCCGACCCCGGCGTGCGGCACGTGATGATCTGGGCCGAGTACGGCTACAGCGCCAACCTGCGCATGTCCGACTTCACCGCCCCCGGCACGCTGTTCGCCCTGGAGCTCGACGAGAAGCCGCTCAACCCCGACCGCGGCTTCCCCCTGCGGATCGTGGTGCCCCACCTGTACGCCTGGAAGAGCGTCAAATGGGTGCGTGGCATCGAATACCTGCTGGAAGACCGGCGGGGCTTCTGGGAGGAACGCGGCTACCACAACATCGGCGACCCCTGGCACGAGCAGCGCTACTCCTACCAGGAAGAACCGGGCGACGGCCCGGCCTGATCGCAACCGTACGTTTTCCCCCGGGCACGCAGCGTTCTTGGCTACGGTTGCCCGCATGCTGACCACCGCATGGGTGGCGCTGTCCCCCCTTGCCTTCCTGCTCGGTTACGTGGCCGCCCGGGCCCCGTGGCGCCGTCCCGCTCGCTCCGGGGAGCGTGGCGGGGGCGACGACGCGACGTCCGCCACCTATATGACCTTGCACGCCGCCGCGCTGGCCGCCCCCGCCCTGCGCGCCGGGCTCGACCGCGACTCCGCCCGCGGGGCCGTGCACCATCTGCGCGCCTTACTCGGCACCCGGGGCGTGGCGATCACCTCGGCGGAGGCCGCGCTGGCCTGGGACGGCCCCTGCACGGACGACGTCCTCGCCTACGCCAGGGTCACCGTGGCCGCCGGGAGCGCCCAGGTGTTCCCCGGCGAGCCGCACGGGGCGGTCGTGGTGCCGCTGACCGTGGACGGCGCGGTGGTCGGCACACTGGCCGCCTACCACGACGCGGTGAGCGCCGCGCTCGTGCGGGCCGTCGTGGAGCTCGGCCGCTGGGTGTCCGGTCAGCTGGAGCTGGCCGAGCTCGACGCCCTGCGGCGGCGCGCGGTGGAGGCCGAGATACGCGCCCTGCGCGCCCAGATCTCGCCGCACTTCGTCTACAACGCGCTCACCACGATCGCCTCGTTCGTCCGTACGAACCCCAAACGCGCCCGCGAGCTGCTGCTCGACTTCGCCGACTTCTCCCGGTACGCGCTGCGCCGGGCGCACGACTTCACCACGCTGGCCGACGAGCTCACCTGCGTCGACCGCTACCTCCTCCTGGAACGCGCCCGCTTCGGCGACAAGCTGCGCTTCAGCATGCAGGTGGCGCCCGAGGTGCTGCCCGTGCCGGTGCCGTTCCTCTGCCTGCAGCCGCTGGTCGAGAACGCCATCAAACACGGCATGCGCGGCCGGGGCGGCGGCGGCGAGGTGCGGGTCGTGGTCCGCGACGCCGGCCCCGAGGCGCACATCTCGGTGGAGGACGACGGTGCCGGTATGGACCCCGAGTGCGCGCGCCGCATGCTCGACGACGACCCCTCACGCGAGGGCAGCGGCATCGGGCTGGCCAACGTGGACCTGCGCATGCGCCAGATCTACGGCGACGCCTACGGGCTCGTCGTGGAGACGGCGCTGGGGGAGGGGACCAAGGTGCGGCTGCGCGTACCCAAGAGGCGATTCAGCTGAACGTGGCTGAATGATTACGCTACGCTTGCATGTCCCAGCCGGGCTTTGCTTTCATACGGCAGCGTGGACATGCTGAGAGTTCTGGCCGTGGACGACGAAGTTCCTGCTCTGGAGGAGCTCGCCTACCTGTTGCGTCAGGACGAGCGGATCGCGCACGTCACGACCGCGGCCGACGGCGTCACGGCCCTGCAGGACATGGTCCAGATGATCGGCTGCGGCGAGCGGCTCGACGGGGTGTTCCTCGACATCCGCATGCCCGGGCTCGACGGTCTCGACCTCGCCCGCCTGGTGGGCGGCTTCCCCTGCCCGCCCCGGCTGGTGTTCGTCACGGCGCACGAGGAGTGCGCGGTGCAGGCGTTCGAGCTGGAGGCGGTCGACTACCTCCTCAAGCCCGTCAGGGCCGAACGGCTGTCGGAGGCCGTACGCCGGCTGGAGGCCGCCGCCTGCCCCGCCCCCGAGCCGGGCCAGGACGACGTGATCCCGGTCGAGCTGGGCGGGCGCACGCGGTTCGTGCCGCAGCAGGCCGTCTGGTTCGCCGAGGCCAAGGGCGACTACGTGCGCCTGCACACCGTCGACGGCAGCTACCTCGTCCGCATGTCGCTGGCCGCGCTGGAACGCCGCTGGTCGGAGGCGGGGTTCCTGCGCATCCACCGCAGCACGCTCGTGTCGGCGCGGCACGTCAGCGAGCTCCGGTTCGAGGGCGGGCGCGTCAGCCTCACCGTCGGCACCGAAACCCTCCAGGTGAGCCGCCGCCACAGCCGCCAAGTCCGCGAACAGCTGGTCCGCCAACACCGCAACGCCCTCTCCTGACCTCTCCGGTACGCCTCCACCTCGCCGCTGACGCGCGCCCCCCGGCACCTCGATCCCGCGGGCCTCACCGCTGACGCGCCGCCCGGTAGCTTGATCCCGCGTGACTCCGCGATGCCGGCACCGCCCCGTCCGCCCAGCGACGGCCGCGCTCGACCACGCGCCTCCCCGCGTGGGGCGAACACCCGTAAGCGCCGCTCCCGCCCACCCGGCTACGCGCCTGTCCGCGGGGTGGCGATCCGGCGACACGCGCCAACCCGCCCGTGAGGGGTCCTCTGCGCGGCGACGGCTCGTGTGGCGGGCTTCCCGTGCGACTCGGCGCCCGACCGTCCGTGTACGGCCTTGTGGCGCGGCGATGCGGTCGCCCGGCCGGGCCGGGCTTGCCGCCGCCCGTCCGGCGAGCGTCGCGGGGCCCGTAGGGAGGGGATCCGCGCAGACTCCGCCTCGCCGTCGCAAGCGTGCCTTGTAGCGACCGGGTTGCGCGGCGACGTGGCTGCCTGTGTGGTGCGGCGTCCGCGTAACACCGCCCTGGTTGTGCACTGCGGGCCCGTGGCGCGCGGGTGGCGCCGCCGCGGGGTGTCAGGAAGGCCGTGCGGGGGGCGTGAGAAGGGGGTGTGCGGCGGGGCGGTGCAGGTTGGTGGCCGCTGTGGCTGTC
>NZ_SMKQ01000370.1 GCF_004348995.1 Nonomuraea terrae
CCTCCACGCCATGCAAACCCTCACCCAGCGCCTGTCGACCCCCACCACCCGATGGCACCTCGGCGACCTCGCCAGGACCCACCACCAGCACACCGCCCTCTGGCCAGTGTCCCCCTCGGTTCCTTCTACGGGTGACGCTGGTACAGGCAAAGCCGCCTTGGCCAGGAAGTGGACAGCGAATGGCCTGGAAACCGGTCAGGCGAACAGCCGACACTCGGCGAGCTGGTCCGGCGACGGGGAAACACGGGGAAACACCGTGCCGCCGGCGGTGCTGTCTCCGTGCCACCGAGAAAGGCTGATCGATCGTGGCTGAACGCGTACGCGTGGCCGTGCTGGCGGGCGGGCCGTCCGCCGAGCACGAGGTGTCGCTGCAGTCGGCACAGGCTGTGCTCGAAGCCCTGCCGAGGGACCTGTACGAGCCCGTCCCCGTCATCATCGACCGGCAGGGCAGATGGCCGGTGGAGCTGCGACGCGACCTGGCCGACGTGGTCTTCCCCGTCCTGCACGGGCCGTTCGGCGAGGACGGCGTCGTCCAAGGTCACCTGGAGACGCTCGGCATCCCGTACGTGGGCTGCGGCGTCATGGCCTCCGCCGTGGCCATGAACAAGGTCGCGATGCGGCGCACGTTCCTCGCGGAGGACATTCCGATCACCCCGCATGCGTGGTTCACCGAGCACCAATGGCGCACCACCACCGACCACTGGGATCTGGTGAAGTCGCTCGACTGGCCGATGTACGTCAAACCGGCCAACCTGGGCTCCTCCATCGGCATCTCACGCGTCACCTCCATGCGGGAACTGCGCGCCGGCGTGGAACTGGCGCTGACCTACGACCGCGTGGTCGTCATCGAGCAGGGCGTGACCGCACGCGAGATCATCTGCGGCGTGCTCGGCGACCACGACACCCCGGACGCCTCCGTGCCCGGCGAGCTCATCGTGCCCGGCGACTGGCTCGACTACGAGGCCAAATACCTCAGCCAGGCCGAGATCGCCACCATCCCCGCCGAGCTGCCGGAACGGGTGGCCGAGGACGTGCGCGAGCTGTCCCTGCGCGCCTTCCGGGCCATCGGCGGCTACGGCCTGTCCCGAGTCGACTTCCTCCACGAGGAGCACACCGGACGCCTGTACGTACTGGAGATCAACACCATGCCCGGCTTCACCTCCCGCTCCGTCTACGCCAGAGCCTGGGCCGCGAGCGGCGTCCCGTACCCGGACCTGCTGCGCCGCCTCATCGACCTCGCCCTCGCCAGGAGCGGCTCATGATCCCCATGACGCTGCACGAGATCGCGCAGGCCGTCGGCGCGAGCCCGCACGACGTACCCGACCCGCACGCGCTGGTGACGGCGCCCTCGGCGGTCGACTCCCGCGAGGTGGTGCCCGGCGGCCTGTTCGCCGCGACGATCGGCGCCCGCGTCGACGGCCACGACCACGCGGCCGGCGCCATCGCGAACGGCGCCGTCGCCGTGCTGGCCGCACGGCCCGTCGGCGTGCCCGCCCTCGTCGTCGACGACGTCCAGCTCGCGATCGGCCTGCTGGCCAGGCACCTGCTCCACCACATCAGCCCGACCGTGATCGGCCTGACCGGCTCCGTGGGCAAGACCACGACCAAGGACCTGCTCGCCCAGGTCCTCGAACGACACGCCCCGACGGTCGCCACCGACCGGTCGTTCAACAACGAGCTCGGGCTGCCGCTCACCGTGCTGCGCGCCGACGCCACCACCCGCTACCTCGTGCTCGAAATGGGCGCAGGCCGCAAGGGCGACCTGACATACCTGACCGGGCTCGCACCACCCCGGATCGGGCTCGTGCTCAACGTCGGCACCGCCCACGTGGAGCGGATGGGAGCCGGGCCGGCCGACGTGGCCCAGGCCAAAGGCGAACTGGTCGAGGCACTCCCGGCCGACGGGTACGCCCTGCTCAACGCCGACGACCCGTACGTCATCGGCATGGCCGGCCGCACAAACGCCCGGATCCTGCTGTACGGCGGATCGGCGCAGGCACAGGTGCGAGCCGAGCACGTGCGCCTGACCGACCGCGCACGACCCGCGTTCATGCTGGTGACGCCCTCCGGCCGCGCCCCGGTCCAGCTCGACCTCATAGGGGAGCACCAGGTGAGCAACGCCCTGGCCGCAGCCGCCGCCGCCACCGCACTCGGCCTGGACGTCGCCGAGATCGCCGACGGGCTGAACGCCGCACGACGCCGCTCCGCGGGCCGCCTGGAGATCGTCGAACGACCCGACGGCGTCACCGTCGTCAACGACGCCTACAACGCCAGCCCCGCATCCATGCGGGCCGGGCTGCGCGCGGCCAAGGCCCTGGCCGGCACCCGTCGTACCGTCGCCGTGCTCGGCGCGATGGGACAGCAGGCGGACGCCTCCCGCGCCCGGCACGCCGAGATCGGCCGGCTCGTCGCCGACCTCCGCTACGACGTGCTGATCACGGTCGGAGCGGGGGATCCGCACGCGATGGCGGAGGCGGCGCGATCCGCGGGCCACGGCGTGGCCGTCCACACCGCCGACGACGTGACCGCAGCCCTCAGGCTCGCCACCGCGCTCCTCGAACCGGGAGACGTGGTGTTCGTCAAGGCCTCCAGCGAGATCGGCCTCGGCGCCTGCGCCCGTGCGCTGGCCGACGCCGGACCATTCCCTCCGATCACCAGCTGACGAAACGGAGCTCCATGCGCACCATCGGTCTCATCGGCGGATTGAGCTGGGAATCGACGGTGATCTACTACCAGATCATCAACCAGCGGGTACGCGAGCGACTCGGCGGCAGCCACTCCGCCGACAGCCTCATCTGGTCAATCGACTACGCGACCGTCGAGAACCTCATCTTCGCCGACCGCTGGGACGAGGTGAGCACGTTGCTCACCGACGCGGGCAGGAAACTCCAGGAGCTCGGCGCCGGCCTCCTGCTCGTCTGCAGCAACACCTTCAGCCGGGTGAGCGACGACGTGGAGCGGGCCGTGAACGTGCCCGTGCTGCACATCGCCGACGCCGTCGGCGCCGAGATCCGCGCCAGAGGCATGCGCAAGGTCGGCCTGCTCGGCACGCGCTTCACCATGGAGCAGCCCTTCTACCGGGACCGGCTCGCCGCCCACGGCCTCGACGTGGTGATCCCGCGCCGCGAGCAACGAGAACTCGTCCATCGCGTGATCTTCGACGAACTGGTGCGCGGAATCCTCCGGGAATCGTCCAGGGACGCCTACGCCCAGATCATCGACGACCTCGCCGACGACGGCGCCGAAGGCGTCATCCTCGGCTGCACCGAGATCGAACTGCTCATCAGCGACAAGGACAGCGCCATCCCCGTGCTGCCGAGCGCCCGACTGCACGCGGAGGCGGCGGCCGGCCTCGCGCTTGCCGACGGACCCGCCCTCGGTCACGTTCGTACACCGCGGTAGAGCCGGTGCTTCGCGGCTCAGCCGGACCGGTACGCCGACGCGCCGTACAACTCCCGGTGCCACAGATCGGCGCAGACCCGCTCGATACCGGCCGCCAGATGGCGGCGATAGGTGGTGAAAGGAAGACCGAGCCGCTCCGCGGCCACCTCCTGCGTGGGCGCGCCACGCAGGTACGTGACGGACAACGCCCGATGGAACTTGACCGCCCGCGGATCCTCACGCAGATCGTCGATCGCCTGGCGGAGCAGGTCACCCAATGCCGTGGCCGGGCTCTGCCCGGCCCGCTCGGCGACCAGCCGGGTGCGCGTCAGCGGGGAAGCCGCCAGCACGTCCAGCCGCGGCAACTGCCGCAACGCCTTGCGAACCGCGTCGGCGAACTCCGCCTGCGACAACACCACCAACGTCGCCGTCGCACCCGGACCGCCGGCAGACCCCGCGACGGGCAGCCGGTTCAGCCACACCCGCGCCGGCACCGCGCGCCAATCATGAACGAACACCGCGTACGCGTCATCCCCCAGCCCTGGCCGCTCGGAGATGTCACGCATCCCGAAACGCCGCCCCAAAAGCTCCACCCACGCGTCGTTCGGATGCCGCATCTCGATGAACGACCATGCCAGCCGCTCCGACCGCAGACAATCGCCGATCACTCGCCCCAGCATCACCTCCATCACCGGCGAACTCCCGCGATACGACGGCACCACCCACAACCGTCCGACCCCCACATGCTCACCGGCCCGCAACGGCGCGGTAGCCCGCGCATGCCCCCACGCCATCGCCACGACCGGATCAGCCCGCAACTCCTCCTCATCGAGTTCCGCCAACCGCAACCACGCCGAAAACGCCACCGGCTCGCCGGTCTCGACCCGCCGATACAACCGGAACGCCTCCAGCTGACGCTCCGCCCAGAAAGCGACACAGCCCGCAGCCCCCGCACCCTCGGCCACCTGAAGCAACGTGCCGACATCCTCCTCCCGCACCACCTCCTCCCGGAACC
>NZ_SMKQ01000371.1 GCF_004348995.1 Nonomuraea terrae
GTGCGGGGGCCGGGGAATCGCCGGACACCACGGACAGGTGCGCGGCGCGCAGCTCGGGGCCCGGGTCGACGCCGAGTTCGTCGGCGAGCGTCCGGCGGGTGCGCTCGAACAGGGCCAGCGCCTCCGCCTGCCGTCCCGAGGCGGCCAGGGCGCGCATGGCCAGCGCGCAGAGCCGTTCGCGCAGCGGATGCGCGGTCACCTCGGCGGTCAGGTCCACCGGCAGCCCGGCCGCCAGGCGTGCCTCGGCCCGCGCCTCCACGGCGGCCAGCCGGGCCTCCTCCAGGGCCGCCGCGGCGTTCGCCAGCAGGGGCACCGCCGTCAGATCCGCCAGCGGCGCGCCGCGCCACAGGTCCAGCCCGTCAGTGCCGAGCCCCCGGAAGCGCAGGGCGTCCACGTCGTCGGCCGCGACGGCCAGCGCGTAGCCTCCGGGGCGGCTCTCCACCACGTCGTACGGCCGCAGCGCCGCCCGCAACCGCCTGACCAGCGTCTGAAGGGCGTTGGCCGCGTTGGCGGGCGGCTGGTCGGGCCACAGGGCGTCGATCAGCCGCGCCGACGTGACGGTGTGGCCGGCTTCGAGCGCCAGCAGGGCCAGCAGGGCCAGCAGCGCCCGCAGCCGAAGACCTCCGACGGCGATCGGCCCCGCGTCGCCCTCGACCTCCAGCGGCCCCAGGATGGATATCCGCACATGTCACACCCTGCCGCCTCGCCAGTACCGCTGGTCACGCGGCCGAGACCGACGCGGTCGCCCGTCACACGGCCGAGACCAGCGTGACCGCACCGGCGGCCACGAGGGCCACCGCCCACATGCGGTCGACGTTGACCCAGGCGCGCCGCAGGACCGTCAGCCCAGCCACCTTGTAGACGACCACCGCGACCGTCCCGGCCACCGCGAACATGGCCAGCGTGTGGTAGAGCGCCACGCCCAGCCCGCCGGAAACGGCGTGCCCCGGGTGCCCCTCCGTCCGCAGGCCGGTGAAGACCGGGATCAGCATCAGGCCCGCCCCGTGCGCCGACGACATCAGGAACGACCAACAGGTCAGCTGCCACAGCGACAGCCGCATGCCCACCCACCGGAAGTGCCGTTTCGACAGCAGCCGCCACAGCCCGAACGCCACCAGCACCACCCCGCCGCCCACCGCGAGCACGGTCCCGGTCACCACCGACCCGGTGGCCGCGACCACGAGCGCCACCAGAGCCACCGAGGCGAGGTGCCCCAGGGCGATCATCGGGATCGACTGCAGCAGCCGGTCGATGCTGCGTTCCTGCAGGCCGCGGGCCACGGCGAAGAGCCACCCCATGGCGGGGTTGAGCCCGTGGAAGGCGCCCAGCAGCAGCACCGCCGCGAGGGTCACGGGAAGCAGTACGAGTCGGAGGAGGCATCGCCGCCCTGCAGCCTCACCTGGTGGGGGCGCAGGCCGCGGAAGGCATCGCCGTGCGGGAAGAAGCGGGTGTCGAAGGTGAACGACTCCGCGTCGATCTTGGCCATCCAGGCGCCCACGCCGTCGGGGTAGAACTGGTCGTCCCAGGAGCCGTACAGGGAGTTGGTGAGGTAGACGCGGCGGCCGTCGCGGCTGACCTCGACCATCTGCGGGCCGCCGGCCAGCGGGAGCGACGGCTCGGCGGGGTGCGGCGCCCGCCGGACGATGCCGCCCACCCGCAGCGAGCCCAGCTCGACCGGCTGGTACGGATCCGACACGTCGTACTGCTTGAGTTCGCCGGTGCCCCAGCAGGAGACGTACAGGCGGGTGTCGTCCACCGACAGCGCGATGTCGGTCACCAGCGGCGGCACCGCACCGAACGGTTTGAGCACCGGCGGCAGCAGGTCGGGGTCGGCCGGTTCGGCCGGGATGGAGATGACCTTGCGCACCTGCCAGCGGCCGTCCTCGTGGAACCAGACCCAGACCGAGGCCGACAGGTCCTCGACGCTGGTCACGACGCCGACGAAGCCGTACAGGCGGGTGGGGTCGTGGGCTGGGCGCAGCTCCAGCGGCATCTGGTGCGCGTCGCCGAGGTCCGCCTCCTGCAGGTGGGTGCGCTTGCGCAGGTCCCAGAAGTGCAGCTTGTGGCCGTACTTGCGGCCGAGCAGGAGCTCGCCGACGACGCCGTCCTCGACCATGGACGGCGTGCCCCACTCCGAGGTGATCATGACGTCCTGGTTGATGTGCCACCAGAAGTCGTAGGCGAGGTACTGCGGGCCCCGGTCGAGCTCCCACTGCCCCACCACCTCGAACGACGTGTGGTCGAGCACCGCGATCCCGCCGGGCCCGTCGCGGCCGTCGGCGCCGCCGAGCGCGGAGACGTACAGGCCCTCCGGGCCGCAGTGGACGGTGTGCGGGCGCGAGTAACCGGCGCGCCGGGCCAGCTCCTCCGCGTCGACGACCTTGACCAGCTCGGGGCTGAGGCGGTCCTTGGTGTCGTAGATGTGGATGCGCGAGGAGCGCAGGCCGGGCACGACGAGGTAGCGGCGCTCGACGTGGGGGTGCGGCGCGTTCGGGCACAGGGCGCTGCTGCAGGCGTTCCACCCGAAGTGGTGCAGCTCGTCGCCGGTGCCGGGCAGGTCCGTCCAGCCGACGACCGTGCCGTAGGCGGGCGAGGACGGGTCGGTGTCGATGACGGCCAGCGCGTCCGGCCGGGCGGCGGCCCTGTCGAAGGCGGCGACGTAGGCCAGCTTCTCCTCCGGGGCGCTCGCGGCGTCCCTCGGGGAGGGATAGAACGTGGGATCCGGAGTCCAGAACGTCATCTCTCCACACTCCGGCCAATTCCCTACACGGTCAATAGGTAATGCCGAGCGACCTCGGGTCGGCACCCTGATATACCGTTACATGTCGCAATTTGGCATGGGGAGAAGCATGTTCTTCGGCATCACGGACTTCTGGGCCTACCTGATCGGCGCCTTCCTGGTCATCCTGCTGCCCGGACCCAACTCGTTGTTCGTGCTGTCCCACGCCGCCCGCAACGGCGTCCGCCAGGGTTACCGGGCCGCGGCGGGGGTCTTCGTCGGCGACGCGGTGCTCATGTTCCTGTCCGCCGCCGGCGCCGCGTCGCTGCTGCGGACCCATGCGGTGCTGTTCACGATCGTCAAGTACGCCGGCGCCGCCTACCTGGCGTGGACCGGCTTCCAGATGATCCGCGGCGCCTGGAAGAGCCGGCGCGCCACCCCCGTGGAGACGGCGGAGCCGCCCGAGGAGAGCGTGCGGCCGTTCCGCAAGGCCCTGACGATCAGCCTGCTCAACCCGAAGGCGATCCTGTTCTTCGTCTCGTTCTTCGTGCAGTTCGTGGACCCGGGCTACGCCACGCCGGCGCTGTCGTTCCTCATCCTGGGCGCCGTCGTCCAGGTCTTCAGCTTCCTCTATCTGACCGCGCTGATCTTCGGCGGGACGTTCCTGGCCGGCCAGTTCCGCCGCTACCGGCGGCTCAGCGCGGGGCTGACCTCGGGCGTCGGCGCCGTCTTCGTCGGCTTCGGCGCCAAGCTCGCCACCGCGTCACTCGGCTGAGGTTCAAACACAGACCGAACGCGTCTGACACGGCAGCCGCACCACCGGGCCTCGAGTACGGTAGGCCACCGGCACTTCCCGGGACGGCGGTGATGACGCTCTGGTGACATCGAGCGGACCATCCGGAAAGCCTTGCTCTCCGAACCTCGGGTAGTCGCCGATCGTCGGCCGAACTGCGGAGCAACGTTGAGCCATCCTCCAGTCACCCTTCCACGCCTCACCGCGCTCGCCCGGCAGGCGGCTCCCAAGCTGCTGGAAGCCGTCGTCGCGCCGCTCGCCGTGTTCTACCTGGCCCTGGCCGTCCTCGGCGACCAGTGGGCGCTCGTCGTGACCGCCGCCTGGGTCTACCTCGGCGTGGCATGGCGGCTGGTCAGGAAGATCAAGGTGCCCGCCACGATGTACCTGGCCGTGTTCGCGATCACGGTGAGAACGATCGTGGCCCTGTGGACCGGCACCTGGATGTGGTTCTTCATCCAGCCGGAGATGGGCACGATCTGCATCAGCATCGCGTTCCTGGCCTCCGTCCGGCTCAACCGGCCGATCGTGCAGAAGCTGACGCTCGACTACATCCACCTGCCGTCCGCGGTGCTCAAGCACGAGCGGGTACGCCGGTTCTTCGCCAGGATCACCCTGCTGTGGGCGTTCGTGCTGCTGACGAACTCCACGCTGAGCATCTTCCTGGCCGTCTACCAGTATCTGGACGGCTCGCTCGGCGCGTACATGCTGCAGCGTACGTCAGCGGTGGCCGTCATCAGCGGCACGGCGATCGCCTTCTCGATCATCGCCTTCAAGCGGCTCATGCAGCGGCTGCAGGTCGCGCACGCCTGAGCGTTCGGCCAGCAGGAACGCCCTGCACATCCCCATGACCCGCCCCGTCAGCAGGCCCGTGC
>NZ_SMKQ01000372.1 GCF_004348995.1 Nonomuraea terrae
GGGGACGGGAGCGCCAGAACGGGAGGGCGGCGAGAACCATCAGGACCGCCACCAGGCCCGCCACGGCGAACGCCCACGACGGCCCCATGGAGTCGATCACCGCCCCCGCGATGGGCGCCGAGATCGCGCCGCCGATCAGCAGGGCTGTGCCGTGCAGGCCCATCGCCTCACCCCGGGCGACGCTCGGCACCCACCGGCTGAGCACGTCGACCGTGGACGACAGCGACGGCGCGCACACCAGCCCGGCCGGCAGCAGCGCCAGCACCACCCACTGCCAGCCGCCGTCGACCAGCCCCACGGGGATCGTCAGCAACCCCATGGCGCCGATCAGGAGCAGCGGCGAGAAGCCCCGCGACAGGCCGCCGTACACGAAGCCACCGACCAGCGAGTAGACGCACCAGACGGCCACGGCGAGGCCGACCCACGCGGTCTCCCCGGCGTGCTCCATCGTGGCGATCAGGGACAGCTCGCTCGCGGTGAGCACGAACGTGGCCGCCGCGGTCGTGCCGAGCAACGCCACGAACGACGGCGTGAGCCACTGCCGCCTCGGCACCCGCTGCCCCTGCTCGCCCAGCTCCTCGGCCGAGCGGGTCGGCGGGTTGAGCAGGATCAGGCCCAGGCCGGCCACCGTCAGGCCCACCCCGATGCCGAGGAAGGTCACGCCGCTGCCCAGCGTGACGATGCCCACGCTGGCCAGCGCGGGGCCCACCATGTAGGACACCTCGACCAGCATCGAGTCGAGCGCGAAACCGGTGCGCCGCTGCTCGACGGGCACCAGCGCGACCAGGCACTGCCGGGTCACGCTGAAGACCGGCAGCGCCAGCAACCCGGCCAGCACCGCCGTCACGACCAGCGCCCAGTACGGCAACGACCACGCGCACGACCAGAACACCGCCTGGGCGATCGTGGTGATGATGAGCACCGGACGCAGGCCGTATTTGTCGACCATCCGGCCCATCAGCGGGGAGCCGATCGCGTTGCCGATGGTGCTGGCGGCGGTGATCGCACCTGCGGGGATGAAGTCGAGACCCATCACCACGGCGACGTGCAGGGTCAGCGCCATGCCGGTGGCCGTGGTCGGCACCCGCGCGAGCAGCCCCACGAGGAGCAAGGTGGGGACGCCCGGGATTTTGAGCAGCCGCCGGTAAGACTCGAAAGCCATGGTGTTCGTTACCTCCCTGCAGATTGTGGCAGGTGGTACCGACAGTCTCGCCACGGTTTTTCCCGCGTGACATCATCGGAGAGAGTCCGGGGACGCACTGGGGCGCCTCGAGACGTTTCTGGAGGGTTTACACATGTCCTCTTCAACCACGCTGTACGGCGGTGCGCAGGGACGCCGCGTCACCGTCCGCGACCTCGCCGCGGCCAAGGAGCGCGGAGAGCGGTGGGCCATGCTCACCGCCTACGACGCGATGACGGCCCGGGTCTTCGACGAGGCGGGCATCCCGGTCCTGCTGGTGGGCGACTCGGCGGGAATGGTCGTCTACGGCCACGAATCGACCCTGCCGGTCACGGTCGACGACCTGTTGCCGCTCACGGCGGCCGTCGTACGCGGCTCGTCGCGGGCGCTCGTGGTGGCCGACCTGCCGTTCGGGTCGTACCAGGCCTCGCCTGCGCAGGCGCTGGAGTCGGCGGCGCGCTTCATGAAGGAGGCGGGCGCGCACGCGGTCAAGCTGGAGGGCGGCCGCCGCATCCTGCCGCAGGTCGAGACGCTGGTGTCGGCCGGGGTGCCGGTGATGGCGCACCTCGGGCTGACCCCGCAGTCGGTCAACGTGTTCGGCGGCTACCGCGTCCAGGGCCGGGGCCAGGCGGGCGACGAGCTCATGGCCGACGCGAAGGACCTGGAGCGGGCCGGGGCGTTCTCGGTGGTGCTGGAGTGCGTGCCGGGTGACCTCGCGCAGCGGGTGACGACGTCGCTCGCGATCCCGACGATCGGCATCGGCGCCGGGGCGGCGACCGACGCCCAGGTCCTGGTGTGGCAGGACCTCATGGGGCTGACGCCGCGCCCGGCCAAGTTCGTCAAGCAGTACGCCGACCTGGCCGCCACCATGGACCGCGCCGCGCGCGCGTACGCGGACGACGTCAGATCCGGCGCCTTCCCGTCCCCCGAACACACCTACCTCTGACCACCCAGGCACCGGAGCCCGCCGCCACGGGCGCACCGCCCGCCCCGCCCGGCCTCCCGACGACGGACGGGATCTGCTCGCAGACGTCGCGTCCCTGGGGAGCAGCCGGTGCGGGGCGGGTCGGTCAGTCGGTGGTCAGGGTGGTGGGGTCGGTGTTGGAGCCGCACACCACCACGGCCACCCGCTCACCCGGCTCCGGCCGGTAGACGCCCGACAGCAGCGCCGCGTACGCGGCCGCGCCCGCGTGCTCGGACGCCACCCGGTGCCGCTCCCAGAGCGTACGCCGCGCCGCGACGATGGCCTCGTCGCTCACCAGCACGCTGTCCACCCTCGGCCCGCGCAGGATCTCGAACGCCAGCCCGCCGATGACGCTGGCACCAAGCGCGTCAGCCGCCACCCCGCCGACCTGCACCGGCACCGGCTTCCCCGCCTCGCGCGCCGCGTGCAGGGTCGGGATGCGCTCGGGCTCGACGGCCACGATGCGCGGCGCCGAGCCTCCGCCGGACGTGCCGACGGTGATCCCGGCCGCGAACCCGCCGCCGCCCACGGCCACGAGCACGGTGTCGACCCCGCCGGTCTGCTCCATGATCTCCAGCCCGGTGGTGCCCTGCCCGGCCACCACCTCGGGCTGGTCGTACGCGTGCACCTGCAGCGCCCCCGTCTCGGCGGCGCGTTTGGCCGCGGCCTCGGCGGCCTCCGCGTAGATGGCGCCCGTCTGCGTGATGTGCGCCCCCAGCGCCCTGAGCCCGGCCACCTTGACGGGACTCGTCACCTCGGGAACGAAGATCTCGGCGCGCACCCCCAGGGCGCGGGCGGCGAACGCCACGGCCAGCCCGTGGTTGCCGCCGCTGGCCGCGATGACCCCGCCGGCGGGCACGTCGCCGACGGCCAGGATGCGGTTGAACGCCCCGCGCACCTTGAAGGACCCGGAGTGCTGCAGCAACTCCAGCTTGAACCACAACCCCGGCGAGATTTCCAGGACGGGCGTGCGGAGCACGTGACCGCCTGTCCTCGCCGCGGCGGCGAGCACATCCTCGTGGACAACGGTGGTCACGGCATTCCCCCGATCATGGAGACAACGAACATACGCCGAGGCTAGTCCAGCGGCGAGCCTGCAGGGCAAGGGCGGAAATAGGCCACAATCGGCTCATGAACGGGACCAATCTCGATGACCTCGTCGCCCTCCTGGGCCGGTGGGCGTCGGGGCGCGGGCCCCTCTACCTCCTGCTGGCCGCCCGGCTGCGGGCGCTGGTCGACGACGGCGTCCTCGCCCCCGGCACGACGCTGCCACCCGATCGCACGCTGGCCAGGCGGCTCGCGGTGGGCCGGGGCACGGTGGTGGCCGCGTACGACCTGCTGCGCCAGGAGGGCCGCCTGGTGCGGCGGCAGGGCAGCGGCACCAGGGTCGCCCCGCTCGACCTGCCGGCGACGCGGTCCGCCGACGGCGTGCCGGCGAACCCGCTGCTGCAGCACCTCCTCCACCCGCCGGACGGCGTGCGGCTGCTGACCTGCGCCGCTCCTCCTGTCCCACCGGCCGCGTTGTTCGAGGCGTACGCCGAGGCAGGGGCGTGTCTGGCGGGTGTGCACGATCTGGGTTACGCGCCGGCCGGCCATCCGGCGCTGCGGGCCGCGCTGGCGGCGTACTACACCGGACGGGGCCTGCCGACCGCGCCCGAGGAGATCATCGTGACGACGGGCGCCCAGCAGGCCCTCACCCTGCTGACCGGGCTGCTGGTGGCGCCCGGCGACACGGTGCTGGCCGAGACGCCGACGTACCCGGGCGCGCTGGAGGTGTTCCGGCACGCGGCCGCGGTCGTCAAACCCGCGACGAGCATCGAGGACATCCGCCGACGCCCTGCTCTGGCCTACTTCGTCCCCACCGCCCGCAACCCCGACGGCGCTGTCATGGACGTCCCGTCCCGCAGGCGGCTGGCCACGCTGGCCGCCGCGCACGACGTGCCGCTGGTCGACGACGAGGTTCTCGCCGAGCTGTGCTTCTCGGGCGAGACGCCGCCGCCGGTGGCCGCGTTCGGGCGCGGCGAGCAGGTGATCACCGTGGGGTCGCTGAGCAAGCTCGTCTGGGGCGG
>NZ_SMKQ01000373.1 GCF_004348995.1 Nonomuraea terrae
GGGGTCGGGGGTGCGGTGGTCGAGGCCGGTCGGCGTTTCGAGGGGGAAGCCTTCGCGGATCCAGTACTCGATGCCGCCGATCATCTCCTTGACCTGGTAGCCCAGCTGAGCGAGGGCCAGGGCCGCGCGGGTGGCGCCGTCGCAGCCCGGCCCCCAGCAGTACGTGATGACGGGGATCGCCGGGTCCAGCAGGGTGGCGGCGCGGGCCGGGATGTCGGCGGTGGGCAGGTGGAGCGCGCCCGGCACGTGGCCCTGGTCCCAGCCGGAGGCGGCGCGGGAGTCGAGGAGGACGAAGCCGGGGGCGCCGGACTCCAGCGAGGCGTGCACGTCGGAGACGTCCGTCTGGTACGTGAGGCGGGCGGCGAAGAAGGCCGCGGCGTCGGCCGGGGCCGCAGGCGGGATCCGCAGTGCCGGGCTGGGCAGGGTGATGCCGGTCGCGGCAGCTCCTGGGTTGACGACGTCGGTCATCGCGGTGCCTGTCCCGGGGGTGCCCGTTGAGGCGGTGCCGGCTGCGGCGGTGCTGGTCAGAGGCGCTTCGGAGGGGATGGTTGCGGTCATGGGGAGAGGCTACGTGGGTGAATCCCGCGGTTGAAGGGGACTTCAACGGCGATGGAGAAGAACCGCCGGGGATTTCGTGGTAGACATCGGTTATGACCGGGGTTTTGCTGGATGAGACGGATATGCGGATTCTGGAGGCGTTGCAGCGGGACGGGAGGGCCAGCTACGCGGAGCTCGCACGGACCGTGTCCATGTCGGCCAGCGCCGTCACCGAGCGGGTGCGGCGACTGGAGGAGAGCGGGGTGATCAGCGGCTACTCCGCCGTCGTCGATCCGGAACGGCTCGGGCTCGGCATTCTGGCGTTCGTACGGCTGCGCTATCCGACCGGCAACTACCGGCCGTTCCATGATCTGATCGCCACCACGCCCGAGATCCTGGAAGCCCACCACGTGACCGGTGAGGACTGTTTCGTGCTGAAGGTCCTCGCCGGGTCCATGCGTCACCTGGAGCAGGTGACCGGGCGGATCGCCGGGCTCGGCTCGGTCACGACGAGCGTCGTCTACTCCAGCCCGCTGCCGAACCGGGCCATCACGACGTACGGCGTCACAGGCTGAAGCGCGGCGCGGACGGGCGCAGGACGGCCGTCCGCGGGGCGACGGGCCACAGGGCGGTCAGGTCGTCGGCCAGGGTGGCGACGAGAGAGGCGATGTCCTGCCGGGCCGAGGCGTGCAGGGCCTCGGCGACGATCAGGACGTCCGTGGTCGTGTCGCGGACGGCGGAGTGGCCGCTCTGGCGGTGGGTCCAGCGGCGGGCGTGCGCCCTGCCCTCCGCGTCCACGAAGATCACCTCACCGGCGGGCGGCCGCTCCGTCTCCCCCGAGAAGGTCACGTACGTCTCGTCGCCCGTGGCGTGCCGGATCTCCAGGTGACCGGCGACCTGGTCGAGGTCGAACACGGCCACCGGGATCGCGTACGCGAGTGAGACGGCGTTGCAGAGGTCGATCAGGGGGTGGAGGCGCGGGAGCTCGCCTTCTTTCCTGAAGCGGCGCAGGAGCGACTCCGACGCGCACCTGTACTGGGTGGGCTTGAGCCCCATCCGGGTGAAGGCCCTGCGCCACGCCTGGATCTCCGGCAGCTCGCCCTCGGAGGCGGTGGCCAGCCTGGCCGCGGCCGTCTCGGTGTGGCGGGCGATCCGATCGTCCACGGAGGCGTCCTTCGAGACGGCCTGGACGTGCAGGGCCCCCGGCACGAGGTCGGGGAAGTCGCGCCAGATGTCGTCGGAATGCTGCAGGTGCATGGGCCTCACTCCGTGATGGGGCGTCCGGATCGTCGCCGGAAGCCTACAGCGCCGTACGCCACGAAGGTCGCCGTCGTGAGGATCGCCGCCACCAGGAGGGGGCGGCCGCCGGCCGTCAGGCCGCCCAGGACGGCCACCCCCAGGGTCGCGCCCACCTGGCGGGCGGCGTTCAGTACGCCTCCGGCCGTGCCCGCCGTACCGGGCGGGGCGCTCGTGACCATGCCGGCCATCAGGGCGGGGAAGCAGAGCGACAGACCGCACCCGATCACGATCAGCCAGCCGAGCAGCGGGCCCTCGGCGAGCGCCGCCCCGGCCAGGCCCGCCGCGAGCAGTGCGAGGCCGGCCAGGATCGGCGGGCGGGCGCCGTGACGGGCCACGATGCGGCCGGTCAGGACGGGGTTCACCACCATGGGGATGGTCAGGGGGAGGAACGCCAGGCCCGTCTGCATGGGGGTGAGATGGCGGGTGTCCTGGAGCAGGAGGGTCAGCACGAACAGGGCGCCGGAGAAGGCGAAGTTGGCCACGGCCCCGGCCAGCAGCTCGGGCCAGGTCGCGGCGACCAGCCCTCGCGGAATGACCGAGCCGCGGGTCCTGCCAGTGCGCTCCGCGCTTCCGCTGCCGACGGCCCCTGCGGTGGCGCTGCCCGTGGTGGCGGCGCCTGGGATGGCGCTACCCGTGGTGGCGACGGTTGGGGTGTGGTGATGGGTGAGGACGAGGGCGGCGAGGGTGGCCAGGGAGAGCAGGGCCGCGGGGAGGGAGGAGTCGGTCAGGGCTTCGGCCAGGAGGCCGAGGAAGGCGCACGTCAGGGCCTGGGCGTACCAGTCGATGCGGCGGGCGCCGCGCGGGGAGCGGATGCCACGGACGGCCAGGAGGCTGACGAGGGCGAGGGGCGGGTTGAGGAGGAAGACGGCGCGCCAGCCGTACAGATCGACCAGGAGGCCACCCAGGAGCGGGCCCGCCGCCAGGGCCACACCCGTGATCGCGGCCCACGCGCCGGTGGCGCGGGCGCGCGCGGCCGGGGACGGGTGGAGCTCGGCGAGCAGCCCGAGCGAGCCGCCGAGGCACAGCGAGCCCGCCACGCCGAGCAGGGCGCGCAGCACGACCAGCGCCCCCAGGTGCGGCGCCGCGGCGCTGAGCAGCGACAGCACCCCGAACGCCGCGACCCCCACCCGGAACACCCGGGCCGCCCCGTACCGGTCGGCCACCGCTCCCCCGGTCAGGAGGCAGGCGGCGAAGGCGACCGTGTAGGCGTTGACCGCCCACTGCTGGCCCGCCACCGAGCCGCCAAGCGAGGCCCTCAGGTCCGGGAGCGCGATCGTGAGCACGGTCGTGTCCAGGAGCACGAGGAAGTAGGCGAGAGAGAATCCGGCTAGCTTCATGGGGTCCAGCCTGCGGAAACGCGGTGTTCCCGCTCAACAGCCGCAGCCGCAGGGGGCGTTCGGGACAACCGTATGCTGAGGCGCGTGGAGTTGCGTCATCTGCAGGTGTTCGTGGCGGTCGCTCGGGCCGGGACCGTGACGGGGGCGGCCAACGTGCTGGAGCTGGCGCCCGCCTCCGTGTCCGAGCAGGTCCGGCGGTTGGAGAACGGTCTGGGCGTCACGTTGTTCGACCGGACGCCCCGGGGGATGCGCCTGACCGCGCCGGGGAAGGCGCTGCTGGAGCGGGCGCAGGGGCTGCTCGACCACGCCGACGAGGTACGCAGGGCCGTCACGGGCCGGCGGCGGCGCGTCACCGTGGGAGCGCTGGAGATGCTGGCCGCCACCCGGCTGCCCGGCGTGGTGCGCCGTCTCGCCGAACGCCGTCCCGACCTCGACGTGGACGTACGGACGCTGAACCGCGGGCAGCTGCTGGCCGCCGTCGCGGACGGCGGGGTGGACGCGGCGCTGCTGCTCGACGCCGGGATGCGGATCGGCACGCTGGGATTCCGCCCGCCGGACGGGCTCGACTTCCTCGACGTGGGCGAGGTGGCGCTGCGGCTGGTCGCGGCGCCTGGGGGCGACGCGCGTACGTTGCTGGTCTCGCCGCCGGAGTGCTCCATCCGGATGGCGGTGGAGCGGATGTTCGCGGCGGACGTGCCGCGGCGGGAGCTGACCAGCATCTCCACCGCCCGCGAGTGGGTACGGCAGGGGCTCGGGAGGTCGCTGCTGCCCGACTTCGCCGTGGACGCCGACCTCGACTCGGGCGCCCTGGTGACCGTCGCCCCTGCCCCGGAGGAGTGCCGCGCCGCGCAGGGGGCCGGCGGCGGGAAGAGCCTCGACGCGAGCGAAGGGACCGGGCGGTCGCCCGCGCTGGCGTTGCGGATGGTCTGGACGCGGGGGCGGGAGGCCGCGCTGCGCGACGTCCTGTACGCGATGAGCGACTGACCGGCGAGAGCGAAACCGCCTACGGGCGTTCGAGCCGGTAGAGGAC
>NZ_SMKQ01000374.1 GCF_004348995.1 Nonomuraea terrae
CCTTACCGGGGTTCGGGGGGCGGCGGGAGTGAGGTGACGAGGGCTGTTGGCGGAGACTTCGAGGACCAGCCCGCGTCCCCTTGGAGGTCCGCCATGAGCACCGTCGTCGCATCCCGTACCGACCAGCAGCCGCCGCCCGTCGTCCACGCCGCCGTCATGTTGTGGCTGACGGCCGTGGCGTTCGGCGCGTTCGAGACCGTCCTGATGGTCGCCAGGGAGCTGTACGAGCGCACCTCGACGGTCGCCGAGCTGCTGCCCGGGGCAGGGCTGCGGCTGGCGGTGTTCGCGGGCGCGGTGTTCCTGGCACTGCGGCTGCGGCGCGGGGAAGGCTGGGCGCGCTGGACGCTGGCCGGCACGCTGGGTGTGTTCGGCACGCTCTCGCTGGTGGCCGAGCCCGTCCGGTGGCTGCTGGCGGGCGGCTCGATCGCCGAGGCCGTGGCCGGGGCCGACGCCGCCGGGCTGGCGTTCGCGGCGAGCCGGACCCTGCACGTGCTCGCCGTGCTCGGGGCGATGCTGCTGATGTTCCAGCCCCGAGCCACGGCGTACTTCACGTCCTGACGGCCCGGGGTCGGCGGGCCGGTCAGGTCGGCGTGACCTGGCGGCCCGGGTCGGTGGCGTCGTGCGGGCGGGGCGCGCGCAGGTTGCGGACGCCGGGTGACAGCAGCGCGGCCAGTGTGGCCACCACGATGATGATCGCGCAGCCGAGCAGCGACTCCTCCGTGCCGAAGAGGCCGGCCGCGCTCCCGGCCACCAGCAGCCCGATCGGGCCGAACATCAGCGAGCCGAGCATGTCGTACGAGCTGACCCGCGACAACGACTCGGCCGGGACCTCGCGCTGCATCGTCGTCTGCCACAGCACGCCGAACACGTCGAAGCAGACGCCGAGCACGAACGCCCCGGCGACGATCGCCCACAAGGGCGCGTCGACCCCGAGCAGCGCGTACGGCAGAGCGGTCGGCAGGCACAGCAGGACGGCCACCAGGATCGGGCGGCGGGGCCGCAGCCGCAGCGACAGGGCCACCCCGGCGATCGTCCCGATGGCCTCGCCCGCCAGGAACGCCGACCAGGCGGCCGGGCCGCCCAGGCTCTCCTTGGCGATGAGCGGGCCGAGCACGCCGTGCCCGGCCTGGATGGCCATGACCATCAGCGAGAACTGCGCGACCACCACCCAGATCCACTGGCGCGAGCTGAACTCCCGCCAGCCGTCGCGCAGGTCGGTCAGCACCGAGTGGCCTTCGCCGCGCGACCGGTCGCCCGGCTCCAGGCGCAGCATCGCGATCAGCGCGCCGGCGAGCGCGTACATGGCGCCGCTGACCGCCAGCGCCCAGCCGCCGCCGAACAGCACCACCGTGCCGCCGCCCAGGACCGCGCCGGCCACGCGGGAGGCGTTCGCGCCCAGGCCGAGCAGCGCGTTGCCGGCCTGCAGCCGGTCGAGCGGCACGACCTCGGGGATGATCCCGGTCAGCGCGGGGAACGCGAGCGCCGTGCCGATCCCGCTGAGGGCCGCGCCGACGCCCAGCGCGGCCAGCGGTGTCCAGCCGGTGAGCAGCATCGCCGCCAGCCCGAAGAACCCGGCCGCCATGAGCAGCTCGCCGGCCATCATCACCCGCTGCCGCGGCAGCCGGTCGGCGATCACGCCGCCCACCAGGATGAACAGGATCATGGGCACCGCCTGCGCGGTGAGCACCACCGACAGCGTGGAGGCGGTCGCCCCGGGCAGGTTGAGGATGCCGAACGCCAGGGCGACCGGGGAGAACGCGCTCCCCAGGACGGAGATCGTCCGCGCGGACAGCAACAGGGCGAAGCGCCGATCCCGGAGCAGCCCGAGATCGTGTGTGAATCCGTGCACCTGCGCTGACCCCCTGCAATAACGGCAAACTCCGTTATTCTGCCGTACTCGCCGCCGGTTGTCGCGGGGATATTTCGCGTCGACGCCTGGCCGACCAAGGCGTGAACAAAGCGTTGATGTCGTTGAACGCAGCTGATCGTCCGGATAGTGTGCGATTTGCCCGCGATCACTTCCTGGAAGCAAAGGTGCCATGAGAAAGCGGTTACGGCAGGTCTTCGTCCTCGGACTCACCCTCTCTCTCCTTGGCATCGGTGTGCCCGCGTGGTCGCAGGACGACCCCAGGAGCTGCAACGACCAGCTCCCGGCGGGCACCCCCTCGTACGTCGTCTGCCGCTGGCTGGCGACCCCGGAGGAGGCCCTGGAGATCGCGCAGTTCTGGCTCGACAACGACGGCCAGAACATGATCGACGCCGACCCCCAGAGCCCCATCACGATCGACTGCTCCGAGCCGGGCAACGAGTGCCCGACCGACTCCGAGGGCGACGGCGAGCTGCACGACGTCGACTCGCCCGACGTGCCAGGCGCCGTCGACGGCGGCACTCCCGAGTGCCAGGACGGCCAGCAGTGCTACGTCGACCCGAGCGAGGTCACCGCGGCGGAGAAGGCCGCGGCCATGGAGACCCCGGCCGGCCAGGCAACGCAGCAGGCGGTCGCCGAGACCACCATGCGCGTCTGGATCGACACCGAGCTGGCCGACGACTACCAGGCCGGCAAGCTCGCCGAGGCCGCCAAGAAGGTCGCCGCGCTGGCCGCCGCCCAGCCGGGCGTCGTCGGCGTGCGGTTCACCTCGCAGCTCGGCTACAACCAGGCGTTCGCCACGGCCGAGGAACTGGAGAAGTTCGTCGCCGAGACCACGGCCGCGCTGCGCGCCGCGCTGCCGGGCAAGAAGCTGGCCGCGCACACGGTGGTGCCGATCCTGGGCTGCGGCGCGGACGAAGCCTGCCAGGCCGAGATGACCAAGAAGTACCCGCTGCTCGACCCCGAGCGCATCGGCGCCTGGCTGGCCAGGGGCTATATCGACCAGCTCACGCTGGACACCGGCCACACGGCCACCGAGTACGCCGCCTGGCGGATCGACGCCGCCCAGGCCCAGCGCAACCAGTGGATCCAGGTCGGCGCCCGCGCCTGGGACGCCTACGCGCAGATCTCCGCCGAGGACGCCTCGTTCGCCTCCGTGGGGTCCGCCCAGCTGACCGAGGAGCAGGCCACCCAGGCCATCGCCGACCGCATCGCCACCCCGCTGCAGAGCGAGGCGGCCGAGACGGTCACCCTGTGGAGCCGCTGGCAGAACGACCAGGGTCAGGTCAGCCGGGTGTACGGCGAGCAGTGGGGCCCCAACGCCACGTGGGACCAGCTCAAGAAGCTGTCCTCTATCCGGCCCCGCCTGGCCACCCTGTACGACCCGGCCCACCCCGAGGTGGACGTGGCCACCGACCTGAAGAACCTCTCGGAGGTCTTCGGCCAGGTGTACCTGCACGCCGCCTGACGCCTCACCTCGTACGGCCCCCTGCTGCTCGCGGCAGGGGATCGTCCGTTTTCCGGGCATCAAACGGGCATCGCACGGGCATCGGTGGGCATCGGTGGGCATCGGTGGGCATCGGTGGGCATGGCCTCGTCGCCAGGGTCCTGTGGACGGGCTTTGCCCGTGGGGCCGGCCCGTGAGACGTTCGTAACCGCGGGAAGGGTCACGGGCCGGCGGCCGCCACAGGCGGCTGCCGGGCTGTGATGACCGTGACAGCGCCAAGCCTCACAAGGCGTCGGGTAAGTCGCATTTTCGGTATCTTGCGTAACCCGAGATGACCGAACACCCCCGACAGAAGGGAACGGCGCGTGTCTGACGATGCCGGCCTTCAGGCGCTTCGCGAGGCGGCGCGTCTCTCACCCGACAACCTCCCCCTGCGTCAGCTCCTGGCCCAGCAGCTGCTGGACAAGGGTTACCTGGCCGAGGCGGAGGCCGAGTTCCGCGCGGCGCTCGTGCTCTCTCCGAAGAACCCCGACATCACGGCGGGCCTGGCCGAGGTCTTCGTCCGCCAGGGCCAGCACGGCCCCGCACTGGCGGCGCTGGAGCCGCTGCTGTCCACGCCCGGCTGTCCGCCCCGTCTCGGCGTGCTGGCGGCGCGGGCGCTTCTCGGCGAGGGCGACACCGCGGGAGCGTCCGCGCGGTACCACGACGCGGTCGCCCGCGACCCGTCCGTGGCCGACCCCGACCTCGCCGCCCGGCTGACGCCCCTGGTCAGGCCGTCCATCCCGCAGGCCCCGGC
>NZ_SMKQ01000375.1 GCF_004348995.1 Nonomuraea terrae
AGGTGGGGGCGGGCGGTGTGGCCGCCGGGCCCGGAGACGCGGACGACGAGTTTGTCGCAGGCGGAGGTGATCGGGCCGGTGCGCAGGCCGAGCTGGCCGACGTCGACCCGGGGGTCGCAGTGGAGGCCGAAGATGCGGTCGACGCCGCTGATGCCACCGTGGGCCATGACCTCCAGCGCCCCGCCGGGCAGCTCTTCGGCGGGCTGGAAGATCAGCCGCACCCGACCGGGAAGCAGGCCCGCGGCGGCCTGCTGGGCCAGGAAGAGGGACGTGCCGAGCAGGACCGTGGTGTGCACGTCGTGGCCGCAGGCGTGGCAGACGCCGGGCACGGTCGAGCGGTGCGCCACGTCCTTCTCGTCCTGCAGCGGCAGGGCGTCGATGTCGGCGCGCAGCGCGATGGTGGGGCCGTCACCGCTGCCCACGTCGCAGATCAGCCCCGTGCCCTTGGGGAGCACCGATGGCGTCAGCCCGGCGGCGGTGAGCCGCTCGGCGATGCGCTGCGTCGTGCGATATTCGGCGAAGGCCAGCTCCGGGTGCATGTGGAGGTCGCGGCGGAATGCCACGAGATCCTGCTCGGTCTCCGCCAGGAACGCGTCGAGTTCGCCCCGAAGCTCACGTCCCCGCATATGTCACCGTCCTGTCCCAATGCCGCACACCTCGATATGTACAAGGCCATCGCGGCTCATGCGCTGAAATAACTCTCCGTCCCGCGTTGGCCCACCCGGTCGAGCGGCCGCTCGTCGAATCAGAAGACACACCCGGTGGTATCGGTGCGCGAGATCGTCAGCACGGGCTTCGCCTACGTCGGTGGCGAGCGCCTCCGCAGCCCGGGAGCACGGCGGTCGGCCGTGAGCCCGATGGCGATGGTTCGACTTTATCGCCACCGCGAGACTTCGCGGTGACAGATACCCCAAAAGTTGTCCGGTGGCATGTCCGAAACCGCTGGTTGTCACGTTCCGTGCGGGTACGGCTGATCCGGAAATAGTCACAAGGGATCAGTAGATCGTGACCCGATGAGCCCCCTCCCAAACGTGGTCAGCGATTCCGAATCCTGTCACCTTCTGTCATGGTCATCACACTTCCGAGACTGCTGCGTATGAGAAGAATGCGTGTTTCACTCGCTATATGATCACTAATATCCCGTTCGGGGAGAAGAGTGCTGGGTTGAGCATCTTCGAGCCGAGTGAGGGGACCCTGGTGGTCGTACCCTCGCTCTCCCTTCCGCAGGACGAGCTGCGCCGGATCAAGGGAGCCAGGTCGTACGAGGAGCGTCTGCTGTTCCTGCTGCTCACGCTCCGCAACCCCGGTGTCAAGGTGGTCTATCTCTCCTCCGCGCCGATCGATCCGGACATCGTCGACTACTACTTCTCGTTCCTGCCCGACCCCGACGACGCCGCCAAACGCCTGACGCTGGTCAGCGTGGACGAGCCCTGGTCCCAGCCGCTGACCAGGACCCTGCTCGCCCACCCCGACATCGTCGAGCAGGTACGCGCGGCGATCACCGGCGAGGCGTGGCTGGTGCCGTTCGTGCTGAGCGAGCTGGAGGAGGAGCTCGCCGCGTCGCTCGGCATCCCCCTCTACGGGCCGGCCACGTCCCTGGCCTATTACGGTTCCAAGAGCGGGGCCCGCGAGGTCGGGCACGAAGCCGGCGTGCCGATGCCGCGCGGCTTCGGCGACGTGCGCACGGCACTGGAGATCGACGAGGCTATCGAGGCCCTGCCGGGCGAGCGTGTGATCGTCAAGCTCAACGACGGCTACTCCGGGCTCGGGAACGCCATCGTGACCAAGGGCGACCGGTCGCTGACCAGCTTCGCGGCGACCGGGGAGACCTGGGACTCGTTCGCCGCGAAGATCGCCGACCGTGGAGCGGTGGTCGAGGAGTTCATCGAGCACCGCCCGCTGTACTACCCCAGCGCGCTGGCCCAGATCACGCCCGGCGGGCAGGCGCAGGTGCTGGCCACCCACGACCAGGTGCTGGGCGGCGCCAACGGCCACGTCTACCAGGGCTGCACGTTCCCGGCGGCGTCCGCGTACCGCGCCGAGGTGGGCGCGTCGGCCCGGCGGATCGCGCAGATCCTGGCCGACCGGGGCGTGGTCGGGCTGTTCGGGATGGACTTCTTCGCGCTCAAGGCGGACGCCGGGTACGCGGCGCTGCTGTGCGAGATCAACCTGCGCATCGGCGGGACGACACATCCGTTCGGGGCGGCCGTGCTGACGACGGGGGCGACGTACGATCCGGCCACCGGCTACCTCATGTGCGGGGATCAGCCGAAGTTCTACACCGCGACCGACAACTGCGCCTCGGCGTGCCTGCTGGGCCGCACGCCGGGTGAGGTGATCCGGACGGCGGAACGGCTCGGGCTCGGCTTCGACGCCGAGCGGCGGACCGGGAACGTGTTCCACCTGCTCGGGGCGATCCCCGAGCACGGGAAGCTGGGCTTCACCTCGATCGGCGACTCCCGCGAGGAGGCCGGCGAGCTGCACGCCCTGACCCGGCGGCTACTTTGCGGCACCTGATCGCACGCCGCCGTCCCTGACGGACGAGCCGCGCAGGCCGCGCCAGCCGAGCGCACCCACCACGACGCCGAGGATGACGTTCACCACGATCAGGATGCCGTGGACCACGTAGAAGCTGGTCGGATGGCCATCGGCCAAGTTAAACCCGAGGTTCACCCACTCGAAGATCATGAAAACGCCGAGGACGATCAGGAATCCGGCCGTCTTTCGTGACATGCGTGCCTCTCCAGTATCGAACGCGAATCTTCGGGGGATGTGTCGCCACATGCGTATTAACTCAGAGCTACGCTGAGACGGCCATGTGGACGAAAATCGTGCCAATCACGGCGCTCATCGCCTCGGTCGCGCTCTCCGGCGGGACCGCACACGCCGAGCCGACGACACCGGTCGGCGGTGCGGCTCTGGGCAGCCGCGGCCTGGTCATCCCCGCAGGCGTCAAGAAGCCACCCACGAGCAAGGCTACTTCCTACGTCATCGCGGACGCCGACACGGGTCAGGTGCTGGCGGCGAAGGACGCCCACGGCAAGTACCTGCCGGCCAGCACGATCAAGGCGCTGACCGCGCTCACGCTGATCCCCAAGCTCGACAAGAACCAGAAGGTGCGGCCCAGCCAGAACGCCTGCAACCAGGAGGGCAGCGCCGTCGGCCTGACGCCCAAGGTGACGTACAAGGTGGACGACCTGTTCAAGGCGTTGATGATGGCCTCGGGCAACGACGCCGCGATGGCCCTGGCCGAGACGAACGGCGGCGTCCCCCAGACGATGCGCGACATGAACGCGCTGGCCAAGCGGCTGCAGGCGTACGACACGGTGGCCAAGACGCCCAGCGGGCTGGACCAGCCGGGGCAGAGCAGCTCGGCGTACGACCTGGCGCTGATCGCGCGCGCCGGCCTCGCCAACCCCGACTTCCGGCGCTATATCAGCACGAAGACCACGAGGTTCCCGGCCCCCAAGGGCCATTACGAGATCAGCAACCACAACAAGCTGCTCTGGCGCTACGACGGCATGATCGGCGTCAAGAACGGCTACACCTCCAAGGCACGCGCCAGCTTCGTCGGCGCGGCCACGCGCGGCGGGCACACCATCGTGGTGAGCATCATGCGGCACGAGGGCTTCTTCTGGGACGAGGTGGCCTCGCTGCTCGACTGGGGTTTCTCGGTCAGGGGCAAGGCCCAGCCGGTCGGCCAGCTGGTGAACCCGCTCCCCGACCCGGCGCTCGCCGCGCCGCCCGCCAGGGCTCCGGCCACGCCGGCCAATTCCGTCACCCCGGCCGCGCAGCCGCCGTTGCTGGACACCGCGGCCTCCCGGCAGAGCGACTCGACCAGGACGGTCGGCGCGCTGGTGATCGGCGGCGGGCTGCTGTTCGGGCTGGTCTGGCTCGGTCTCGGCATCCGGCGCAGGCGCGCCAGGTCACGCCTCTGACGCCCGGCTGGGCGCGGACTCCCGCGCCCGGCCGTCCGGCGCGGCGTTCCCGTCCCGCCGGACGTCCTGATCCGGCAGCACGTCCAGATCCGGCCGCACGGCCTGATCCGGTTCCACGG
>NZ_SMKQ01000376.1 GCF_004348995.1 Nonomuraea terrae
GGTGTGGGGCGGGGCGGTGGTGGGCCTGCTGGCGTTCCTGCCGCCGCAGCTGCACCGGCCGCCGATGGAGTTCCCGCTCGACCTGAGGGACAACCGGGTGCTGGCCGTGTTCATGGCGGTGGGGCTGGTGTTGCTGCTGCTCGCGCCCGTGCTCGCGCGCGGCATGGCCGCGCTGGACCTGTCGGTGGCCCGTACGCTCCTCGGCCCCAGCCGCGACGAGCTGGACCGGCGCATCGAGACGCTGCGGGAGAGCAGGGCCGGGGTGATCGACGCGACCGACGCGGAACGCCGCAGGATCGAACGCGACCTGCACGACGGCGCCCAGCAGCGGCTGGTGTCGCTCGCCATGAACCTCGGCCTGGCCAGGGCCACCCTGACCGACCTGCCCGAGCCCGCCCGCAAGGCCATCGAGCAGGCGCACGAGGAGGCCAAGCAGGCGCTCAAGGAGCTGCGCGACTTCGTCCGCGGCCTGCACCCGGCCGTGCTCAACGACCAGGGCCTGGACGCGGCGCTGTCCGGCGTCGCCGCCCGTGCCCCCTTTCCCGTGAAGTTGCGCGTCGACATCGAGCGGCGCGTCACTCCGACCATCGAGGCGGTGGCCTTCTTCATCGTGTCCGAAGCACTGACCAACATCGCCAAGCACGCCGCGGCCACCCGGGCCGAGGTGACCGTGCGGCGCGAGGGCGACCGGCTGCGCCTGCTCGTGTACGACGACGGCTGCGGCGGCGCCCGGATGGACGGCGGCACCGGCCTGCGCGGCCTGGGCCAGCGGATCGACTCCGTGGACGGGACGCTGCGCCTGTCCAGCCCGCTGGGCGGCCCGACGACGATCGAGGTGGAACTGCCGTGCGAGTAGTGCTCGCGGAGGACTCCGTCCTGCTGCGCGAGGGCCTGATCCGGCTCTTCGACGCCGCGGACATGGAGGTCGTGGCGGCCGTCAGCGACGCCGAGGGGCTGCTGCGCGCGGCCGAGGAGCACCGTCCCGAGCTGGTCGTCACCGACGTGCGGATGCCGCCCACGCACACCGACGAGGGCCTGCGGGCCGCGCTGGTGCTGCGCCGCCGGCTGCCGGGCCTGGCCGTGCTGGTGCTCTCGCAGTACGTCGAGGAGCGTTACGCCGCCCAGCTGCTCGCCTCGGCCGCGACCGGCGGCGTCGGCTACCTGCTGAAGGACCGGGTGGCCGACGTGGCGGAGTTCTTCGACGCGCTGCGCCGGGTGGCCGCCGGCGGCACGGCGCTCGACCCGGAGGTGGTGGCCCAGCTGCTGCTGCGCGGCCACAGCGACCCGCTCGAACGGCTCACGCCCCGCGAGCACGAGGTGCTCCAGCTGATGGCCGAAGGGCGTTCCAACGCCGGCATCGGGCAGGTGCTCGTGCTCAGCGAGGGCGCGGTCGGCAAGCACATCGGCAACATCTTCGCCAAGCTCGACCTGGCGCCGGCCGAGGGCGACCACCGGCGGGTGCTCGCCGTGCTGCAGTTCCTCAAGACCAGGAGCCTGCCGTGAGGGCGCTCTGGCTGGCCGCCGGGGCCGTGCTGACGGTGGTCGCGCTCGTGGCCTCCACGACGGTGCTCTGGCACGGGTTCGCCCGCGCCAGGACGCCCCGCGACGACACGACGCGTTCGATCCCGTTCGCCCACGAGCAGGTGCGGATCATCGTGGGCAAGGGCGACGTGAGCCTGTCCATCACCTCCGGGCGGGCCGGCGAGCTGTGGATCGGCCGCTCGCTGCGCTGGTCGCGCGACCGGCCGACAGTGACGGAGGACTGGGACGAGCGGACGGCCACCCTGCGCCTCGAAGCCGTCTGCCCCGGCTCCGACCAGTCGGCCGGTCCCCTCTGCCACGCCGACTACGCGGTCAGCGTCCCGCCGGAGACCGACGTCGAGGCGAACATGTCGCACGGCCCCCTGTTCGCGAGCGACCTGTTCGGCAGTGTGCGGCTGACGTCGGTGTCCGGCATCGTGCACGTGATGGACCTCGCGGGGCCCCTGCGGGTGCGGACCGGCACCGGCGACGTGCTCGCCGAGCGGCTCGCCGGCGGCGAGGCCGACGTGGAGACGGGATCCGGGGTGGTGCAGGTGAGCTTCATGGAGCCGCCCGACACGGTCAGGGCCGTGGTGCGCACGCGCGGCGACGTCACCGTGCGCACGCCCGCCGTCGCCTACGACGTGGACCTGGAGGCCGCCCGCAGCCGCGTGGACGTCGAACGCGACGAACGGTCGACACGCAAGATCACCGCACGGGCGCCCCGCGGCACCGTCTCGCTGTCCACGTGCTGCGGGTGATGCCGTGCCCAAAGTCTGTTTACCGGTGTGACTGGTTGGTAAGTTCCCGGCATGGAGTCTGCGAAGCACGCCGGTGACGCCGCCGTCGCCGTGTCCAAGGCCTATGGCGTCGAGACCATGTTCACCCTGTCGGGAGGGCATGTCTTCCCGCTCTACGACGGCGCGGTCCACGAGGGCATGCGCATCCTCGACGTACGCCATGAGCAGAGCGCGGTCTTCGCCGCCGAGGCGACCGCCCGGCTGACCAGGAAACCCGGCCTGGCCGTGCTCACCGCCGGGCCCGGCATCACCAACGGCGTCAGCGGCGTCGCGACCGCCCACTTCAACGGCTCCCCGGTGGTCGTCCTGGGCGGGCGGGCGCCGCAGTCGCGCTGGGGCAGCGGCGCCCTGCAGGAGATGGATCACCCGCCGCTGCTGGAGCCGATCACCAAGCTGGCGTTCACCGCCTCCGGCGCCGAGTCCGTCGGCCAGGACGTCGAGTCGGCCTTCCGCACGGCGCTCGCGCCCCACCGCGGACCGGTCTTCCTCGACTTCTTCATGGACCACCTGTTCTCCCCGTCGCCCGTCCACGAGGTGCGCACGCAGTCCCCGTCGCCGCTGGAGCCCGACCCCGACGACCTGGCCGCCGTCGCCCGCCTGATCGCCGAGGCCGAGCGTCCGGTCGTCGTCTACGGCTCAGACGTGTGGATGGACCGCGCCGAGGAGGCCGCCCGCGACTTCGCCGAGACCTGGCGGCTGCCGGTCGTCCCCAACGGCCAGGGCCGCGGCATCCTGCCGTCCGGCCACGAGCTGCTCGTCACCCGGGCCCGCGGCCTCGCCTTCGGCCAGGCCGACCTGGTGATCGTGGTCGGCACGCCGCTCGACTTCCGCCTCGGTTACGGCTGGTTCGGCGGCAAGGACGGCGCCCCGCTGGCCAAGGTGGTGCACATCGTCGACGCGCCCTCGCAGCTGGCCACCCACATGCGGCCGGCCGCCTCCGCCGCGGGCGACCTGTCGGTGGTGCTCTGGAGCCTCGGCAGCGCCTGCGCCGACGCGGGGGTCAAGCCCGACAAGTACGCCTCCTGGGCGTCGAAACTGTCCGCGGCGGCCGCCGCGGCCATCGCCGGCGACGCCGACCTGCTGGCCGCCGACTCCGACCCGGTCCACCCCATGCGGGTGTACGGCGAGCTGGCCAAGGTGCTGGACGACGACGCCGTGGTGATCGGCGACGGCGGCGACTTCGTCTCCTACGCCGGCAAGTACGTCGAGCCGAAGCAGCCGGGCAACTGGCTCGACCCGGGCCCGTACGGCTGTCTCGGCACCGGCCTGGGCTACTCCATCGCCGCCCGCCTGGCCCGGCCCTCGTCGCAGGTCGTGCTGCTGCTCGGCGACGGCGCCGCAGGCTTCTCCCTGATGGACGTCGACACCCTGGTCCGCCACCGCCTCCCGGTCGTCATGGTCTGCGGCAACAACGGCATCTGGGGCCTGGAGAAGCACCCCATGCAGCTGTTGTACGGCTACGACGTGGCCGCCGAGCTGCAGCCGCACTGCCGTTACGACCAGGTCGTGACCGCGCTGGGCGGCGGCGGCGAGCTCGTCACCAAGCCGTCGGAGATCGGCCCGGCGCTGCGCAGGGCGTTCGACTCCGGCATCCCGTACATGGTGAACATCGCGACCGACCCGCAGGTCGCCTACCCCCGCAACACGACGGGGGTGTGACGGCCTACTGCTGCGGTTTGGTGGGCGTGGGGGTCGGGC
>NZ_SMKQ01000377.1 GCF_004348995.1 Nonomuraea terrae
CCCTCGTCCTTGCCCGCCCGCGCCGCCGGGACCGACGGCGCCGGCTTCGGCTTGGGCGTCGGAGGCTTGCTCTGCTGCGCGTCCTGCTCGGGCGCGGCGCCCGCCTCCGGCTGCGCTTCCTTCGTGTCCGGTACGGTCGCGTCCGCCGAGGACGCCTCCGCCTCGGCCGGAGCGCTCTTCCCGGCCTCGCCGTCCTTGGCGGTCTCCTCCGCCTTGGTGGGCTCGTCCGTCTTGGTCTCGGCCGTTGCAGCAGAGGCGTTGGCGGTGTCCGCAGGGGCCGGAGTGGTGGCCTCGGCCTTGGACTCCGCGGGCACGCCGGTCTCCGGTGTCGTGCTGCTGGTCGCGGTCGTGGTGGTGTCCACCGTCGCTGTACCTTCCGCCGTGGCGGGCGTCGTGGCGGCGCCCGGCCGATCCGTGGAGCTGCCCTCCTGAGCAGCCGCTTCCGGGGCGGGGGGATTCGTGGTGGTGGCTTCCGTGGAGCCGGTCGGCTCGGCGGACCCCTCGACGGGCGTCTTCCCGTCGGCGGCGTCCCCGCCGGTCGAAGCAGCGTCCACCGAGGTGGCACCTGCCGAGGCGGCTTCCGTGGAAGCGGAGACTGCCGAGGCCGCGTCCGCCGAAGCTGCGTCCGCGGACGCGGGGCCTTCCTGAACAGCGCCAGCCGTAGCGTCCGTCGTCGCAGGACCCGCGGGAACGGCGTCCGCGGGGGCGGGATCCGCCGGTGCCGCGGTGGTTGCCGCGGTGGCGGCTGCCGCCGTCGGGGTTGCCGGAGCCTCGCTGGTCGCGGAGGTGGTCCCGAGGGGGGCGTCCGCTTGCGCGGTGTCCTTCTCGGCGGTGTCCGTCTGCGGTGCGCCGGTTCCGGCCACAGGGCTCTGCGGTGTCGCCTCGGGCGTGGTGGCCGTCGGGGAAGTGGCGTCCGACTCAGAGGAGGCGCTCGCCTCGGGGGCCGGTGTGGTGGTCGATGCGATCTCACCGGTGAGTCCGGTCTCAGCAGCGCCGGGCTGACCACCCTCCGCCGCAGCCTGCACAGTGGCGCCGTCAGACCGCACGTCCGCACCATCGGCCCGCACGTCGGCAGCACCGGCCTGATCAGCCGAGCCGTTCTGCATGCCGACACCCTCGGCCTGCTCGACCGAGCCGGCCTGCTTCGCCGAATTGGCCTGTGCGGGAGCGCTGTCGACCTGCGGGGTCGAGTCGGTCTGCTCGGCCGCGGCGTCGGTCGGCGTGCCGGTACCGCCGACTCGCGTGGCGGAGGCGGCCTGTGCGACCTCCGACGTGGGCTGCGAGGCGGCGGACGGCTGAGCCGGTGTGGTCGCGGAAGGCTGGGTCTGCGCGACGGACGGAGGCGTCGGCGGCTGGGCGGCTGTGGTGGGCTGGACTTGAGGGGCCTGGGCCGTGGCGGACTGCTCGGCCTGGGCGGTGGTGGGTTCCTGGCGCTGGACGGAGGCCGGGGTGTCGGTGTCGGAGCGGTGAGCGGCGGGTGCAGCCGGAGTCGTCGTGGTCGGAGCGGTCTCGCCTGTCTGAGGCGCGGTGACGGGCTGGTCCCGGACAGGCGACGACACACCCGCCGACGCCTCTACCGGTGCGGAGGCCTCTGCCGGTCCGTCGGACGGGTGCCACGCTTCCGCCGGCCCCGAAGACGGGTGCGACTGCTCAGCCGGTGCGGACGCATGGGCGTCGCGCGACGGTCCTTCCTGCGCGGACGGCTCCTCTGCCGCGAACCGCTCCCCGGCGTACGACTCCTGCGTCGGCAACGAGTCCTGGGCCGGCCTGGGCGCGGGCGGCTGTTCGGACACCGGGCGGGACGAAGGCGAGGTGCCGGGAGCGTAGATGGAATCGCTTTCGCGCCCCGAGCCGAAGTCGGGCAGCCACGGCGAAGACCCGCCGCGGCGGGACGTGGTGTCGCCGGGGCGGGTGTAGCCGGTCTCGCGGGCCGGAGGTTCGGGGCGGAAGGACTCGCGCGACCCGCCCTCGGCCCCGGAGCCGGACCGCAGGGCCGACTCCCTGCCCGGGTCGGACCGCTGGTCAGGCCGCAGGGCCGACTCCCTGCCCGGATCGGGCCGGAGGGCCGATTCGCGGCCCAGGTCGGGAGCCCGGCCGGGCGGCGGGGTGTAGCCGACGGCCGGTTCCTCCGGCTCGCGGCGCGCCACCGGCGGGAACTGCACCGTCTCGGAGGCCAGCGGCGGCACCGGCTGCAACTTGGCGACCCGCGGCGCGAACGGCGTCACCGTGGTGTCCTCCACCACGGTGGGCTCGGGGTCGAAGTCGGCGGACGACAGGCGCAGCGCCTCGTCGTCGTGCGGCGTCACGTGGCGCTTGCGCGGGTCGAAGAGCCACTCGGCGTGGCGGGTGTGACCGTTCCAGACGTAGCCGAGCTTGACCCGCCACAGGCCGTCGTCACGCTTGGCGGAGTCCCAGTCGATCTCGTCGGTGGGCACGCCGCGCCGGGTGAGCCGGTCGGCCACGAGGTCGCCGAGGGTCGGCCCGGGAGCGGACTCGCCGGGCATGCGTACGGAGACGCGTTGTGCCTGCTGGGCGACGTACTCCCGCTCCTGCAGCACCGGCCCCTCGAACCAGCGGACACGCTCGACCGGGATCCCGGCGGTCGCGGCGATCTCCTCCGCCGTCTCTCCCGCGCGGATGCGGGCCTGGATCTCCTTGGGGCGCAACGGACTCTCCACTTCGATCTCGTACTGGCCGAGACGGGAGAAGTTGCCGCGGACGGCAGCACGGAGCCGGTCGTCCACGGGAAGTGTGAAGCGCGTCCCCCGCCCGGCCGTAGCCAGGACGAGATAGGTGCCGTCCTCACTCACCGCGACGAGTCGGAGCTCCTGCATGCGAGTCCCTTCGTCAGCGTCGCCATTCTTCCCCCGGACCCTTGAGTCTCTCGCGTGTGCCGGTTGCCTGCCAGCACCGTACCCGGCATGTCCGAACATCGCCTTCCTGGGATAGCCCCGGGGCGATGTGACGCCGGTCACATTTGAGGAGTCCATCCCTTCAGAGCCCGCCATCGCGCACGTGGAGGGTAGAGGCCCTCGACGGATTCTGGCGAATCACGGGCCGCGCCGCTGTGCACTTCAGGGAAGTGGCGAGGGCGGACGGCCCTGCGGCCGGATGGAGCTCCAGGAGCCGGGCGGCGGCTCCGGCCAATTCCGGCGCGTACGCCGAGAAAGTCCGGCCTGCGGGGGTGGCCCGGCAGGCGGCGGACCGGGACGACGCGGCGACGAACACGCCTGAGCGTGACAACGACCGCGCGGCCGTGGCGAGAGCGGCGGAGCCGGCGCCGTCGAGGGGCAGCGCGGCGACGGAGGGCCGGCGGGCGTGGCGGTGGATCCAGTCGAGCCCGGCCAGCAGGTCCGACAGCGTTCCCGAGCCGTCGCAGCCGAGCACGCGGACGGAGGCGACCCGGGCGCCGGGGGCCGCGGCGTGGACGCGGCGGGCCACCTGGGTGCCGTGGCCGGCGCAGTCGTGTCCGGTGCCGCCGGTGGCGTCGAAGGCGCGCCAGGCCTGGTCGCCGAACTCGTCGCGGGCAGCGTCCAGGCCGCCGGCGACGACGTACACGGTGGTGCCCGCGCCGGACGGCCGCCCGGCGGGCAGGGCCGGCGACCGGCCCAGCGGCATGGGACGGATCTCCAGGTCGGGCTCGACCGCGCGCACGCGGGGGTCGGCCCGCAGCTCGGCCAGCTCGCCGGCGGTGAGGAACGTGGCGAAGCCGGGCAGGGCGGCGGTGTAGTAACGCCGTACCCGCCAGCGCAGCTCGCCGACGAGGGCGCGGGCGGCGGGCCGGCCGTGGGTCAGGACGATGTACGGGCGGGTGGGCTCGGAC
>NZ_SMKQ01000378.1 GCF_004348995.1 Nonomuraea terrae
GTCCCCGCCCCGGACGCAGCCGCCGGAACCCCCGGCCATCTCCCCGGCGGGTGAACTCCTCAGGGCAGGGCCTCCCGCCCTCCACCACGAAGAACGGCCTCGCCGGCGCGGAGATCAGCCCTCACCCCAGCTACCTGGAACATGTACCGTCAGCGCGCCGGTCCACCGATCCAGCGGGCCACCGGACACCCGGATATGCGTGCATGGCGCGCCAGGGGGCAGTTGTGGCGGCATGAAGAACTTGCTCAAACTGCTGGTGGCCCGCCGTATGTCCGCTACGCCGATCGGCATGATCGCCCTGGGTGTCGGCTGGCTCATAGCCCGCCGCCGCAAGCAGCGCCAGGCCGAACCGCAAACATCACGAACCAGGCGGCGGATGCCCGCCCACCGCTGATGCACCGTCCGCGCGTTGGAGGAGGCAAGTCACCCGGCGATGGCGGCGCGACGGAACAGATCGGCCGGCATTTCTTCGTCCAGCTCCCATGTGATGGCCATGGGGCGCTCGCCGGCGTGCGACACGTAGCGGGCCGTGCCGTGGAAGATGAACGATTCCGGGTGGCGATTCTCGTTCTCCGTGCGTTGCCGGGTGAAGAGCAGGATGTGGCTGCCGTCCCTTTCGTGGGTCTGGTAGCGCCGACCCGTGGTCGACGTGGCGCTGGTCCGGTTCTGTGACTCCCAGTGGAAAAGCTTCGGCGTGAGGGCGTAGTCCCGGTACATGGTCTGCGGGGAGAACTCCTTCTCGTTCTTCTGCAAGGTGACGAACAGGGCGTCGCAGCGGGCGGTCGGGCTCCAGGCCACGCCCTCACGCATCGTCGAGGGCACGGAACCGCCGAGATTGGCCCAACCCAACGCGGCGAGAACTTCGTCGGTGGAGTAGTGACCGTTGATCACCAGGGGCACGTGGGCGAGCGAGGCGCCCGGCGGCTTGGTCACGTGGCGTGGGCGTTCGATCCCGTACGCCAGAACCTGCGTGATCTCTTCGCACAGTGCGCGTTCGGCCCGCAACTGCCGCAGGCCCTCGTCGTACGAGGCGAAGTCACCGCCGTCGCGCCAGAACGAGAAGAAGAGCATGCGAGCGAACGCCTGCTCGGTCGGCGAGCAGTCGTCGTATCGGGGGCCGTCCGGGCTGAGGAGTTCCATGTACGCCGCGGCCCGGCGGCGATCGTCCACGTGGAGCAGCGCGCGCACCCGGCGGCCAAGGAACTCCTCCATCGGGGAGGCATCGCTGGTGAGGAGCCCCGCGCCTCGGAGCAGAGCCGTCCAGTAGCGCTTGTTGCGGTAGAGGTCACTGATGTCCCGACCGCCGGCTTCCAGATAACCGACGAGGGACGTCTCGGCGTACGACCGGATCTCCTGCTTCAGCGTGTTGACCGTGGCGCTGAGGTGGACCTTGAGTTCCGCGAGCAGCCGGTCCTTGGTGACCCGGTCGAGGACGATCTGAGAGCCGGACGGCAGCAGCGGGAAGTCGTTCTTCGCCTGCGTTTCGAGCCGGCCACGGGCGAACCCCGTCAACGCCTGGAACCTGTTGCTGAAGCGATATTCCTTACGGTGCCGGCCGACGAAATCGAGGACAGTCAGTACGTCCTTGTCGGGTGTGCGACGCAGGCCACGGCCGAGCTGTTGGAGGAACACGGTGGCGCTCTCGGTCGGACGCAGCAGGAGCAGCGTGTTCACGTCAGGCACGTCGAGGCCCTCGTTGAAGAGGTCCACCGCGAACAAGAACGTGACGTCGCCATCGCGCAGAGCCTTCAAGGAGAGTTGGCGCTCGGAGCTCTCCGTCGTGCCGTCCACGGCCTTCGACGGCAACCCTGCCGCGGTGAAGAACTCGGCCATGAAGCGCGCGTGATTCACCGAGACGCAGAAGCCCAACCCTCGTACCGCAGCAGGATCGCCGACCTTGTCCAAGAGTGCGTTGAACACGAGTCGAGCACGCGCGGTGTCGCCAGTGAACACGTTCTCCAGAGCGGCGGTGTCGTAGGAACCGCGCGACCATTTCACCGTGCTGAGATCGGTCTCGTCATTGATGCCGAAGTAATGGAAAGGACACAGCAGATCGGCATCGAGAGCGTCCCACAGCCGCAACTCCGAAGCGATACGGCCATCGAAGAATTCGTCCTGCACCCAGGTGCCGTCCGCGCGCTCGGGTGTGGCGGTGAGCCCGAGCAGTTCCCTGGGCTTGAGATGGTTGATGATCTGCCGGTACGTACGGGCGGCGGCGTGATGGAACTCGTCGATGACGACCACGTCGAAATGGTCGGGCTCGAAGTCTTCGATCGTCCGGCTCAAAGACTGGACTGACGCGAACACATGTCGCCAGTGTCTGGCCCGGTCTTCCCCCACATGGAGCTCACCGAAGTCGGGAACCGCCAGCACCTGCCGATAGGTGCGCAGCGCCTGCGCCAAGATCTCCTTACGGTGCGCCACGAAGAGCAGCGTCGGCCGGCGGCCAAGACGCTGCTGCAAACCGCGGTAGTCGAACGCGGCCACCACGGTCTTGCCCGTCCCCGTAGCGGCTACGAGCAGGTTCCGATGCCGGTCCTGGACCGTTCTCGCCACGTCAAGGTCGTCCAGCATCTCCCGCTGGTGCGGAAAGGGGTGCGGCACCAGGGCCGGAATGTCGAACAGCCGCTCACCGGTCTTGGAGCGCGACAACGCCTCGTCCAGGCGTTCGGCGTCGACATCAGGGTCGTACGGCTCGAACTCGGGCCGGTTCCAGTACGAGTCGAACGTCCCCTCGAATTTGTCCAAGAGTCGCGGGGTGGTGACCGACGACAATCGAACGTTCCACTCCAAGCCGTCCAGCAGCGCGGCCCGGGAGAGGTTGGAACTGCCCACGTACGCGGTGTCGAATCCGGTACGGCGCCGCAAGAGCCATGCCTTGGCATGCAGGCGCGTGGAGTTCTGCTCGTAACTGACGCGTACCTCGGCGCCGAAGTCGCGGACCAGCCGGTCGAGTGCGCGCCGTTCGGTCGCCCCCATGTAGGTGGTGGTGATGACCCGCACGGGCGCGTTCCGCTGACGTAGTTCGTCCAACGGACGTTCCAGAATGCGGAGCCCCGACCATTTCACGAACGCGCAGAGCAGGTCCACCCTGTCGGCACTGGCCAACTCGGTCGTCAACTCGTGGGCCAGGTGGGGATCTTCGCGTGCGTTGGTGAGTAACGCTGCCTCGGAGAGCGAGGTCAGGGGCCGCGCCGGCGGGCCGGCGCCGGGTGTGTCTTTGACGATCGAGAGGAGCCTGGCGGGGCCGTCGGAAACCGCCTCAGGTTCGGGGAGCAGCCCCAGCAGCCGGTTGGCGAGCTCCACCTGCTCGACCGGGTCCTTGATCATGGCCAACGACCGGGTGGCGGCCTGCCCGAGGAAACGGCCGAGCAGGTGAGCGACCTCCTCGTTGTGCACCTCGGCTGTCTCCACGAGGTGACCGGTCTCGCTCCACCTGCGCGCGAGTTCTCTGAGCCGCTCGGTGAGCAGGGAGTCGTACAGGCCAGTGATGGGGGTGTCGGCCACGGGCAGCTGCCTTCTCTGAGGGCGCTGGAGATCAATCTCCTTGTCGGAGATCAGAGGGTAGCGCGCCGACCATGGAGCAGTCGCGTGGAGATGCGACGCCTTCTGTGAGGGTGATCCGGGGCGGTCAGCGCTTGCGTTTTCTGCCAGGGCTCTTACGGCGGCCTCGGGCGCCTGGGGGTGTTGTGGGA
>NZ_SMKQ01000379.1 GCF_004348995.1 Nonomuraea terrae
GCATCGGCCCCGGCTTCCACACGCCCCCGTCGTGCACCTCGACGACCAGGTCCCCGCTGCTGGTCCACGTCCGCATGGACGCCGTATCGGCGCCGTGGGTGACGGCGTTGGTGGCCACCTCGTTGACGGCGATGACGAAGTCGCCGATCGCGTCCTCGGGCATGCCGGCCTGGCGGGCCTCGGACTCGGCGAACTGCCGGACCCGCGGCAGGTCCGGCAGCGCGAAGCGGAGCTGTTTCACGGGCGCGCCGGGTGGCGGGCTCACAAGGCCCGCCTCAGGCTCTGCGCCTTCGTTCACCCGGCGACCGTCCTCGTCAGCCGACCAGCTCGGAGCGTAGCTGGTCGAGAACTTTGCGAAGGATGCGTGACACATGCATCTGTGAGATTCCGAACTCGGCCGCGATCTCGGCCTGCGTCATGTTGCCGAAGAAGCGCAGCAGGAGGATGTGCTTCTCGCGGGACGGGAGCGCGTCGATGAGCGGTTTGACGGCCTCCCGGTCGACCATGGTGCTCAGCGTGTCGTCGTCCTCGGGGATGACGTCGCCGAGCGAGGCCGCGTCGTCGTCGGTGCCGAGCGGCGCGTCGAGTGACAGGGTGCTGTACGCGGCCGAGGCGTCGAGCGTGAGCAGGACGTCCTCTTCGCTGATGTTCATCTTGGCGGCCAGCTCCGCCACGGTCGGGGACCTGCCGAGATCCTGGCTGAGGTCGGCGACCAGCCTGTTGAGCTCCGAGCGGCGTTCCTGGTAGAGACGGGGCACCCGGATGGCCCAGGTGCGGTCGCGGAAGTGCCGCTTGACCTCGCCGGTCATCGTCACGACCGCGTAGCCCCTGAACGCGTGGCCGAGGGTCGGGTCGAAGCCGTTGACGGCTTTCATCAGGCCAACATACGCGGCCTGGAGGAGATCCTCCAAAGGTTCGCCGCGGTAGCGGTAGCGTCGGGCGATCTCCATGGCGAGCGGCCTGTGCATCTCGACGATGCGCTCGCGCAGGCGTTCCTTCAGGCTGTCGGGGGTCTCCTCCTTGACCATCTCGGCCAGGAGTTCTTCCGCGGTCATGTCCTCGAGGATGTATTCCTGCACAGCCATCGCTGCTCCTCATATGGATTCGCAGGCGGCCTCCCCGAACGAAAAAGCCCAGGCAGAGGCACGCCTCGCTCTACTCTCGAGACCAAAGCCCTCTGCTGGACCTCGGATCCAGTGTCCCCCCTCCCGCGGGAAGTATTCCTCGGTCGCGCGGTGACAGTAGGGTTGCTCCGTGACAATGCCGGAGAACGGTGAGGGGCCCCTCGCGGCCCTGCGCCTCACGTCGTCGACCGTGGACGAGATCACGGTGATCCGTGTCGACGGCGTGCTCGACGCCACGACTCGGGAGCAGTTCGCCGACTACCTGGCGATGGCTGGCGCCGACCTGATCCTCGACCTCGCCGAGGTGACGTTCATGGACTCGCGCGCGCTGGGCCTGATCGTGCACCACTGGCAGACGAGTCTCACTTCGGGGGCCAAGTTCGCGCTGATCGGGGTCGAGTACACGAAGTCCAAGGTGATGTGGATCACGGGGCTGGCGCAGCGGCTGCCGATCTACGACACCCTGGGCGACGCGCTCGCCGCACTCAAGAGCTAGGGCGACGCGCCGACTTGCGCTGGTGCTCGTCGACCAGTCTCCTGGCCAGGTCGGCCACCTTGACCTGGTGATGCTGGGAGATCCGGCGCAGCTCGTCGAAGGCGGCCTCGGCGGTGCATCCGCTGGTCTGCATGATGATGCCCTTGGCCTGGTCGATGACCGACCGGCCGGCGAGGGCCTCCTGCAGCTGGGCGGCGTCGGTGCGCACCTCCTCGAACTCCCACATGTTCGACATGGCCACGCCGACCTGCTCGGCCAGCATGTCGGCGAGCGCGTGGGCGCCCTGCGGGGAGAACGCCCCGGGCCGTACGGAATAGAGGCCGACGACGAGCAGGGCGGGCGGCACCTCGATGGGCACCACCAGCGCCGAGCGCACTCCCCAGCGGGTCGCCAGGGCGTCGTAGCGGGGCCAGCGGGTCTCTTTGAGCACGTCGGTCACGGTGGCGCGGCCGCCGCTCTGCCGGGCCTCGATGGACGGGCCCTCCCCGAGCTCGCGTTCGCCTTCGACGAGCATGATCAGCTCGCTGTGGGAGCCGGAGACCAGCACGCGGTGCTCACGCCAGTGTTCGGCGGAGGCTCCCGAACATCCCGGGACTCCCGCGGTCAGTGCCGCGGTCAGGCCGCGCAGGACGCTCTCGGTCGAGGTGTCCTCTCCCAGCCGGCCGAGTGCGGCCAGGTCACGCGCCAGCCCAGGAGTGATCATCGCGGTCGATTCCATAGCAAGAAGGTTCTACCCCTTATGGCTAGCGTTATCCCGAGTGGCGTAGCGTCAGACCATGACGATGCCGGACCTCGAACACGCGCTGGACGCGCTCGCCGGGCGCGTGTCCTCGTTGCGCGAGGCGAGGACCGCCTACCCCGGTGACCTTGCGCCTATCCTCGACGCCTCGCTCGCCGAGCTCGACACGGCCGCCGAGCTGCTGGCCGAGGCACGCGAGGCGCTGCGCAAGGCCCCCAAGCGGGCGGGCGGCAAGAAGGACGGCGCGCAACGCGAGCTGAAGCTGCTGCGCCAGGTGTTCCGCGCGTTCCCCGTGCCCGTCATCGTGCTCGACGGCGGCGGCGTCGTCCGGCGGATCAACCCCGAGACCTCCCGCATGCTGGGCAGCCCGGACGGCTACCTGGTGGGCCGGTCGTTCCCGCTGCTGGTGGACGTGTCGCGGCGGGCGGCGTTCCGCTCGCACCTGACGTCGGTGCTGCAGACGGGGCAGCCGTCGGCGTTCGAGACGCGGCTGGCGCACCAGGGGCGCGCGCACGTCGTGCAGCTCGCGCTGACCCGGCTGACGATGCCGGGCGAGCCGCAGCAGATGGTGGCGGCGGTGGCGCTGCCGACCGAGGTGCAGTTGCCCGAGCCGGGCACGCGCCGGCCCGAGCAGTCCGACGGCGCCCTGCTCCTGGCCGCGGCCCGGCGGCAGGACCTGCTGGCCAAGATGGCCGCGCTGCTGCTGGACGAGGAGGCGCTGCTGCGCCCGGTCGCGCTGCACCGCGCGACGCGGCTGCTGGCCGCCGAGTGGGCGGACTGGGTGATCGCCGACGTCATACGTGACGGGGTGCCGCGCCGTTCCGTCGTCATGGCGCCCAAGAACCACCCGCTGGGCGACCTGGTGCGGCAGGTCGAGTCCGCCGACCCGGCGGGCAGCCAGGTGGTCGCGCAGGTGCTGGAGCGCGGCTCCGGCGTGGTGCAGGAGATGGTGGACGACGAGACGCTGCTCGGCTTCTGCGCCGACGGCCCGGTGCTGACCGCGATGGGCGCGGGCTCGCTGCTGAGCGTCCCGATCGGCCGCGGCGACGGCGTGCTGACGCTGGTGCGCTCGCACGACAAGCAGCCGTACGCGCTGGCGGACCTGGCGGTGATGCAGGAGGTGGGCCTGCAGCTCGGGCTGGCGGTGCGGGCGCAGACGAGCTTCCAGAGCCGTTCGCGGGCGGCGGAGTCGCTGTCGGCGAGCGTCGCGCCGCGCAACCTGCCCGACGTGCCGGGCTACGAGGCGGCGGCGGTCTACCATCCGGGCTCGTCGGTGGGGGCCGAGTTCTACGACGTGTTCCCGGTCTCGGGCGGGTGGGGGTT
>NZ_SMKQ01000037.1 GCF_004348995.1 Nonomuraea terrae
CGTCGGGGCCGCGGGCCAGGCGAGCGGGTCGGCGCCCAGCTCCATCAGCAGCGGCACCTGTTCCTTGCACCACGGCGAGATCGCGAGCAGGCCGTTCCTGACGCCGTCGGCGAACTCCTTCCACGGCATCCAGCGCACCTCCCCCACCTCGTCCGGGTTGGGCCGGGCGGACGCGTCGACCATGACGCGGTAGACGGGGCAGAGCTCGTGCTCCACGATGCCGTTGGCCATGACGGCGCGGTAGGCGAAGGTGGGCAGCACGAGGTCGACGCGCTCGACCTCCAGGCCGAGCTCGTACGACAGCCGGCGCACGACGGCGTTTTCGAGCGGCTCTCCGGGCAGGGGGTGACCGCAGCAGCTGTTGGTCCACACCCCCGGCCACGTGATCTTGTGATCCGCCCTCCTGGTGAGCAGCACGTGACCTTCGCGGTCGAAGACGTAGCTGGAGAACGCAAGATGAAGGGGTGTCTCGTGGCCGTGCACCGACGTCTTGGGCGCCGTGCCCAGCGCGTGGCCGGCACGATCGACGAGCACCACGTGTTCCTCAGTCGTCACGCTTTGAAGCGTACGTGATCATGATGGCCGTTCGGAACCCCGTTCGGTATGCAATCTCGGCCTGCGGCCTTCGACTTCGCAGCTTCGTGAGCGATGGGTCGCGGGGGCTAGGCTGACGGCGTGTCTTTCGTCGCCGATCTACGCGTGGTCCTCCAGGGCAGAGATTTCCGGCGCTTGTTCGGCACCCGGCTGGTCTCCCAGTTCTCCGACGGGATCTTCCAGTTCGCGGTGACCGGGTTCGCCTTCTTCAGCCCCGAGAACCAGACGACCGCGCTCGAGGTGGCCGCCGGGCTGGCGGTGCTGCTGCTGCCGTACAGCGTGCTCGGCCCCTTCGTCGGCGTCTTCATCGACCGGTGGTCCCGGCGGCAGATCCTCATGATCGCGCCGTTCATCCGCGGCCTGCTGCTGTTCGTGACCGCGGCGCTGGTGGCCACCGACGCGCCCGACCCGGCGTTCTACGCCGCGGCGCTCGGCGTCCTCGGCGTCAACCGGTTCTTCCTGGCCGCGCTCGGCGCCTCGCTGCCGCACGTCGTGCCGGCCGACCGGCTGATGGCGGCCAACGCGGTGACGCCCACGTCCGGCACCGTCGTCACGTTCATCGGCGCGGGCGTCGGCTTCCTGCTGCGCGACATCTTCGGCGGCAGCGACTTCGGCGTCGCGCTGCTCATGGTGGTCTCGGGCGTGGTCTTCGGCCTGAGCGCGCTGGTCGCACGGACGATGGGCCGCCGGCTGCTCGGCCCGTCCGACGACCCCGACCGGCCGCAGGCCCGCGAGGCCCTGCGCAACGTCGTCGTCGGCCTGGCCGACGGCGCCAAACACCTGGTGCGCCACCGCCGCGCCGCCAGCACCCTGGGCGCGCTGGCCGCCCACCGCTTCCTGTACGGCATGTGCACGGCGCTCGGCATCATCCTCTACCGCTACTACTTCACCGACGGCGATCCCGACGCCGCGCTGCGCGGCATCGGCCTGGTGGTGGCCGCCTCCGGCTTCGGCTACTTCATGGCCGTGATCATCACCCCGTACGCGACCGAGCGGTTCACGATCGAGCGGTGGGTGCCGATCGCGCTGGCATCTGCAGGGGTGCTGACGGCGGCGCTGGTGCTGCCGTTCCAGGAGTGGGGGCTGCCGGTGGCCGGGTTCGTGCTGGGCGTGGCCGGGCAGAGCGTCAAGATCTGCGCCGACACGGCCGTCCAGCGCGACGTGGAGGACATCTACCTCGGCCGGGCGTTCTCGATCTACGACATGCTCTTCAACGGCATGTACGTGCTCGCCGCGGCCGTGGCGGCGGCGATCCTGCCGGCCGACGGCAAGTCGTACCTCGCCGTCGTGATCATCTCGGTGGGCTACCCGGTGGCGGCGCTCGCCTACCGGGCGGTCACCTCGTCGTCACGCGCCCAGGTCGTTTGACCTCGCCCACTCCAGCAGCGCCTCGGTGGCGGCCTCCTTGCCGATCATGCCCTTGTCGAGCCTGAGGTCGAGCAGGAACTTGTAGGCCCGCCCCACGACCGGCCCCGGGCCGACACCCAGCACGCGCTGGATCTCGTTGCCGTCGAGCTCGGGCCGGATCTTGGCCAGCTCCTCCTCCTCGGCCAGCCGGGCGATGCGCTCCTCGAGCTGGTCGTAGGTGCGCGACAGCGCCGCCGCCTTGCGCTTGTTGCGGGTGGTGCAGTCGGCCCTGGTCAGCTTGTGGAGCCGGTCGAGCAGGTGGCCGGCGTCGCGGACGTAGCGGCGCACGGCGGCGTCGGTCCACTCGCCCGTGCCGTAGCCGTGGAAGCGCAGGTGGAGCTCGACCAGCCGGGCGACGTCGGCCACGACGTCCTTCGGGAACTTCAGCTCGGTCATGCGCTTCTTCGTCATCTGGGCGCCGACCACCTCGTGGTGGTGGAACGACACCCGCCCGCCGGGCTCGTGGCGGCGGGTCTTGGGCTTGCCGATGTCGTGCATGAGCGCCGCCCAGCGCAGGATGCGGTCGGGACCGTCCTCCTCCTGCGCGACGGCCTGGTCGAGCACGGTCAGGCTGTGCTCGTAGACGTCCTTGTGGCGGTGGTGCTCGTCGATCTCCAGGCGCAGCTTGGGCAGCTCCGGCAGCACGCGCGCGGCCAGCCCGGTCTGCACCAGCAGCCGCAGGCCCTCGCGCGGGTCCGCGCCGCAGACGAGCTTGTCCAGCTCGTCGCGGATGCGCTCGGCCGAGACGATCTCGATGCGCTCGGCCATCGCCGTCATGGCCTCGAGGGCCGCGGGGTCGACGGTGAAGCCGAGCTGGGAGGCGAACCTGGCCGCCCTGAGCATGCGCAGCGGGTCGTCGCCGAACGAGCGCTCGGCCGGACCCGGCGTGCGCAGCACCTTGGCCCGCAGGTCGCGCAGCCCGCCGTAGGGGTCGGCGAACTCGTGGGACGGCAGCCGCACGGCCATCGCGTTGACCGCGAAGTCGCGCCGCTCCAGGTCGGCCTCCAGCGTCTCGCCGTACATCACGTCGGGCTTGCGCGACTTGGGGTCGTACGACTCGCTGCGGTACGTCGTGACCTCGATCTGCCAGCCGCCCTTGCGCAGGCCGACGGTGCCGAAGTCGATGCCGATCGTCCAGACGGAGTCGGCCCAGTCCTTGACGATCTCGAGCACCCGCTCGGGGCGGGCGTCGGTGGTCAGGTCGAGGTCGTTGCCGATGCGGCCGAGCAGGAGGTCGCGCACCGGCCCGCCGACGAGGGCCAGCTCATGGCCCTGCGCGGCGAAGAGGCGGCCGAGCTCGTCGGCCACCGGGGCGATCTTGCGGAACAGGTCGGTCATGGCCCGCTGCTGGCTTTCGGTCAAAGTTGAGTCGGACAAACGAGTCGGGTCCTTCGGCTGATTCCGGAACATATCCCCCGAGCCACACCAGGTCCGGGTTACCTTCGGTCCAAGGACCGTCGGGGGCCATCGAATGAGGCAAGGAGGACTATATGAAGGACGCCCTCGCGATCCACCGCTGGCTCCTCGCACACCAGGTCCATCATGAGATCGTACGCCTTCCGCGGCCCATGACATGCGCGGAAGAACTGCCCGAGACGGTCTCCGCGGCGCATGACAGGTGCCTGATGGTGACGGTGTATGACGTGGTGACCAGGGCAGGCCGCGAGGTCGTCGCCGGGGTGACCTCCCCTGTCTCGCTGCCCCCGCGCCCCGGAGCGCTCGGCGGTCTGCTCGGCGCGCGGCAGGTCCGGCCGGCTCCCGCCCACGTGGTCAACGCCGCCACCGACTACGCCGACGGGCTCGTCTGCCCGCTGCTGCTGCCGGAGTCGCTGCCCGTCTTCATCGACGACCGCCTCCCCACGGACGCCGACACGATCTTCATGCCCACCGGAGAGCGGCACACCGCGCTCGCCCTTCGCGGCCTCGACCTGCTGACTCACCTGCCGGGCAAGATAGTCGATCTACGCGGCTCGCGCCCCAGAGGATCACGTGGGGCGGTCGCGAGACGGCACTGAGCCCGTACCATTGCGGGCGTGCGTCGTCGTAGTCCAGCCCGGGCGTCAGCGTGATCCGTAAGGCCGCGCTGACCGCCGTGCTGTCCGCCGCGTTGCTCGCCCCCCAGGTGGCGGCCGCGCCGAGCACGGCTGCCGCGCGGGCGCCGGAAGTGCTCGCCGCGCAGGTCAGGCAGACCTTGACGGTGTCGATCGCGTCGATCACGCCGGAGGTGCCGAAGAACCTCACCGACGAGATCACCTTCACCGGCACCGTACGCAACGACACCGGCACGTCGCTGGCCAACGTCTCCGTGCGCCTGCGCTACCAGGCGCAGCCCTTCACCGACCGGGCCTCCCTGGCCGCCTACCAGACCGACCAGAACACCCCGGTCCCGGCCAACGTCTCCCGGACCTCCAGGATGTACATCCCGACGCTGGCCGCGGGGGCCGAGGCGCGCTGGCAGTTCACCGCGACGCCCGTGCAGCTCGGCTACCGGTCGTTCGGGGCCTATCCGATCGCCGTCGACGTGGCCTCCAACGAGGTGCCCATGGCGACGCAGCGCACCTACCTGACGTACGCGCCGCCCACTGCCCCGAAGCCGCCGCGCAACAAGCTGGCCGTGGTGCTGCCCGTGATCGACCGGCCCCATCGGGCGACCGACGACCCGCTGTTCGTCGACGACGAGCTCAGCCAGGAGATCGGCGACCGCGGCCGCCTGGCCGACCTGGCCCGCATCGCGCAGTCCGCGCCGAGCAGCACGACCTGGGTCGTCGACCCGGCGCTGCTCGACGACCTCGACACGATGTCGCGCGGCTACCGCGTCAAGGTCGACGACGACGAGGAGACCAGGCCGGCCAGCACGGCGGCGGCGTCGTGGCTGACCACCATGCGCACCTCCCTGGCCTCCTCCCCCGTGGTCGCGACCCCGTACGCCGACCCCGACGTGGCCGCGCTCGCCCACCAGGGGCTCGACACGCAACCCTCCCGGGCCGTCGAGCTGGGCGCGGAGAAGGCCGAGGCGCTGCTCAGCCGCAACGCCAAGACCAACGTCAACTGGCCGGCCGCCGGCCTGCTCGACCCCGACGCCCTCGACCTGCTCTCGGTCAGCGGGGTCGACAGAGTTCTGCTCAACTCCACCAACCTGCCGCCGCAGACGCCGCTCACCACCACCCCCGACGCCGCCGCGACGCTCGACTCGGTCAACGGCCCCGTCACCGCGCTGGTGCCCGACCCCGAGCTGAGCCGACTGTTCGAGCCGCCGTCCGGCACCTCCACGCTGCTGAGCACGCAGCGCTTCATCGCGGAGACCGCGATGATCGCCGCCGAGCCCGGCCAGATCCAGCCGAGGTCGCTGGTGGCCGCCCCCTCGCGGCGCTGGAACCCCAACCCGTCGCTCGTGACCGCGCTGCTGAAGACCGCGGGCCGGCTGCCGTGGCTGCAGCTGACCAGCCTGGAGTCGATCAAGCCGGGCAAGGCGTCCGTACCGCGCGCCGGGCTGACCTACACCGCCCAGCAGCGCAAGGACGAGCTGAGCCGCAAATACCTCGAGCCGGTCAAGGAGATCTGGATCCAGGCGCAGCTCACCTCCATCGTCAAGGTGAACAAGACGCAGCCCGCGTTCGACGCCGCGGTGTTGCGGCTGACCTCGTCGGGCTGGCGCGGCAGCGCGCGGGCGGGCCGGGCGCTGACCAAGCTGGTCGGCGCGGCCGTCGACGCGGCCACCGACAAGGTCCAGATCACCGGCGCGGGCCCCGACCGCCCCCGTACGCTCGCGGGCAGCGACGGCGTGGTGCCCATCAGCGTGCGAAACTCGCTGACCACCCCGGTCGACATCGTGGTCGACGTCAAGTCCAACAACCCTGAAGTGCTGCAGGTCGACTTCAAGGAGCAGCTGACGATCGGCGGCGGCCAGAGCGGCACGGTCCAGGTGCCGATGAACGCCGCCCTCAGCGGTGACGCGACGGTGACCGTGCAGCTGCGCACGGCCGACGGCCAGCCGTACGGCGAGCCGCAGCGGATGACCATCCGCACGACCGGCTACACCGGCATCGCCCTGGTGATCGTGGGCGCCGCGCTCACCGTGATGCTCGCCGCCGTGGTGACGCGGCTGCTGCGGCGCCGGTCCCAGCGCAAGCTCGCGCGTGCCGCCAAGTCCCCGGAAAGTGAGACCGTATGAGCCGCATGCTTCGGGCCAGCGCCATCATGGCGGCGGGCACCATGGTGTCCAGGGTCACGGGGTTCGTGCGGACGATGGTGCTCGCCTACGCCATCGGCACCATGGCGCTGGGCGACGCCTACAACGCGGCGTACGCGATCCCGTACAGCATCCTCGACCTGCTGCTGCTCGGGGTGCTGAGCAGCGTCGTCGTGCCGATGATCGTGCGGGCGCAGCAGCGCGACCCCGACGGCGGCCGGGCCTACGAGCAGCGGCTGCTGACCCTCGCCACGGTCGCGCTGATGATCGTGGCGGCGCTCGCCGTGCTGGCCGCGCCGCTGCTCATCGACCTCTACACCGTCTGGGACCACGACAGCAGGAAGTTCGAGGTCGCGGTCACGCTGGCTCGCTACATCCTGCCGCAGCTGGCCTTCTTCGGCGTCGGCGCGGTGGCGGGCGCCATCCTCAACACCCGTGACCGTTACGGCGCCCCCATGTGGGCCCCGGTGCTCAACAACGTGGTCGTCATCTGCGTGTTCGTGGCGTACGCCGCGATCGGCACGGGCGGCGGCGACATCACGGAGGTGACCGACGGCGACCTGACGCTGCTCGGCCTCGGCACCACGGCCGGCATCGTGGCCCAGGCGATGGTGCTGATCGTGGCGCTGCGCCGGGCCGGGTTCTCCTTCGTGCCCCGCTTCGACCTGCGCAACGCCCGGCTCGGCGAGATGGCCAGGATGGGCGTCTGGACCATCGGGTACGTCATCGTCACCCAGCTGGGCTTCGTGCTGACCACCAACCTGGCCAGCGACGCGGGCGACGTGGTGGCGGGTCACGGCATCACCCCGTACACCCTGGCCTTCCAGCTCTTCCAGCTCCCGTACGGCGTCATCGGCGTCTCGGTGATCACCGCCATGCTGCCGCGCATGAGCCGGGCGGTGACCGAAGGGCGGCTCGACGACGTGCGCGGCGAGTTCGGGTCGAGCGTGCGGCTGATCTGCTCGGTGATGGTGCCGGTGTCGCTGCTGCTGATGGTGCTCGGGCCGGCGGTCACCGTGCCGATCTACGCCCGCGGCGCCACCAGCGTCGCCGACGCCGTCTACATCGGCAACGTGCTGCAGGTCTACGGGCTGGCGCTGGTGCCGTTCGCGATCTTCCAGCTGCTGCTGCGGGTCTTCTACAGCTTCGGCGACACCCGCACGCCGGTGTTCATCGGTGCCGGCACGACCGCGGTCAACGCCGCCCTCATGGTGCTGTTCTACGTGCTGCTGCCGACCGCGTACGCGGTGATGGGGCTGGCGCTGGCATACGCGATCGCGTACGCGCTGGGGGCGGTGGTGGCCTGGATCCTGGCCAGTCGCCGGGTCCAGGGCCTGGGCGGATGGGCCGTCGGCATGGCGATGACCAGGATGTATCTCGCCTCCCTGCCCACCGCCGTGCTGGCTCTGGCGAGCGTATGGGTGGTCACGGAGACGCTCGACGGGCTAGGGTTCCTCAACTCGGTGATCGTCCTTGCCATCGGCGGCGGCCTGGGAATGCTGCTGTATCTCGGCGTGGCCCACAGAATGCGCATTCCTGAGGTCAACTCGATCGTTGGGATGGTCGCAAGACGGGTAGGTCGGTAAAGAACGCGGGCGGAATCTCCTCGGCACTACCATGGAGCCCGACACGCGCGAATGGAAGCAGGAGGGGCGTGGGCGGATCCACCCGGCATAGCGGGCCTTCGTGGGACACGCCCACGCAGGTGAGTCGAGTCATGAGCACGCCCGATCGGCGCAGCGGAGAGAGCCAGTGAGCACGTCGGCCGTCGAACCCGGCACCCGTCTCGCCGAGCGTTTCCGGCTGGAGGATCGCGTCAGCGAGTCCGATGGCGCCACGCTGTGGAAGGCCATCGACGAGATCCTCGCCCGGCCTGTCGCCGTGCACACGTTCTCGCCGGACTTCCCGCGCGTCCACGAGGTCGTCACGGCCGCCCGCGCGGCGAGCCGGCTCACCGACCCGCGCATCACCCAGGTCTTCGACGCCGCCGAGGACGACAAGGCCGCCTACGTCGTCAGTGAGTGGGTCACCGGCGAGACGCTGGCCGACCTGCTCGCCTCGGGGCCGCTGGAGCCGGAGCGGGCCGCCGGCCTGGTCGCCGAGGCGGCAGAGGCGCTGGCGCACGCCCACGAGGCCCAGCTCTACCACCTGTGCCTGCGCCCTGCCCATCTGATGTGGACGACCGGCAACACGGTGAAGGTGCTCGGCGTGGCCGTCGACGCCGCTCTGGCCGGTCTCACCACCGATCAGCCGGCGCTCGACGACGCCGAGGGGCTCGGCCGGCTGCTGTACGCCGGGCTGACCGGTCACTGGCCGGGCGACGAAGAAGAGGGCGGCCTGCCGGCGGCTCCCATGACCGACGGCCACTTCTGCTCGCCCCGTCAGGTCACGGCCGGCGTTCCCGGTTATCTCGACACCGTCACCGTGCGCGCCTGCCTGCCCGAGTCGCGCAGGGGGCAGAGCCCCCTGTCCAGCCCGTCCGAGGTGGCCGAGGCGCTGGCCGACGTGGCCAGGCCGATGCCCATCCCGATCTCCTACCCCTCCACCCCCGCGGTGGCCTCGGCCTCGCACACCGAGGGCCTCGACATCGCGCACCGCCAGCAGACCGCCATGCAGCCGCGGCCGCCCGCGCCCCGCCCGATCAGCAACGGAGGTGGCGGCGGCACGCTCAACCGGGTGCTGATGACAGTGGTGGTGCTGCTCGTCATCGTGGCGGTAGGCGTCGGCGCGTGGACGATCGGCCGCAGCCTCGGCAGCCCGACCGATCCCGTCGAGGCCGGGGGCACCACGCCCGCCACCACCGCGCCGGTCACGGCCCAGGAGATGGAGGCGGTCAAGCCCGACAAGGCCAGCGGCTTCGACCCGCTGGGCGACGGCGATGAGAAGTCCGACATCGCCAAGCTCGCCATCGACGGCAAGCCCGGCACGTTGTGGAAGACCGAGACCTACACCAGCGCCGACCTGGGCCGGCTGAAGGACGGCGTCGGCCTGCTGCTCGACATGGGCAAGTCGATGCAGATCGGCGACGTCGAAGTTACGCTGTCGGATGCGTCCGGCGCGAGCGTCGAGCTGAAGGTGGGCGACTCCGCCGAGCTGGGCTCGCTGAAGACGGTGGCGACCGCCAAGGACGCGTCGGGCAAGACCACCCTGACTCCCGAGCAGGCGACAAGCGGCCAGTACGTTTTGATCTGGTTTACGCGTGTTCCGACGGATGCAGGCACTTTTCATGGCACCATCTATGAGGTAGTGGTGCACTCTCCCGGATCGGCATAATCAGGAATCCCTCTTGTGAACTCCCCACCCGAGACACCCTCATCAGCGGAGCGGCCGTCGGTCACCGACGCCGAGCTGCTGACCGCGCACATCAACGGGGATCCACACGCCTTCAGCGAAATCGTCAAACGCCACCGCGACCGCATGTGGGCGGTCGCCCTGCGGACGCTGGGTGACCCTGACGAGGCCGCCGACGCCGTGCAGGACGCCTTCGTCTCCGCCTACCGCAAGGCCGGCTCGTTCCGCGGTGAGGCCGCCGTCACGACGTGGCTGCACCGCATCGTGGTGAACGCCTGCCTCGACCGGATGCGGCGCAAGTCCGTCCGCCCGGTCGCCGACGACGAGCTCATCGAGGCCGCCGAGCGCGAGACCCCGATGCCCGACCAGACCCTGGAGCGCGAGGTCTCCATGGAGGTTTCGGCCGCGCTGAAACTCCTGCCCGGCGACCAGCGGGCGGCCCTGGTGCTGGTCGACATGATGGGCTATTCGGTCGAAGACGCAGCTCAGGTGCTCCAAGTGCCCAGCGGCACGGTGAAGAGCAGATGTGCCCGAGGACGCGCGAAACTTGCCCCAATTCTTTCGCATCTGCGGAACCGATCCGAAGCCAATCGCGTCTCATCCGCGAAGGGAGCAGAACTTCGTGACGGGTGATACGCACTACGATCTGGAGATCCTTGCTGAATTGGCCGAGGGTCTCTTGGACGCCGACACGGCACAGCGGGTCCGCGAGCATCTCGCGGTCTGCGACCCCTGCGGGGAGCTGCTGGCCGACCTTGCGGCGGTTCGCGAGGTGCTCGCGGCGACTCCCACACCGGCCATGCCGATGGGCGTCGCACTACGCATCGACAAGGCACTGGCGGTCGAGGCCGAGTCCCGGCGGGGCGGTGGCGTCGGTCTCGCGGAGCCGCCGGACTGGGACGAGCTCATGCGGGACGCCCCATGGGAGCGGCCCGCCGCCTCCGGCGACGTCCCGCGGCAGGCCCCCGAGCAGACCCCGGAGCAGCCGGTGCGCCTCGGCGTGGTCGCCGACGACGGCAGCATCGTGCCGGCCCGGCGCCGGGCCCCCCGGCGGCGCCGCTGGGCGATGCCGGCGGTCGCGGCCGCCGCGGCGGTGGCGGTGGTGGGCACGGCGGTGACCGCGACCGGCCTGCTGGTGGCGGGCGGTGACGGTGCGAGCGTCGCACCACCGATCGCCCTGCCGTCGCAGTCGTCCGCGCAGCCGAGCGTGAGCCGGGATCCGACGCGCGCACGGGCGTACGTCGTGACCAACAGCGACCACAACTACAGCGACCACGAACTGCGGATGCGGCTGAACGACCTGCTCGGCCCCGCACCCGCGCTGAACGGCGCCTCCTCCGAGAGCGACCAGGTCGCCAAGTGCGTCACCGCGGTCTCCAAGCGCAGCAAGCTCGACGTGTTCGCGGTCGACCGGGGCCAGTACAACGGCCAGGAGGCCCTCGTCGTGGCCTCGTGGAAGAAGCGGGCCACCGAAAGGGTCCGCATCGACATCGTCGACCCGTTCAACTGCAAGAACCTGCGTAAGCCCGCCCTGGGCCGCTGGTAGGCAGGAAACATCTCGTCAGAGCCCGCTTCGGCGGGCTCTTTCGTTTGTCCGGGCGTCGTCGCCGCGTCGGGGGGTAGGGCTGGGAATCACGGCGGCCTAGGATCTGTTGAGCCGGTTGGCAACAGCAGACGAGGAAGGCGTGGAGCGTTGAGCGACGTTCGTAACGTGATCATCATTGGGTCCGGCCCGGCGGGCTACACGGCGGCCGTCTACTCCGCGCGCGCCGAGCTTAAACCACTGGTCTTCGAGGGCTCCGTCACGGCCGGCGGCGCGCTCATGAACACCACCGACGTGGAGAACTTCCCGGGTTTCCCCGACGGCATCATGGGCCCCGACCTGATGGACAACCTGCGCAAGCAGGCCGAGCGGTTCGGCGCCGAGCTGGTCGCCGACGACGTGGTCGAGGTCGACCTGAACGCCGAGCCGAAGGTCGTCAAGACCCACACCGACACCTACTACGCCAAGTCGGTGATCCTGGCCATGGGCTCCGGCTACCGCGAGCTCGGCGTGCAGGGCGAGAAGCGGCTGTCCGGCCGCGGCGTGTCGTGGTGCGCGACCTGTGACGGCTTCTTCTTCCGCAACAAGGACATCGTGGTCGTCGGCGGCGGCGACACCGCGATGGAGGAGGCCATGTTCCTGACCCGGTTCGGGCGCATGGTGACCGTGGTCCACCGCCGTGACACGCTGCGGGCCAGCAAGATCATGCAGGACCGCGCGTTCGCCAACGAGAAGATCCGCTTCGTCTGGGACTCCGAGGTCGCCGACGTGCTCGGTGACACCAGGGTCGAGGCCGTGAAGCTGCGCAACGTCAAGACCGGCGAGGAGTGTGAGCTGGCCACCGACGCGCTGTTCGTCGCGATCGGCCACGACCCCCGCACGGAGCTGGTCAAGGGTCAGATCGACCTCGACGAGAACGGCTACATCGAGGTGGCCTCGCCGAGCACGGCGACCAACATCGAAGGCGTGTTCGCCGCGGGCGACGTCGTCGACCACACCTACCGCCAGGCCATCACCGCGGCCGGCACCGGCTGTGCTGCCTCGCTCGATTCTGAGCGCTGGCTGGCCAACAACGAGAAGTAAGGAGCACACCGTGAAGGCTGTCACCGACGCCACGTTCGATTCCGAGGTACTCAAGAACGACAAGCCCGTCTTGGTCGACTTCTGGGCCGAGTGGTGCGGCCCGTGCCGCCAGGTCTCCCCGATCCTGGAGGAGATCGCCAAGGAGCACGGCGACAAGCTCGAGATCGTCAAGCTCAACATCGACGAGAACCCTGAGGTTCCGCGCCAGTACGGTGTGCTCCAGATCCCGACGATGAACGTCTACAAGGGTGGCGAGGTCGTGAAGCAGATCATCGGCGCCAAGCCGAAGGCCATGCTGCTGCGCGAGCTCGAGGGCATCATCTAGCACGTCTCACGGATGGCCCCCGCGGCCGTCGGCCGGGAGCAGCACTGGAACGGCCCTGCCCCCGGCCGACCCGCTCGTGGAGCGCTTCGCCGGCCCCTCGCGACTCGATCGCGGGGGGCTTTCGCATGCGTACGGGTCTGTGGGACCGTCAGACGGGCCGGAGAGCCCGCTCCGGGGTCATGGAGCCGAGGAGGCGCTCCAAGGCCACCTCGACGTCCTCACGCCACGAGACGGCGTTCTTGAGTTCAAGCCGCAACCGCGGAAATCTCAAATGCGGACGAATAGTTTTAAACCCCACAGAAAGCAAGTATTCCGCCGGTACTATGCAACTCGGCTCTTCCCACTTCAGATCTCCGAAAGCTTCAATCGCCTTGACTCCGCGCCTGGTCAAGTCTTTGGCCACGCCTTGGATCAGCATGCGCCCCAGCCCGCCACCGGAGAACTCGGGAATGATGTGGGCCGTCATCAACAACACCGCGTCGGCGCTCACCGGCGACGTGGGAAACGCCAGCGAACGCGGGGTGTAAAGCGGCGGGCTGTAGAGGACGAACCCGGCCGGGACCCCATCGACATAGACAATCTTCCCGCAGCTCCCCCACTCCAGCAGCGTGGCGGAGATCCAGGCTTCCTTCTCCAACCCCGGATCACCCGACTCCGTCGCACGCTCGCTGTTGACGGGGTCGAGCTCCCAGAACACGCACCGCCGGCAGCGCCGCGGAAGATCTTCAAGATTGTCCAGGGTTATGTTGACCAGTCGGCGCGACAACTACCGCCCCTATCGTTGACCCGGAAAAGCGCGCGAAAACCGCGTCCACAACTGGCATCGTAGCTCAGTGAAGATGCAGCCAGCGGACACCACGACGGTCGTGCCCGGTCACGGGGGACATGCCGGACTGGCGTAATCTGGTATTTCCGCCCGATATGACACCTAGGAGGTGGGCCGTGACGGAAGAGCTGGATCACGGTCAGACACCCGCGACCCAAGGGTCGCGCATCGACGCCTACGTCGATCGGTACGCGGCGCGAGCCGCCGGGATGGTCGCCTCCGAGATTCGAGCTCTGTTCGCCGTCGCGTCGAGGCCAGAGGTGGTCTCGCTCGCCGGCGGCATGCCGTACGTCACGGCGCTTCCCCTCGACATGGTCGGCGAGCTGGTCTCCGACCTCGTCACCAGGCGTGGCCCGGTGGCGCTGCAGTACGGCTCAGGGCAGGGCGATCCGCACCTGCGCGAGCAGATCTGCGAGGTCATGAGACTGGAGGGGATCAACGCCGGGGCGAACGACGTGGTCGTCACCGTCGGGTCGCAGCAGGCACTCGACCTCATCACCCGGATCTTCATCGACCCGGGTGACGTCGTCCTCGCGGAGGGGCCCTCCTACGTGGGGGCCTTGGGGACGTTCTCTGCGTACCAGGCGAAAGTCGTTCACATCGCCATGGACGACCAGGGCATCGTGCCAGAGTCGCTGGCTCAGACCATCTACGCGCTGGAGACCGCCGGCGCGCCCATCAAGTTCCTCTACACGATCCCGAACTTCCACAACCCCGCCGGCGTCACGCTCAACATCGCGCGGCGCCAGCAGGTGCTCGACATCTGCCAGCGGGCCGGGGTCCTCATCATCGAAGACAATCCATACGGACTGCTCGGGTTCGACGGAGAGCCCATGCGGGCCCTGCGCGCGGACAATCCCGACGGTGTGGTCTATCTGGGGTCGTTCTCGAAGACCCTCGCGCCCGGGTTCCGCGTCGGGTGGGCGCTCGCGCCGCACGCCATCCGCGACAAGCTCGTGCTCGCCATGGAGTCGGCCGTGCTGTCCCACTCCTCGTTCACCCAGCTGGCCGTCGGCCAGTATCTCGCCACGCAACCGTGGCGTGAGCAGATCAAATCGTTCAGGGAGCTCTACCGGGAACGCCGCGACGCGCTCCTCGAAGCGCTCGACGCGCTGATGCCGCCCGAGGTCACGTGGACACGTCCCGCGGGCGGCTTCTTCGTCTGGGCGACGCTGCCCGAAGGACTCGACTCCAAGGCCATCCTGCCGCGGGCCGTGGCCGAGCGGGTGGCGTTCGTCCCGGGGACGGGGTTCTTCTCCGACGGCAGCGGGGCCCGGCACATGCGGCTGTCGTTCTGCTACCCCCAGCCCGACCGCATCAGAGAAGGCGTACGCCGGCTCGCGAGTGTGATCGAGCAGGAGATGCAGTTGCGCGACACGTTCGGCACGGGGTCGGCGATCGACCGCCAGGGCGTCGACACGCCAGGCCCCGACCTCGCCTGACGCGACCATTTCCGAGGGGGCCGGGTCTTGACGAACCGGCCCCCTCGTTCTGCCCAACACCAAGAAGTCCCCTCGTCGAACGGCCGAGATGGGATGGGATCGCCGGAGAAAGCACCTCCCGTGCAGCATTCGCCCCCCACGCCGGTACCGTTGGACAGCGGTGGGATCAGCGGAGGAGAAGTGATGAGCGATCTGGGCCACGTGCTGGTGCTGGCCGGAGGCCTCTCCTACGAGCGGGAGGTCTCTCTGCGCTCGGGTCGCCGAGTCAGTGAGGTGCTGCGCGCGGCGGGCGTCGACGTGGAGACCCGCGACACCGACGCGTCCCTCGTCCCGTCGATCCTCGCCGACCCGCCCGACGCCGTCTTCGTCACGCTCCACGGCGGAGCAGGTGAGGACGGCGCGATCCGCTCGGTGCTGGAGCTCCTCGACGTCCCGTACGTCGGCGCCGGTCCCGACGCGTGCCGGGTGGCCTTCGACAAGCCCACCGCCAAGGTCGTCATACGCTCGGTCGGCCTGCACACCCCCGAGTCCGTCACCCTGCCCAAGGAGACGTTCCACGACCTCGGCGCCACGGCCGTGCTCGGCCGCATCGTCGAGCGGCTCGGGCTGCCGCTGTTCGTCAAGCCCGCCCGTGGCGGGTCCGCCCTCGGCGCCTCCTTCGTCCGTACGGCCGAGGAGCTGCCCGCCGCGATGGTCGGCTGCTTCGCGTACGGCGACACGGCCCTGATCGAGCGGTACGTCGAAGGCGTCGAGGTCTCCGTTTCCGTCGTCGACCTCGGCGACGGGCCGGAGGCGCTGCCCGCGGTGGAGATCGTGCCCGACGAGGGGGTCTACGACTACGCGGCCCGTTACACGGCCGGCCGCACCGAGTTCTTCGCCCCCGCTCGCCTCACGTCCGCCGCGGCCGCGGCCTGCGCCGAGGCCGCCGTGACCGCCCACACCGCGCTGGGGCTGCGTGACGTCTCCCGTACGGACCTGATCGTCGACGCGGACGGCGTGCCGCACTTCCTGGAGGTCAACGTGGCGCCCGGCATGACGGAGACGTCGCTGCTGCCGATGTCCGCCGAAGCCGCCGGGCGGGACCTGGGCGAGCTGTGCCGTAGCCTCCTGCAGAACGCCACCAACCGCTGACCGGTCGCATGGCGGCGGAAACCGGCTGAGTAGCCTTGGCCTGTGCTGATCGATTCGATGTACCCCAAGAGTTTCGCCAGCGACAACCACGCCGGCGTGCATCCGGCCGTCCTCGACGCCATCGCCGCCGCCAACCAGGGGGACGCGCCCGCGTACGGCGACGACACCTGGACGGCGGCGTTCGAGGAGCAGGCCAGGGAGGTGTTCGGCTCGGCCGCGCAGGCCTTCCCCGTGCTCAACGGCGCGGGCGCCAACCTGGTCGGTCTCGCCCTGATGCTCGGCCGCTACGACGCCGTCATCTGCACCGGCAGCGCCCACATCGCCACCCACGAGGCGGGCGCGTCGGAGCGTCTGCTGGGCGTGAAGCTCATGACCGTCCCCACCGAGGACGGCAAGCTCCGCCCCGCCGACATCACCTCGCGCCTCGGCGGCATCGGCAACCCGCACGAGTCGCAGCCGACGGTCGTCTCCATCTCCCAGGTCACCGAACTCGGCACCTGCTACACCCCCGACGAGATCGCCGCCCTCGCCGACACCGCCCACCAGAACGGCCTCCGGCTCCACGTGGACGGCGCCCGGCTGGCCAACGCCGCCGCGTTCCTCCGCTGCGACCTGAAGGCCATCACGACGGACGCCGGCGTGGACGTGTTCAGCTTCGGCGGCACGAAGAACGGCGCTCTGGCGGCCGAGGCCGTGGTGGTCGTCGACGATTCGCTCGCCCACGCCGTACCCTTCCTGCGGCGCCAGTCGCTCCAGCTCGCCTCGAAGATGCGGTTCATCTCGGCGCAGCTGTCCGCCCTCCTGACGGACGACCTCTGGCGCCGGAACGCGGGCCACGCGAACGAGATGGCCGAGCGACTGGCCGACGGCCTGGCCGACATCCCGGGTGTCTCGCTGGCGTATCCGGTGGAGGGCAACGCCGTCTTCGCCACCCTCCCCCACGCCGCCACCGAAACCCTCCGCCGGCGTTACCTGTTCCACTACTGGGACGAGCCGGCCGGCACAGTCCGCTGGATGACCGCCTTCGACACCACCCCGGAGCAGGTGGACGACTTCCTCAAAGACCTCCACCAGTCCACCACCGCCTGACCCCACCACTCGTCCACACCGCGGCCACCACCCCGCCACGTCACTCGAACCGGGAGGCGTGGCCGGCGCGACCGGTCGCCGCGCGTCCTGGCCGGCGCAGCGTCGGTCGCGCCGAGACCCAGCGCGCTGAACGCCGGCGGCCTTGAGTCGCCGGTCTTCGACGGGGCTGGACGCTCGCTCGTAGGTTCGTCCCTGGCGGCGCCAGCGACAAGACCGCCCAGCACCACAACCAACGCCTGCTCGACGGCAACGCGTGCATCCCCCACCACCGCGCCGACGGGGTCCGAGACGAGCGCCTAGAGTGCCGTGAGGACGCCGCACCAGGCACATGCGGTCACGTGACGCACCCCCCGCACCGCTGTGCGCACTTACTGCCCAGCGGTCCTGGGTCGCCGGGTTGTTCCGTCTGCACCTGCCTTCATATGGGCCGGCGACGCCGCAGCGCACTCGTCCGTGTCACGCATCGCGGGGCCCGGACACGAAGCTGCGGCGTGCGTAGAAGACGCCACAGGAGACTGCCGGCAGCTCGCACGTCGGCTTGACGTTGCGGCCGGCTTGGCTTCTCCACCTCGATGAACGGATCCACGCTCACCGGCTCTCCTGGGCGAGGAAGGCCGGCGCTCGCTTGAGGATGTCCACTGCCACGCGCAGCCGCCGGTTCGCCCGCCGCAATGCCTCCGGCTCCTGGCGCTCGCTGCTGGCCAGCCCATCCCGTTGGCCGGCGTCGACCTCGGCCGGACGGATCCACTGCCGCACCGCGGTGTCGCTCAGGCCGAAGTCCTTGGCTTGCTGACCGACGGAGCGGTCACCATGCCGACACAGCTCGACGATCTCGGCATTGAACTTCGGCGTGAACGAGCGGCGGGGACGCGGCTTCTTCCCCATGCTCTCCATTAGGGACATCCTCCCGGGGAACCATCCCCTGATCTCGGATGTCCGTCCAACCGGATCACGCCCACTACGCTCGCAACAACCCGCCACGAGACGGTCGGCAGTCCGTCGACAGTCCGCGTCGTCGCTCAGTCCGTCGACTGTCCCAGGCAGCGCGCCAAGCAACCCTTGACCCGCTCCCCCACCAGCCGGCTATGGATCCGCACCTTCGTAGCGGCCCCGACCTCCGTGGCCGCCTGACTTTCGTGACGACCTGACCTTCGTGGTGACCCCGACCTTCGTGGTGCCCGCACGACTGCAGCCGTACCTTCCGACCTCTGCGCCGTTCCCGGGCGCCGGTCAGCTGGTGGCGCGTACAGCAAAGTCGCCTTCAACGACCACCGTGCAGGGCACCCAGCGGTCGCGCTGCTCTACGGCAACTCCGGATCACCGTCCCAACTACGCCGCCTCCCGGGATGACAAAGCCGCTCCCCAATCCTCTATGCCAATCTCGATCACGCCCGCTGCGAAGCACAACCACCCGCCTACCTCCGGCTCACGCTCACTGCCGAACAGGCGCGATCTCAACGCGGCGGAAACGGCGACCGCGCCGTTTCCTCTCACTACCGCCGATCGCCCAGGCGCGCGGGACGCATCACGGACGACGACCCATCGACGACCTCAACCCAGAACAGCGGAAGCCAATCGCGTCGCATCACGGATAGGCGCGCAAGTGGCTGACACCGCCGGTCTCTGTTTCACGTGAAACAGAGACCGGGAGCAAGCCGTGGACGGCGGCAAGAGCTTGTGCAGTGTGAGCCAGACCGCCGACGTATTCAGCTAACGGTGGCGGCGACCCTCTACAACCAGAAGCCTGCGGCGCCGACATGAGATCTCCGTCCAACGACCACTCACAGGGCGCCAGCGGTCGCGCAGCTCTACGGCAACCCCAGTCACCGTGCCAACTCCACCTGGTTTCACGTGAAACAAAGCGACGCCTCGGGGGTGATGTCAGTGCCTTGCTTTCCGCCCCGACGAAGCCGCCCACCCATTGCCTATCCCGCTTCCCCTTCATTGCAGCGACCCAAAACCACTTACCTCTGCGTCACGCTCATAGCCGGCCCGCGCGATCCCAGCGCAGTATGAACGGCGACAGCGCCGTTTCCGCTCGCGACCACCGATCACCCAGGCGCACAGGACACATCACCAAAGACGACCCATCGACGACCTCAACCCAGAGCAACGGAGGCCCAATCGCGTCGAATCGCGAATGAGCGCGGAGAGCCCAGACCGCCGAAGGTGAGTAGCCCGGACAAGGCGTAGGGGCCAGCGTAGGCATGCGAGGCAAGAACCCCAAGCGCGGACGTCCACCCAGCCCGGCATGATCCTGCGGCTTATGTGTGCCGCCGACGAGTACGCTGCGGCGTCGCCGCTCATAAGAAGGTGGGTGTAGGCGGCACAACCCGGCGCCCTAGGATCGCTGGACAGTGGGTGCGCACAGCGGCGCGGTGCGCGGGGTGACAGTCCCCGCGTGCTTCTTGACGTAGGCATGCGCCGCCACTGGCACGTGGGACGAAGGCGTAGCGCGACACAGGTGCAGCGCGACGCGCTCTATCTACCACCATCGGCATCGCGCCAGGCTGCGGACTCATGTGACACGCTCATCCCCCGGCGCCCTTCGAGGACGTGACAGTGCTCCCAGCGTCGCCACCTCTCACTACGTGCGGCACGGCGCGCCCAGGGGCCGCCGGTATCCCAGGATCCGCGGGCACTCCCGGGATGGGGTGTGCGCAATGCGTTCGACCAGGCGAGCCGGACACACCTCTGCGGCATGAGTGTGCCTCAGACCAGCCCACACGATTCCGCGACACAAATATCGCCGCACCATGCGCATGCGCGGCGATCAGGCGGCGTACGGTCCCGCCGGTCGGCATGACCTCGCCGGCCAGGAGGGCGAGCAACATCAGCTTGCGGGCCGACAGGCTCCAACGGCTTGAGTGTGGCATGCCGTCGCTAGCGCATGCGGTCCTCGCACCCGGTATCGCCGCTTGCGACTGTCCTCAGGCGACGCGGTCCCCAGGCGACGCGGTTGTGCCTGACACGACGGGCTCACGCAAGACTGGTGCCCTTCTCCCCAGGCGTCTGGGTCGAGGGCAGCATGCAACCGCATCGCTGGTACATACGGCGCCAGCGGAGCGCTGTTCGATCAGGCGTCTCTGGTACTCCGCCATGCCATGCAGGACCGCACTCCCCTTCGGTTGGCCGGCGCCAGACCCGACGTCACTGACCCCGCTTCATGTGACGCGGGTACGTCCATCCCCTGCATCAGGCGTGCGTGATTGCGCTGCCACGTTGCCGGCTCGCGCGACACAGCTGGAGTGCAGCGCGATCGCGCGATGCAGATATCCGAATGTAGGAGTGCGCTCATGCGGCGCGCTGCGCCGGTGATGCCGGCATGCCGAGGTACTCGACGCTCATGCAACCGGAGTGCGGTTATGAGACCCCGCACGTTCTGGTGAACCCAGCGTGCCCCGACGTCCTGGCTTGCGCAACAACGCAGGCGATGCCCGGCTGAGATCATGCAGCGCCGGTAGCGGAGGCGATGCGCTCATGCGGCGTGAAGCTCATGTCACGCGGTGAGCCAGGTGCCGATCAGCTGCTTGGGAGTCGCTGCGGGTCCCGAAGGATGGATTGTGCGATCAGAGTTGGCCCGCATGCCTGGGCCTGAGTGTGCGGTGGCGCTGTTGGCCAGTACGACGCGGGTGTAGCTCCAAGCAACCAGCGAAGCGGGCATCACCTGACGTGCGACGTGGCGCGGGGTGCAACTCGGAGGGGTGATGCGGTGCGCCCGGAGAAGGGCTGGCGGTTCGGCGAGGCTAGGGCGGGAGCTTGATGGCGGCTGTCCCCCGGTAGGTGGGGGCGTGCCGTTGCGACGTGACGTGCGGCCCGACGTGCGACGTGACGTGCGGTCCGACGCGGCGTGCGGCGCGACGTGCGACGTGGCGTGCGGCGCGACGTGTTTATGCGGGTCAGATACGGGTTTGCGGCCCTGACATACGTGAGAACTCAGGTCCTGACCACAGGCTGCGGGGCTGCGGTCGCGATCTCCGGCGGCACCGCCCCGTACATCACCACCTGGCTGAGCACCAGCGGCCACGGCGACAAGGCCTGGCTGTACGTGGCCGCCGCCGCGCTCGTCGGTGTGCCGTCTACGCCGACGAGCCCGAGACGCCGGGGAAGGAGCTGACGTGACCCACCACGTCCTGGTCGCCGGCGCGGCCGACGGCATCGGCGCCGCCGTCTGCGAGCTGTTCGCGACAGGCGAGCGCGGCACCGCCGTGGGTCTGCGGCCCGAATCCCTGGCCTAGGTGGCGGCCCGCACCGGCGCCGGGCGGAGCTGATACGAGGCCTGGCGCGATGTGATCACGAGGCGCCGGGATCTCGGCATGCGGGTCGCAATGCGGCGCGGCGTCGGTGTGGCGGGAAGGCGATTCTGTCGGGTGGCATGGGTGCGGCAGGAAGGCGATTCTGTTCAGGCGGCGTGGGTGTGGCTGGCCAGGTTCGGTTTCGCGGCGCAGGTGCTGGGGGCCGGGGCGGCGCCGAGTTTCTGGATGCGGGTACGCCTGGCGTGGGTGACTGGGAGCAGACGGAGGGGTGATGCGGTGCGCCTGGAGAAGGGCTGGCGGTTCGGCGAGGCTGGGGCGGGAGCTTGATGGCGGCTGTCCCCCGGTAGGTGGGGGCGTGCCGTGGGACAGCGGGCGTTGCTGCTCGAAGAGCGTCCACTGTGAGACGTCGATGTCGTAGCCGCCGCTCTTATCGCGCCAACGGTGAGTGGGCGAGGCGCCTGAAAGGACGATCAAGCTCGGGCTTCCGACGGTGTTTCACGTGAAACACCGTCAGTTTTCGACCTCGCGCATCACTCGGGCCGCGTCCGGGGCCATGGTGCCGATGATGCGCTCCAGGTCGTCGATCGTGGCGAACTCCACCACGATGCGGCCCTTCCGCCGTCCCAAGTCCACCTTCACCTTCGTCTCGAAGTGGTCCGAAAGGCGGTCGGCGAGATGGGTCAGGCCGGGATCGATCGGCTTGGGGGACTGCCGCTCGCGTACGGGCTTCGTCGCCGCCTTGGCACTCCCCATGGAGACGATCTCCTCCACCGCCCGTACGGTCAGCAGCTCCGCGACGATCCGCTTGGCGAGCTGGATCTGCTCCTCGGCGCTGTCGAGACCGAGCAGGGCGCGCGCGTGGCCCGCGCTGATCGTGCCGGCCGCAACGGGCAACTGGACTTCCGGGGGCAGGTTGAGCAGCCGCAGCGTGTTGGTGATGTGCGAACGGGAGCGACCGACCTTCTTGGCCAGTTGATCATGCGTGGCCTGGAAGTCGTCCAGCAGTTGCCGGTACGCCGCAGCCTCTTCCAACGGGTTCAGCTGCTCACGCTGAAGGTTCTCGATGAGCGCGTCCCGCAGGAGCTCGTTGTCCTGCGTGTTGCGGACGATCGCGGGAACGGGATCCAGGCCGACCTGCTTGCAGGCCCGCCAGCGCCGCTCCCCCATGATCAGCTCGTACTCGCCGCCGCCCACCGGCCGGACGACGATCGGCTGCAGCAGGCCGACCTCCCGGATGGACGCCGCCAGGTCCTCCAGCCGGTCTTCGTCGAAGACCTCACGCGGCTGACGCGGGTTGGGCACGATGGAGGCCAGCGGCACCTCTTTGAAGTACGCTCCCGCAATCGGCTTGGGACCCGTCTCCCCCGCTGACCCGTTCGCCGGGGCCGACGTCCCCCCGGGGCCGTCAACGATGGGACCGGTCGGGATGAGCGCCCCGAGCCCCTTGCCCAATCCCCGCCGCTGCTGACTCACTGCGTCTCCTCGTCCACCCGGTCGATTCCGGTCACTCCAGGAGAGGTTACCGTTGTGGACCCGGCGGAGTGCCCGCTCGCCACACACCGTCCCGCTGGATTTACACCGACATGCCACAAATCCGTGAGGCATGGTGGACGACGCCCGGCCGTCCACCACGACGGCGTGGGCCCGGTCCCGGTCAGGAGACGGTGGCGCGGTGGGCGATCTCGCGGGCGGCGTCCATGTACGCCATCGCTCCGCTGGAGCCAGGGTCGTAGGTCATCACCGACTGCCCGTAGCTGGGCGCCTCCGACAGCCGGACGCTGCGCGGGATGACCGTCCTGAGCACCGTGTCGCCGAAGTGCGACCGCACCTCGTCCGCCACCTGCGACGCCAGCCGGGTGCGGCCGTCGTACATGGTCAGGACGATGGTGGACAGGCGCAGGGTCGGGTTGAGGTGGGCGCGGATCAGGTCGACGTTCCGCAGGAGTTGCCCGAGGCCCTCCAGCGCGTAGTACTCACACTGGATGGGGATCATGACCTCCTCCGCGGCGACGAGCGCGTTGACCGTCAGCAGGCCCAGCGACGGCGGGCAGTCGATCACGATGTAGTCGAACTCCATCGCGTCGTACGCCGCCAGCGCCCGCCGCAGCCGCGCCTCTCGCGCCACCAGGGAGACCAGCTCGATCTCCGCGCCGGCGAGGTCGATGGTGGCGGGGGCGCAGTAGAGGTTGGGCATGTCGGGGACCTGCTTGACGATGTCCGCCATGGGCAGATCGTCCACCAGCACCTGGTACACGTCGGGGACATCACCTCGGTGCTCCGTGGCCAACGCGGTGGAGGCGTTGCCCTGGGGGTCGAGGTCGACCACAAGAACACGCTGCCCGTGCATCGACAGGGCGGCGGCAATGTTGACCGAGGTGGTGGTCTTGCCCACGCCACCCTTCTGGTTCGCCACCGCGATCACGCGGGTCTTGGACGGGCGCGGCCAGAGGGCGTCGCCATCGCCAGAGGTTGCGCCGGGCTGAGCTGCCATCGGGGTTGCAGATGTTTCACGTGAAACCACTGAGCTGAGCGCCTCTCGTACCAACGGCGAATCACCGGGGTTCAGGGGGGTCTGGGTCACGATGGCCATCCTTTCAACCAGTGGTGTGCCGGTGCCGGGAATTCGCTGTCGCGACACGCCCATTTCGGGCCAGCCAACCCCGGTTGGACTCTCAGACGGACGGCTTTCCGGCCAGCCAAGACCACTTGATGTGACTGGCACAACCGTTACCTCCTTCGTCGCCGCCTCGCTGCGCGCTCCGGCGGGCGACCCGCTACCACCCGAACCAATGTTGCAGGCGGCTCGACCTTACCGCGCCCGACGGTGACAAGCTCAGCCGTTCGCGCCCCGCTGGCGCGTAGCTCGGTCTCCGCCTCGGCGAGCTCTTCGGCCGCCCGTTCGCCCTTCATCGCGATGAGCTCGCCGCCCTCGCGCAGCAGCGGCATCGCCCATGCGAGGAGGCGGTCGAGCGGTGCCACCGCACGAGCGCTGGCGACGTCGAACTCACGTTTGCCCGCGAGCTCCTCCGCCCGCCCGCGTAGCACCTCGACGTTGCCGAGCTTGAGCGCCTCGACACTCTCCTCCAGAAAGACGGTACGCCTCAGCAGCGGTTCCAGCAGCGTGACCGTGATATCCGGCCGGACGATCGCCAGCACCAGCCCGGGCAGGCCGGCGCCGGACCCGATGTCCACCAGTCGTACGCCGGCCGGCACGATCTCGGCCACGACCGCGCAGTTGAGCAGGTGGCGATCCCAGATCCGCGGCACCTCCCGCGGGCCCAGCAGCCCACGGACGACACCGGGACCCGCGAGCAGCCCAGCGAACGCGTTCGCACGCTCCCAGGCCTCCCCGGTGAAGACGTCCCGCGCAATGTCCGGCGGCTCCGGAAGCTCTTCGCTCACTGGTCGGCTGGCCCTTTCTGGGACTGATGGCCCTGATCGGAGTGGATGGGGTGGAAGGGGATCGGGTCCTCACCCAAGGCTACGGGTGAGATCACAAGGGAAGACTAGCGGGCCAGGGTGAAGGCGGCCGGTGAGCGCGCTGTCGCGCGGCATCGTTACCCCACGCCACCCCACGTCCACCTAAGAAGCCACATACGGCGATAAAGCGCACAAAATGCAAAACGGCCGTCCACCACGCGCGACGGCGGGCGGACGGCCGGATCAGACGGCGTGAAGCGCCTCAGGCGGGCAGAACCACCACGTAGCGGTGGGGCTCCTCCCCCTCGGACTCGCTGCGGAGCCCGGCGGCCGCCACCGCGTCGTGGACGATCTTCCGCTCGAACGGCGTCATCGGCTGCAGCGACTTGGGCTCGCCGCGTTCCTTGACCTGGTTGGCGATCTCGGTGCCGAGCTTGCTGAGCTCGGCCCGGCGCCGCTCGCGGTAGCCGGCCACGTCGAGCATGAGCCTCGAACGCTCGCCGGTCTGGCGGTGCACGGCCAGCCGGGTCAGCTCCTGCAGGGCCTCCAGGACCTCTCCCCCAGGCCCGACCAGCTCTGTGCCCTTCACTCCCACGACGGAGACCATGGCCCGGTCGCCCTCGACGTCCATGTCGATGTCGCCGTCGATGTCGGCGATGTCGAGAAGGCCCTCGACGTAGTCGGCAGCGATCTCGCCTTCCTGCTCCAGCGCATTGAGATCAGGAGCCTTCTCCTGCTCGGCCTCGGTCATGGCCGGCCTCTCCTTCGTGTTCACGACTTCTTGCTGCCGGTGCGCTTGCTACGGGATTGCCTGCTCGGCTGCTGCCTAATGATCTTAGGCTCCGGAGGCGGCGGGGGAGCCTGCTCTTCCGGCTGGGTCTTGCGGAGCTTCGCGATCAGGCCAGGCTTCGGCTGGACCGGGATGACGTTGCCCTTGGCGTCGTACTGCGGCATGGGGTGCCGACTGTAGAACCAGTGCTGCTGACCGAGCGTCCACACGTTGGTGGTGACCCAGTACATGATCAGGCCGAGCGGGAAGTTCAGGCTGAAGAAGGCGAACAGCGGCGAGATGTACATCAGGATCTTCTGCTGCTGTGCCATGGGGTTGTCCGGCATCTGCTGAATCGAGCGGGTGACGCTCTGCCGGACGGTGAGGAACGTGGTCAGGGAGCTGACCGCCACGAAGATCGCCAGGACCACCTTGGTCGTGACGGGGTTCGCGCTGAAGCTGATGATCTGCTCCGACGACATCCAGAAGTTCGCCGGCAGCGGCGCGCCGAAGATATGCGCCTTACGGGCGCTGTCGACGAGCTCCTGCGTCATGCCGTACTTCGCATGGCCGTCGGCCATGTTGTGGAGCACGGTGAACATGGAGATGAAGATGGGGAACTGGGCGACCACAGGAAGACAGCCGCCGAGCGGATTGGCGCCCGCTCCTTGGTAGAGCGCCATGACCTCCTGGTTCATGCGCTGCTTGTCGTTCTTGTAGCGCTTGCGCAGTTCCTGAACCTTGGGGGCGAGTTCCTGCATCTTCCGCGACGAGCGCATCTGCTTGAGGAAGAGCGGGAAGATCAGGACCCTCATCAGCACGGTCAGCGTGATGATCGTCAACGCCCAGGTCAGACCGCTGTCCGGGTCGAGGACCGTGCTGTATGCAGAATGGATCCAGATGATGACGTGGGCTACGGCTTGGTACAGCCAGCTCAGCCAGGACAGCTCCACCGAGCTATCTCCCTTGCGTTTCGTGGGACCGGACCGGGCGTGGGGGCACCGGGTCAATACCTCCGGGATGGAATGGGTGGCACCGCCCGATGCGCCGGACAGTCAACCAGATGCCGCGCAATGCACCGTGTACGGCGATCGCCTCGAGCCCGTACGCACTGCACGACGGGTAGAAGCGGCAGCGCGGGCCGAGCAGCGGACTGATGAACGCCCGGTAGAACCGGATGGGGACGATGAGCACCCGAGCGGCAACGCTCGGCGCCACGTCTTGCGGCTGCTCCGTCATCTGTGTCCACCCGTCGAGGACTCGCGCCGCCTGAGCAAACGATCCAGTGCGGAATCGAGCTCGGCGGCCAGGTGCTCGAATCGCGCGGACGCGGCCGGTGGATTGGCGCGTACCACAAGCAGGCTACCTCTCGGAAGCCTGTGGAGACGGTCCCGCATCAGGTGTCGGAGCCGCCGTTTGACCTTGTTCCGGGTCACCGCGTCGCCGACGGCCTTGCTTACCACGAATCCCACCAGAGGCGGATCTTCCCCTGATACGGCAAAATGCACCACCAGGGTGGGGCGACCGGCGCGTCGCCCGCGCTTGATCGCCTTCTCGAACTCCTCCCCGCGTCGCATGCGGGATTGCCGGGACAGCACCGTATATGCCTATCGCCCGCCGGTGAGAACCACCGGCGGGCCGACTATCGGGCGCGGGACGATCAGGCCGACAGCTTCTCGCGGCCCTTGCGGCGGCGAGCGGCGAGGATGGCGCGACCGGCCCGGGTGCGCATCCGCAGCCGGAAGCCGTGGGTCTTCGCGCGGCGACGGTTGTTCGGCTGGAAAGTACGCTTGCTCACGGGTGGGCTCCAGGCTCGAAGGTGCGCCACAAGGACGCTTAATACACATGGATGGCCTGCCAGAAAAGCGAGGGCACGCGAAATAGCCGTCGCGTGACAAGCCGACCGTCGTACGTTACGGGGCAAGGACCGCTCAGGTCAAACCAGCGCGGTTATCCACCAATCCACAGGCCGCTTTTCCACCGCCGGCCACACGTCCACAGTATGTGCACTCCGGTGCCACTAGGCTGTGGACAACATCTTGAACACAGCTGTGCACATCGCTACTGTCAGCCCTTCTGGGCCGCTCAGAGCCTGTGGACAGCCTGTGGATCACCTGTGGAGGGCCGCGGCTCGACGCCCGGCCACCACATGTGGACGAACAGGCCGCTCATCCATGTGGGCGGCCGTGTCATGTGGACAGACCAACGCGGGGGGCCGCGAGATCGAGGAGGGGGATCCACACCGTGAACGGTGTCGACCTCGGCACGGTATGGGCGAGGGCCCTGGGTAACTTCCTCAACGAGAACGTGCCGATACAGCAGCGCACGTGGCTGGCGATGGTGCGCCCCATCGCCCTGGCCAACGACACGATCGTGCTCGGCGTCCCGAACGACTTCGTCAAGGACCTCATCGAGGGCAAGCTGCGCTCGCTCGTGGTGCACGCTCTGTCTCAGGAGCTCGGCCGGACCATGCGGCTGGCCGTGATGATCGACACCACGGCGCCCGAGCAGTCGCCGGGCGACGGTCATCAACAGCCTGTGACTCACAGTTATCCCCAGGGTGTGGAGAGTCAGCTGCGTTATTCACAGGCCGCGCAGCCGCAGCACAACCCCGCTTCCGAGCCGCCCCAGTACTACTCGCCGCAGCCGGAGCAGCCTCAGGTATCCACCGAATATCCACAGCAGAGCTTCTCTTTTGAACAGGCGCAGCCGTACACACCGCCTGTGGAGAAGACGCCCGAGCCGGCGCCGAACCGGTGGGAGGCGAAGAGCAGCAAGCCCAGCGAACCGGCTCGGCTCAACCAGAAGTACACGTTCGAGACATTCGTCATCGGCGCCAGCAACCGCTTCGCCCACGCGGCGGCCGTCGCGGTCGCCGAGTCGCCGGCGAAGGCGTACAACCCGCTGTTCATCTACGGCGATTCGGGGCTGGGGAAGACGCACCTGCTGCACGCGATCGGGCATTACGCCCAAAGCCTGTACGACGGCGCGCGGGTGAGGTACGTGAGCTCGGAGGAGTTCACCAACGACTTCATCAACAGCATCCGCGACCACAAGGCCGACGGGTTCCGCGGCCGCTACCGGGCGATCGACATCCTGCTGGTGGACGACATCCAGTTCCTGGAGGGCAAGGAGCAGACGCAGGAGGAGTTCTTCCACACCTTCAACACGCTCCACAACGCCAACAAGCAGATCGTCATCTCCAGCGACCGGGCGCCGAAGCAGCTGATCACGCTGGAGGACCGGCTGCGCAACCGGTTCGAATGGGGCCTGATCACCGACGTCCAGCCGCCGGAGCTGGAGACCCGGATCGCCATCCTCAGGAAGAAGGCCATCCAGGAGGGCCTGGCGGCGCCGCCCGAGGTGCTCGAGTACATCGCCAGCCGCATCTCCACCAACATCCGCGAGCTCGAAGGCGCGCTGATCAGGGTGACCGCGTTCGCCAGCCTCAACCGGCAGGGCGTCGACCTGCAGCTCGCCGAGGTGGTGCTGAAGGACCTGATCACCTCGGAGTCCGACACCGAGATCACCATCGCGGCGATCATGACGGAGACCGCCAACTACTTCGGCATCAGCATCGACGACCTGTGCGGCACCTCGCGCAGCCGGGCACTCGTGAACGCGCGGCAGATCGCCATGTACCTGGCGCGCGAGCTGACCGAGCTGTCGCTGCCGAAGATCGGCCAGCAGTTCGGCGGGCGCGACCACACCACCGTCATGCACGCCGAGCGGAAGATCCGGTCGCTGATCGCGGAGCGGCGGTCGATGTACAACCAGGTCAACGAGCTGACAATGCGGATCAAGCAGACGCAGCGTGGCTCGTGACGTCGTACACAGCCTGTGGAAAACACTGTGGACCAGCGGAAACGCAAAATCGTGCCTGCGGAATGCCCAGCAATGCCAGGAAAAATCGGTCCACATAGGCTGGGGACAACAGTGGGGACATCCTGGGGAGAACCTGGGGACTACTCGGGGAAAAGTGTGGATGACCTGTGGACGGCCTGTGAACAGCCGATCTGGGGCTCCAAGGGTGTCCGATTTACCCCGTGGATAAGCTGTGGAAACCTCGTGGATAACTGCCGGTTGCCCGTGGATGAAGGCACCAAGATCTGGGGACGGCCTGTGGGCAACGAATCTCCATCCCCAGGCGCGCGAGTTCTCCCCAGGCTCCACCCACACCGGCGGTGGATGAAGAAACGCCCGCTGACCAGCGAGGACACCAGTTGTCCCCAGTTTCCACAGCCCCTAGTGTGATGACCTCTTATCTCTCTAACTAAGAAACTCAAAGACTCATAGAGGGGCCCCTCCCGGAGCGCGAGTGCGGGAGAGTGGACTCCTTGGAATCAACGACGAACCAGGAGGCTGATCACCGTGATGTTCCGAATCGAGCGAGACGTCCTCGCTGAGGCGGTGGCATGGACGGCGCGCAGCCTCCCGGCGCGTCCGTCTGTGCCCGTGCTGGCCGGCATGCGCCTGGAGGTGACCGAGGAGCAGCAGCTCAAACTCTCGGGCTTCGACTACGAGGTCTCCGCCGAGGTCACCCTCGAGCTCCACACCGGTGAGCCGGGAGTCGTCCTGGTCTCGGGCAAGCTACTCGCCGAGATCACGCGCGCGCTTCCCGCACAGCCTGTGGACTTCGTGGTGGACGGCGCCAAGGCGGTCGTCACCTGTGGCAGCGCGCGATTCACACTCCTCACCATGCCTGTGGAGGACTACCCCTCGCTCCCGGCGATGCCGCCGGCCGCGGGCCGGGTAGGCAGCGACGTGTTCGCCTCGGCCGTGGCGCAGGTCGCCGTCGCCGCCGGACGCGACGACACGCTGCCGATGCTCACGGGCGTGCGCATGGAGATCGAGGGCGACACGGTCACCCTCGCCGCGACCGACCGCTACCGGCTGGCCGTTCGCGAGCTGAAGTGGCAGCCGGGGCAGCCCGACTTCTCGGCGATCGCGATGATCCCGGGCAAGACCCTCGCCGACACGGCCAAGGCGCTCGGCACGAGCGGCGCCGAGGTGGAGATCGCGCTCAGCTCCGCCGGCGGCAAGGGTGAGGGCATGATCGGCTTCTCCAGCAACGGGCGGCGTACGACGACGCGGCTGCTCGACCCCGAGTTCCCGAAGTACCGCTCACTGCTGCCGACGGAGTTCTCCGCCCGCGCCGACCTGTCCACAGGCCCGTTCGTGGAGGCGGTCAAGCGCGTGGCCCTGGTCGCCGAGCGCAACACTCCCGTACGGCTGGCGTTCAGGAGCGGCGAGGTCGTGCTGGAGGCCGGCAGCGGCGACGAGGCGCAGGCCGTCGAGGCACTGCCTGTGGACTACGAGGGCGAGGAGATGAACATCGCCTTCAACCACCAGTTCCTGCTGGAGGGCCTTGGGGCCATCGACTCCGACGTCGCGCGGCTGCAGATGACCACGTCGACGAAGCCCGCCATCCTCACCGGCGGCAAGCCTGTGGACGACGGGGGCGTCACCGACTACCGTTACCTGATCATGCCCATCCGCCTGTCAGGCTGAGCCTGTCATCAGAGATGATGGAACCCTGACAAGGGGGTTGGACACATGCAGATCGGCATGATCGGACTGGGCAAGATGGGCGGCAACATGGCCGAACGGCTGCGCCGTGGCGGTCATGAGGTGGTCGGCTACGACCGTGATCCGGCGATCAGCGACGTCGGCAGCCTGAAGGAGCTGGTCGAGCGCCTACAGGCCCCGCGCGCGATCTGGGTCATGGTGCCCGCCGGCAAACCCACCCAGACCACCGTCGACGACCTGGGCCAGCTGCTCAGCGAGGGCGACCTCGTCGTCGACGGCGGCAATTCGCACTACGCGGACGACCAGAAGCACGCCGCCGAGCTGGCCCAGAAGGGCATCGGCTTCGTCGACTGCGGCGTCAGCGGCGGCGTCTGGGGCCTGCAGAACGGCTACGCCCTCATGTGCGGCGGCGACAGGTCCGACGTCGACCGCCTCATGCCGATCTTCGAGACCCTCAAGCCCGAGGGCCGCGACGGCTTCGTCCACGCGGGCGACGTCGGCGCCGGCCACTTCGCGAAGATGGTCCACAACGGCATCGAGTACGGCATGATGCAGGCGTTCGCGGAGGGCTGGGAGCTGCTCGAGGCCTCCGACATCGTCAAGGACGTCAAGGGCTCCTTCGCCAGCTGGCGCACCGGCACCGTCATCCGCTCGTGGCTGCTCGACCTGCTGGTACGCGCGCTCGACGACGACGAGCACCTCGAGCAGCTGCGCGGCTACGCACAGGACTCCGGCGAAGGCCGCTGGACGGTCCAGGCGGCCGTCGACCACGCCGTCCCGCTGCCGGTCATCACCGCCGCGCTCTACGCCAGGTTCGCCTCGCGCCAGGACGACTCCCCGGCGATGAAGGTGGTCGCGGCGCTGCGCAACCAGTTCGGCGGCCACGCGATCACCGCCGCGGAGGGCAGCCACGCCAAGGGCGCCGACGCCCCCGGCGCCGACGTGACGCCGCCTCGCGAGGCCGATCGCTAGGGTTTTCCACAGGAACGCATGCCGGTGCCCACAGCGGCCGCCGGGGCGCACTAACCTTCGTGGGGTGCATGTCGCCCACCTCTCGCTGACCGACTTCCGGTCCTACGCGTCCGTGGAGCTCGGCCTGGAGCCGGGCGTCACGGCGTTCGTGGGGCCCAACGGCCAGGGCAAGACCAACCTGGTCGAGGCCCTCGGCTACGTGGCGACGCACTCCAGCCACCGGGTGGCCAGCGACGCGCCGCTGGTGCGGCAGGGCGCCACCCGGGCGATCGTGCGCTGCGCCGTCCACAGGGACGACCGGCGGGCGCTGATCGAGCTGGAGATCAACCCGGGGCGGGCCAACCGCGCCCGGCTCAACCGCTCGCCCGTGCCCCGCGCCCGCGACGTCGTCGGTCTGCTGCGCACGGTGCTGTTCGCGCCCGAGGACCTCGCGCTGTCCAAGGGCGACCCGTCCGAGCGCCGCCGCTTCCTCGACGACCTGCTGGTGGCCCGCACACCCCGCTTCGCGGGTGTCCGCGCCGACTACGACCGGGTGCTGAAGCAGCGCGGCGCGCTGCTGCGTACGGCCGCGCAGGCCCGCAGAGGCGCCAGGAGCCCCCGTCGGCAGGAGAAGGACAGCGGGTTCGCCGCGGCGGGCGCCGGCGACGTCCTGAGCACTCTGGAGGTCTGGGACGCCCATCTCGCGCGGCACGGTGCCGAGCTGTTGCGCGGGCGGCTGGAGCTGGTCGAGGCGCTGCGTCCGCTGGTCTCCGGTTCTTACGCCGCGCTCGCCCCGTCGAGCGCTCCCGCGACGCTCGCCTACCGCAGCACGTTGTCCACAGGTGTGGACAACGACGAGGGTGACCAGGAGGCAGAAATCCCCGGTGAGCGGGGATCTTCCGATACACAGACGTTATCCACAGACTTGGGGAAAACCCTTGAAGACCGCCTGCGGGAGCGGCTATTGGAGGTCCGCCAGTCGGAGCTCGAACGCGGGGTCACCCTCGTCGGCCCACACCGCGACGACCTGATCCTCGGTCTCGGCGACCTGCCCGCCCGGGGCTACGCCAGCCACGGCGAGTCCTGGTCGTTCGCGCTGGCGCTCCGGCTGGCCGCGTACGACCTGCTGCGGGCCGACGGGGGCGATCCGGTGCTGATCCTCGACGACGTGTTCGCCGAGCTCGACAGTCAGCGCAGGCGGCGGCTCGCCGAGATGGTCGCGCCGGCCGAGCAGGTGCTCATCACCGCGGCCGTGCCCGACGACGTGCCCGGGGAGTTGTCGGGAAGCCGATTCGACGTCGCAGAGGGGAGTGTCACCCGTGTCCGCTGACGACCCGCGCCCCTCCGGCTCCGGTGCGCCTGGAGGGCCGTTCCGCGACCCCGTCTCCGGGCAGCCCGCGGGTTATCCACAGGCCGCACCACAGCCGGGGACAGACACCGCGCCGGCGGCCGCGTCCCCGGGCGGTCCGCACGGCCCCCACGGAGGTGCGGCGGCTCGTCCACAGGGTGTGTCAGGTGCCCACGAGCAGGAAGGAGCCGCTGTCCGCACGCCGGGACAGGGCGCGGGCGGGGCTGTGGATGAAGGGATGGGGCCGCAGCATGTGACCGCGCGCGGCGCGGCGATGGCGCGGGAGAAGCTCGCCCAGGCCAAGGCGGACGCCGCCAAGCGCGGGCAACTCCCCCGTCGTGAGCCCCGGCGCAAGGGCGGCGGGGCCCGCCGCAACAGCAGCGATCCCCAGCTGTTCGGCCGCGCCATCGCCGACCTCCTGGCCGACCGCGGCTGGGAGCGTCCGGTGGCGGTGGGCGCGGTGTTCGGGCGATGGCACGAGATCGTCGGCCCCGAGCTGGCCGCCCACACCAAACCCGAGTCGTACGAGGACGGCGAGGTGCTGGTCCTGGCCGACTCCACGGCGTGGGCGACGCAGGTCCGGCTGCTCGCGCGCACCCTCGTACGCAGGCTCAACGAGGAGCTCGGCGACGGCACGGTCACGAAGGTCAAGGTCAGGGGGCCGCAGAACGCGCCGCGTCCTACCGGCGGTTTGCGGGTGACCGGAAGCCGAGGCCCACGCGACACCTACGGGTAGCGGCGTTCAGCCGCTACCCGCAGCAGGCGCGCAGCGCCGCTACGGGTCCCCCGTTCGACCGCCATCCCCAGCACGTGTTCGCGTTGCCGCGGATCAGGCGTTCGGCCGGTGTCCACAGCAGGTGTTTCGCCGCACTACAGCTCAGGCGTCCCGCCGCTATCCACAGCAGGCGTTTGGCGCCGCTACTGCTCAGGCGCCCGGCCGGTGTCCACAGCAGGTGTTTTGTGCCGCTACGGGCCAGGCGTTCGGACGCTATCCACAGAGGCGCTTCCCGTCGTTACGGTTAGGCGCCGAGGGCGATCAGAAAGCCGCAGACGCGATAAGCCCCCCTTCCGGAGGGGGGATGCTTGACAGGGGGCAAAACGAGCTAGAGAGCATCACAGGCGCGTTCATTGCCACCTCGGGCCTCCGGAGGCGGTAGAATGAAAAAGGATTCCGGACACGTCCGCTTGCGTGTCACCCCGGCAGCAAGCCGACTCCCCTGGGTGACCGCGCATCGGGGCACTCACGACGGTGACGGGCACGGCAGGGGCAGCTTTGTGGTTGATCGCCTCCCCCGCCGCGTGTCCGCGGCAGGAGGATTTCGCAGTTGTCTTACGACGCTAGCTCAATCACCGTACTCGAGGGGCTTGAAGCGGTTCGCAAGCGCCCAGGTATGTATATCGGCTCCACCGGTGAGCGCGGCCTCCACCATCTGGTCACGGAGATCGTGGACAACGCGGTGGACGAGGCGCTGGCCGGTTACGCCACCAGGATCGACGTCACGCTCTTGGCCGACAACGGCGTGCGCGTGATCGACGACGGGCGCGGCATCCCCACCGGGATCCACCCGGTGGAGCAGCGCTCCGCCGTCGAGGTCGTGCTGACCACGCTGCACGCGGGCGGCAAGTTCGACAGCCAGTCCTACGCGGTCTCCGGCGGCCTGCACGGCGTCGGCTCGGCCGTCGTCAACGCGCTGTCCACCGCCATGGACGTCGAGATCAAGCAGAACGGCCACTACTGGCGCCAGCGCTACGAGATGTCCAAGCCCCTGGCGCCGCTGGCCAAGGGAGAGCCCACCGACGAGACCGGCACCTCGGTCACGTTCTGGCCCGACCCCGAGATCTTCGAGACCACGACGTGGAATCACGAGATGCTCTCGCGGCGGTTCCAGGAGATGGCCTTCCTCAACAAGGGCCTGACGATCACCTTCACCGACGAGCGTCCCGAATACGTCAACGGTGAGCCCACCTCGGTGACGTACTGCTACCAGGGCGGCCTGGCCGACTTCGTCCATCACCTCAACGCCAAGAAGGAGCCGGCGCACGCGTCGATCATCTCCTTCGAGGAGGAGGGCGACGGCATCGCGGTCGAGATCGCCATGCAGTGGAACAACTCCTTCTCCGAGTCCGTCTACACCTTCGCCAACACGATCAACACCGCGGAGGGCGGCACCCATGAGGAGGGCTTCCGCGCGGCGCTGACGACGATCGTCAACCGCTACGCGCGCGAGCAGAAGTTCCTCAAGGAGGGCAAGGACGACAACCTCAGCGGTGAGGACGTCCGCGAGGGGCTGACCGCGATCATCTCGGTCAAGCTCTCCGACCCCCAGTTCGAGGGCCAGACCAAGACCAAGCTGGGCAACACCGAGGCCAAGTCGTTCGTGCAGAAGGCCTGCAACGACCACCTGCGCGACTGGTTCGAGCGCAACCCCGGCGAGGCCAAGGACATCATCAACAAGTCGCTGCAGGCCTCGCGCGCCCGCATCGCCGCGCGCCAGGCCCGCGACCTGACCAGGCGCAAGTCGCTGCTGGAGTCGGGCAGCGGGCTGCCCGGCAAGCTGGCCGACTGCCAGTGGAACGACCCCGAGAAGTGCGAGCTGTTCATCGTCGAGGGCGACTCGGCAGGCGGCTCGGCCAAGGGCGGCCGTGACTCCCGTTTCCAGGCGATCCTGCCCATCCGCGGCAAGATCCTCAACGTGGAGAAGGCGCGGATCGACAAGGTCCTGAAGAACAACGAGGTCCAGGCGCTGATCACCGCGCTCGGCACCGGTGTGCACGACGAGTTCGACATCGCCAAGCTGCGCTATCACAAGGTCATCCTCATGGCCGACGCCGATGTCGACGGCCAGCACATCAACACCCTGCTGCTGACGCTGCTGTTCCGGTTCATGCGTCCGCTGATCGAGGCCGGTCACGTCTACCTGTCGTGCCCGCCGCTCTACAAGATCAAGTGGGACCGCAAGGGCGAGGACGCCTCGTACGCCTACTCCGACCCCGAGCGTGACGCGGTCATCGCCGAGGGCATCCGCAACGGCAAGCCCGACCCCCGGCCGCGTGACAACGTCCAGCGCTTCAAGGGCCTGGGCGAGATGAACGCGGGGCAGCTGTGGGAGACCACGATGAACCCTGCGACGCGGCTGCTGCGCCTCGTCACGCTCGACGACGCGGCGCAGGCCGACGACCTGTTCAGTGTGCTCATGGGCGAGGACGTCGAGGCGCGGCGCGACTTCATCATCCGCAACGCACGCGACGTCCGCTTCCTCGATGTATAGCCAGTAGAAGGACCTTTACCTGTGACGGACGTGAACACCACTCCCCCGGCTGACCGCATCGAGCCGGTGGACATCCAGTCCGAGATGCAGCGCAGTTACATGGACTACGCGATGTCCGTCATCGTGTCCAGAGCGCTGCCCGACGTACGCGACGGGCTCAAGCCGGTGCACCGGCGGGTGCTCTACGCGATGTACGACGGTGGCTACCGTCCCGACCGCGGCTACTTCAAGTGCGCCCGCGTCGTCGGCGACGTGATGGGCACCTACCACCCGCACGGCGACACCTCGATCTACGACGCGCTGGTCCGCCTGGCGCAGTCGTGGTCGCTGAGATATCCGCTGGTCGACGGTCAGGGCAACTTCGGCTCGCCGGGCAACGACCCGGCGGCGGCGATGCGGTACACCGAGTGCAAGCTCGCGCCCATCGCCATGGAGATGCTGCGCGACATCGACAAGGAGACCGTCGACTTCCGTCCCAACTACGACGGAAAGTCGCAGGAGCCCGACGTCCTGCCTGCGCGGTTCCCGCAGCTCCTGGTCAACGGCTCGGGCGGCATCGCCGTCGGCATGGCCACCAACATCCCGCCGCACAACCTGCGTGAGGTCGGGGCGGCGGTCAAGTGGGCGCTGGAAAACCCCGAGGCCACCGACGAGGAGCTGCTCGAAGCCTCGATCAAGCTGGTCAAGGGCCCGGACTTCCCCACCAAGGCGCTCATCGTGGGCCGGCGGGGCATCGAGGACGCCTACCGCACCGGCCGCGGCTCGATCACCATGCGTGCCGTGGTCGAGGTCGAGGAGGACAAGGGGCGGCAGGCGCTGGTCGTCACCGAGCTGCCGTACCAGGTCAACCCCGACAACCTGGCGCTGAAGATCGCCGAGCTGGTCCGCGAGGGCAAGCTGTCCGGCATCGCCGACGTACGCGACGAGAGCTCCTCGCGCGTCGGGCAGCGGCTGGTGATCGTGCTCAAGCGCGACGCGGTCGCCAAGGTCGTGCTGAACAACCTGTACAAGCACACCCAGCTCCAGGACACCTTCGGCGCCAACATGCTGGCGCTGGTCGACGGCGTGCCGCGTACGCTGCGGCTCGACCAGTTCATCCGGCACTACGTGGCGCACCAGATCGAGGTCATCGTCCGCAGGACGCGTTACCTGCTGCGCAAGGCCGAAGAGCGTGCCCACATCCTGCAAGGCCTGCTGAAGGCCCTCAGCCGGCTCGACGAGGTCATCGCCCTGATCCGGGCCTCCGAGTCCGCCTCGCACGCCCAGCAGGGCCTCATGACGCTGCTGGAGATCGACGAGGTCCAGGCGCAGGCCATCCTCGACATGCAGCTGCGCAAGCTGGCCGCCCTGGAGCGGCAGGCCATCCAGGACGAGTACGACTCGCTGATGACGCAGATCGCCGAGTACAACTCGATCCTGGCCAGTGAGAGCCGCCAGCGCCAGATCGTCAACGACGAGCTGGCCGAGATCGTCGCCCGCTACGGCGACGAGCGGAAGACCGAGGTCATCGCCTACGACGGCGACATGTCGATCGAAGACCTCATCGCCGAGGAAGAGATCGTCGTCACGATCACCCGCGGTGGCTACGCCAAGCGCACCAAGACCGACCTCTACCGCGCCCAGAAGCGCGGCGGCAAGGGCGTCAGGGGCGCGCAGTTGCGCCAGGACGACATCGTCGACCACTTCTTCGTCACCACGACGCATCACTGGCTGTTGTTCTTCACGAACAAGGGCCGGGTATACCGGGTTAAGGCGTACGAACTGCCCGATGCCGGTCGTGACGCACGAGGCATGCATCTAGCGAACCTTCTCGCCATGCAGCCCGACGAAACAGTCATGGAAGTTCTCGATCTACGCGACTACACCGTCGCGCCGTATCTCGTTCTCGCCACCCGAAGCGGGCTGGTGAAGAAGACGCGCCTGGCCGAATACGACTCCCCCAGGTCCGGCGGTCTCATCGCCATCAACCTGCGGGAGGACGACGAGGTCATCGGCGCGCGCCTGGTCTCCGAGTCCGACGATCTGCTGCTCGTCTCCAAGGGCGCGCAGGCGATCCGGTTCACCGCCTCCGACGATGCGCTGCGGCCGATGGGCCGGGCGACCAGCGGTGTCATCGGCATGAGGTTCCTCGACGGTGACGAACTTCTCGCCATGAACAGGATCGCTGACGGTCAAGACGTGCTTATTGCCACTAAGGCTGGGTACGCGAAACGGACGCCGGTGGAGCAGTATCCAGTTCAAGGACGTGGCGGTAGAGGCGTGCTTACTGCGAAAATCGTTTCTTCCCGTGGCAAGCTGGTCGGAGCCGTCATGGTCAACCCAGAGGACGAGGTCTTCGCGATCACGTCCGCCGGTGGGGTGATCCGGACGAGTGCCGGTGAGATCAAGCAGTCCGGCCGCCAGACCATGGGAGTGCGATTGATGAACCTCGCCGAAGGCGACAGCGTGGTGGCCCTCGCCCGGAACGCGGAGTCCATCGAGGCTCCGGTGGACAATGAGGAAGACGGGGGAGGAGAGTAACCCATGAGCGCCCAGGGTGGCTCCGCCAGGACGAAGGCTTCCGGCGCTTCCGGTAACGGGAAGCAGCCGCAGAAGCCCGCGGAAACCGAGATGTTCGACGCGGTCGACGACGGCAAGGACACCAAGCCCGCACAGGGCAGGCCGGCCGGGCCCCAGGAGGACGGCAAGCGGCCCATGCCGCCGAGCCAGCCGCAGCAGGGACCCCAGCAAGCGGCCCCCCAGCAGGGGCCGCCGCAGGGGCCGCCCTCCGGGCCCCAGCGTGACGGCAACGATCCGGTGCGCATGCGTCCGTCGCTGGCCACCGAGGCCCCGCCGGCCATCGAGCTGCCGAAGAAGAAGTCGTCCGGCGGCGGGGGCAGCCGGCTCCCCCGCAAGGCCCATCTGGTCCTGCGCCGCGTCGAGCCATGGTCGGCCATGAAGTTCAGCTTCGTGGTCTCCCTGGTCTGCTTCGTGGTGCTGTTCGTGGCGGTCGCCGTCCTGTACGGCGTGCTGTCGGCCCTGGGCGTGTTCGACTCGGTCGTCGACCTGGTCAACCAGCTCGGCCAGGGTGAGGGCGGCCAGAACTCCATCCCGATCGACATCGCCTCGTGGTTCGAGCCGGTGCGCATCCTCGGCTACACGGCGCTGATCGGCGCGGTGAACGTCGTGCTGATCACCGCACTGGCCACGCTGGGCGCGGTCATCTACAACATCGCCTCCGACCTGGTCGGCGGCGTCGAGGTGACCTTCAGCGAGGCCGAGTAGGCCTGGCCGCTCGCGCCGTACGAGATGGCGGTACGGCGCGAGCAGCCCGCCGGAGGCGGTAAGCTTTTCCTCGTCCGAACAACCGGTTCGCCTCAAAGGGGCGGATGCGATAACGTTCGGTGTGCGTGCGGGGCTATAGCTCAGACGGTTAGAGCGCTTCCCTGATAAGGAAGAGGTCCCAGGTTCAAGTCCTGGTAGCCCCACCAGCAGGTCTAAGGCCAGATCCCCTCGGGACTGGCCTTTTTTCATGCCCGTACAGCAGCAAAGTGCCGCAGTTGACGGCGACGAGCTCGGCGCGACCTGCGCTTTCCCTGACGCGCTGACGACTCCTGACCACGGGGGCGAGGCAGGTCGCGCGGCTTTCCGCCCAGTCAACGTGTCATGGTGTGGGCGGAGCCAGTTGTTCGGCCAGCCGCTCCAGGCCACCCTTGATGAGCTGCGCGTACTCGTCGTCGCCAAGTGCCCCGATCGTGGCCTGCGCCTGCTGGAGGTGCTCACGGGCGCGGCTGAGATCGCCCAGCTTGCGATAGCACTCGCTCAAGTTGAGGTGCAACGACGGATACAAGCCGGCCGCCGAAAGCGTCACCCCGGCTTGCGCCACCCGCTCATCGCTGATCAGATCGGCGGCGGCAAGCGCTCGCAGATCCCAGATCAGTTCCTCGTTCACGTCGTCCTGCACGTCGGCCATCGCGTGGGCAAGGACGCAAACGTGCAGGGGGTCGCCTTGCTCGCCGCCGATGTCGTCCCAGATCTGTGTGAACAGGTCGCGGGCAGCTTCACGCTGACCTTGGTGGTGATGCAGCTCCACCCCCTGGCCGATCCGGGTGATCGTGGGGTCGGTGATCATCAGCCACTCCTTCGTCCGTACCGGCTCGCCGTCACCAACGGCGCCAGTGTCGTCGCGGCGGCAGGACGCCGATCAAGATCAACGATCAACTGCCGATTCATGACGACCAGTATGAGTCCTTGCCCACCCCGGTGAGCAAGGACAGGAACCGAGTCCGCCACGGGGGCCGGCGGCTAGGCTTCGCCGTGCGCTTCGGCGAAGACCGGGAGCGCTACGTCTGGCTGGTGAGCGGCCACGATCCTGGCGGCCGGCTGCCTGAGGGCCTCGACGGCGTGCTCCCGGCAGGCCGGCACGGGCTGGTGGCCGGAGTCAGGGCGCCATAGGTCCACGATCGGGGCCGAGGGGCAGCCGTCCGTTCCGCAGGTGAGGTTTTCACCGGTCAGCAGGGACTGATGGCTGTTCATGGCGGCGTAGGCGTCGGCGGTCAACGCGGCGAGCAGGCCGCTCGCGTGCGCCGCCGCGGGTTCGGCCGGTGAGGGAGTGCCCACCGCCACCGCGTGCGCGTCCACCAGGGCCAGGTCGAACGCGTCGATGCGCTGCGCCGGTGATGCCTGCTCGATGTCGTCGAGCCGTTCGCGTAGGGCGGCCAGGCGTGGTGACTCCTCTGACGTCGTCAGCACGGCACGGACGCACCGCGCGAACTGGTCCCCGCGGCGGTTCCACCAGGTGAGCTTGCGCTGCCGTTCGTCACTCAGCCCGGCCAGACCTGGCCACTTGCGCCGGGCGCCCTGCCTGGTCATCCCGGCCGCGGCACCGATCGCGGGATAGTCGGCGCCGTGCTGTGCCGCGGACAGCGCGGCGGACGCCGCGAGCTGTTCGGCGCTGTCCCTGATCGCCAGCAACGAGGTCAGCGCGGCCAGCCACATCTGCCGCAGGTCCGCGTCCGGCAGGTCCGAGCGCGGCCCCGCATCCGGGTCGAGTTCGAGCGTTTCCCGCACCGCTGCCCATGCCAATCGCTCAACGGCGGTCGTCACATCGGTGCGTTGCGCGTCGGACATGCCTCCCACGGCGACTCCCTTGACAACACTTGTTTACGTCCTCACCATGATGGCTGCGACAACATCTGTTGTCAACGACGACCACCAGGGTGGGAACATGAGGCTCTTGATCATTGGCGGAACGTCATTCGTCGGACGCACGATCGTCGGCGACGCCCTCGGCAGGGGACACGAGGTCACCACCTTCAACCGTGGGCTGACCGGCAAGGACCTCGACGGCGTCGAGGCGCTTCGCGGCGACCGGTCCACCGACGAGGGTGTCCGGCCGCTCGCCGGGCGTCGTTTCGACGCGGTCATCGACCCGGGCGGCCTGGTGCCGGCGCACGTCCTGCGCACCGCGCGGGCGGTGGCCGACTCCTCCCCCTTCTATGCGTTCGTCTCCACCACGGCCGTCTACCAGGCCTGGAACGCCGAGGTGGACGAGTCGGCCACGACCTGGCCCGGCGTGGCGGACCAGGACGGTGACCCGGCCGACCTCGCGCATCTGCCCGTTCACAAGCGCGGCTGCGAACTGGCCGTTGAGCAGACCTACGGGCTCGGCGCCTGCCTGGTCGCACGCGCGGGATCGATCGTCGGGCCGCACGACAACCTGGGCCAGTTGCCGTGGTGGCTCACCAGGATCGCCCAGGGCGGCCGGGTGATCGCCCCCGGCGACCCGGCCCGCGGCTTGCAGCTGATCGACGTGCGTGACCTCTCGACGTTCGTGCTGGCGCAGGTCGAGGCGCAGGCGGCCGGCATGCACAATGTCGTGCCTGACGGGCCGAACACCACGATGGGCCGGCTGGTCGACACCTGTGTGCAGGCGACCGGTTCGGACGCCGTTCCCGTGTGGATGGATGAGGGTTTCCTGCTCTCCCGAGGGGTGCGACCGTGGACCGAGGTTCCCCTCTGGATCCCGGACGTGCCGGAGACTGCCGGTTTCTGGGCCGTGTCCGGTGCTTCGGCGAAGGCCGCAGGACTGCGCACCCGCCCGTTCGGTGACTCCGTCCGGGACACCTGGGGGTGGTTGCGGTCAGGCGGTGAGGTCGAGGCCGCGCCCGGCACCCCGCCGCTCGGCCTCGCCGGCGAGAAGGAGCAGCAGGTGCTGGCCGCGTGGGATTCCGCCGGCGTCCTCCAGAGGCGGCGGACAGGATGGTCAGGGTGGGCCGGCTGAAGGCGGGCGTCCGCGCAGGCCGATGAGGCGCGCGATGTTTGACACTGGTGTCAACCTGGGGCGCGTCGCCGAGTAGGATGAGGGCTCCACGGGGGTCGAGGGAGGTTCGAGATGGTGGCGCGGTCCGGTATCGACGTGGTGCACGAGTTCTGGGCGCGGGTCTGGCAGGCGCAGGACTACGACGCCATCGAGGAGCTTGTCGCCGAGGACTTCGTCCTCATCTCGGGAGGGGAACGCATCGAGTCCCGTGCCGCCTTCAAGGAGTGGGCCGAGGGATTCGGCGCCGGGTTCCGCGACCTGACGTTCGAGGTGGTGGAGTCGTTCGAGAACCACGACGGCTCCCGCGTCTGCTCCCTGTGGCGGCTCACCGGCCGCAACAACGGCGCCTTCGGCACCGAGCCCGACGGGCAGCCCGTCGAGATGACCGGTACGGCCGTCTGGGCCGTCCGCGACGACGGCAAGCTCGTGTCCAACCGGGTCGAGCGCAACGCCTTCGAGGTCTACCAGAAGCTCATCCGCTGAGCCCTTTCACCGCGGGTCGTGGGGATGCGAGCGGCGTTCGGTGGCGGCGATGAAGTGGTGCAGGGTCCGGCGGGTGCGGGTGAGCGTGTCGATGTGCTCGTCCAGGCCCTGCAGGCGGGTTCGGAGGGCGGTCAGCAGCTCTGGGCAGGGCTCGAGGTCGGGGGCCGTGCCGGTGGCGCACGGCAGCAGGAAGCGGATCTCCTCGGTGGAGAGCCCGGCTTCGAGCAGCCGCCTGATCTGCGTCACGGTCAGGATGTCGTCGTCGGCGTACTCGCGGTAGCCGCTGGCGGCGCGGCGTGGTTCGAGCAGGCCCTGAGTCTCGTAATAGCGCAGCTGGTGGGTGTGGACGCCGGTCCGCCGGCTCAGTTCGCCGATGAGCATGCCCTGCTTCCCCTTGACCTTCATACCGGTGTGAACGTTGACGATGCTGCCATCACATCCCTGAGGAGGGCACGATGAGTAATCTCGACGCCGGACCCGTGACGGTCATCGGACTCGGGCTGATGGGGCAGGCGCTGGCGGGGGCGTTCCTGCGCGACGGGCGTCCCACGACCGTGTGGAACCGTACGGCGGGAAAGGCCGAAGCGCTGGTCGCCCAGGGGGCGCGGCTCGCCGGTTCGGTCGGTGAGGCGGTCGCGGCCGGTCCGCTCGTGGTCGTCTGCGTCTCCGACCACGACGCCGTGCACGGCCTGCTGGAGCCGCTGGGCGACGTCCTGGACGGGCGGGTGCTGGTGAACCTGAGCTCGGGCACGTCGCAGGCGGCCCGCGAGACGGCCGAGCAGGTCGCGAAGCGGGGCGGCGCGTACCTCGCCGGGGCGATCATGGCCGTGCCCGCGACCATCGGCACGGCGGACGCCACCATCGTCTACAGCGGCCCCCGAGCGGCCTTCGACCAGCATGAGCCCGCCCTGAGGAGCCTCGCGGGCGGCACGGCGTACCTCGGCGCCGACCACGGCCTGGCGGCGCTGCACGAGGTGGCCGTGCTGAGCCTGATGTGGAACATCCTGAACGGGTTCCTGCACGGCGCCGCCCTGCTCGGCGCGGCGGGGGTGAACGCCTCGGCGTTCGTCCCGCTCGCCAAGGAGGGCATCTCCACCGTGAGCGACTGGCTGGAGGGGTACGCCCGGCAGATCGACGAGGGGGCCTACCCGGCGCTCGATTCGACGATCGACACCCACCTGGCCGCGATGGAGCACGTCGTCGCGGAGAGCGAGACCCTCGGGGTCGACGCCGAGCTGCCGCGGTTCGTCAAGGCGCTGGCCGAGCGGGCCGTGGCGGGCGGGCGCGGGGGCGACGGCTACGCGGCGATGATCGAGTGGTTCCGTACGCCCGCCTCGGCCTGAAGGCTCAGTCGAGGCCGAGGGCCATGAAGCCACCGTCCACGGGGAGGGTGACGCCGGTGATGTAGGCGGCGCGGGGCGAGGCGAGGAAGACGATCGCCTCGGCGATCTCGCGGGCGCTGCCGAGGCGGCTCAGCGGGACCCGCGCCCCCATCTTGGCGAACTCCTCCTCGCCGATCCCGGCGACCACGTTCTCGGTGTACGTGTGGCCGGGGGCGACGGCGTTGACCCGGATGCCGCTGCGCCCGAACTCCACCGCCCACGTGCGGGTGAAGGAGTCGACGGCGGCCTTGGAGGCGCCGTACACGGACGTGGTGACCATGCCGCTCAGGCCGGCGATGCTGGAGACGTTCACGACAGCCCCGCCGCCCCTGGCCGCCATCCCCCGCAGGACGGACTGCGTGAGGAAGTACGTGCCGCGCACGTTGGTGTCGAGCATCAGGGTGAAGGTGTCGAGGCTCTGGTCGAGGGTGGCCGCGAAGGGGAAGGCGCCGGCGTTGTTCACCAGCACGTCGACGTCGCCCGCCGCGTCGGCGAGGTGGCGTACCGACTCCAGGTCGCTGAGGTCGGCGGCGACGAACGCGGCCTTGCCGCCGGCGGACTCGATGGCGGTGACGGTGTCCGCGCCCTTGGTGGTGTCGCGGCCGGAGACGATCACGTACGCGCCCTGCTCGGCGAGCAGGAGCGCGGTCTCGCGGCCGATGCCGGACGTGCTGCCTGTGACGAGCGCGGTCTGGCCGTGGAACTGCATGGCAGAACACCCCTCTCAGGGGCTTGATTCACAATAAATGGCGAGTCATCGACATAACTGGCCGATGCGCCGGACGATTCCGGCCTGGCCATCACGCCGTCTTATGCCCGCGACAGGCCCTTTCCTACGTGGTGCCGTACCAAAAGCGCGGTCTTCTCTATGGCGGTCATAAGGCGGCGCTATGGAAAGGCCGGAAGTTCCCTCAGCGGGCGCGGCTTACATCCCTCGACACCGATCCTCAAGAGGGAGACGACAATGGCGGAAAACGAGCTGTCGGGAACGGGCGCCCTGGTCACCGGGGCCACGAAGGGCATCGGGCGGGAGACGGCGCACGTGCTGGCCCGGCTCGGCGCGCACGTGGTGCTGTCGGGCCGGGACGAGCAGCAGGGCAAGCAGATCGTCGAGGACATCCGCGCGCAGGGCGGCCAGGCCGACTTCGTGGCGGCGACGCTGCGCGACGAGCCCTCCGCACGCGCCCTCGGGCGGACCGCGACCGGGATCCTCGGCAAGGTGGACGTGCTGGTGAACAGCGCCGGCATCTACCCGTTCGCGCCGACGGTCGAGATGACCCAGCAGGACTTCCACGACGTCTACGCCATCAACGTCATGGCGCCCTTCTTCCTGGTGGCCGAGCTGGCTCCCGGGATGGCCGAGCGCGGCAGGGGCTCCATCGTCAACGTGACGACGATGGTGGCGGAGTACGGCCACGCGGGCTACAGCCTGTACGGCTCCAGCAAGGCCGCGGTCGCGCAGCTGACGAAGGCGTGGGCGGCGGAGTTCGGGCCGAGCGGGGTGCGGGTCAACGCCGTGAGCCCCGGGCCGACGCGTACCGAGGGCACCGCCCCCATGGGCGACGCCCTGGTCGCCCTGGCGAGCACCCTGCCCGCCGGGCGTCCTGCGGCGCCGCAGGAGATCGCCGAGGCGATCGCCTTCCTGGCCTCGCCGCGGGCGAGCTTCATCCACGGCACGACGCTGCACGTCGACGGCGGTCGCTGGGCCGTCTGACCCCCTTTCCAGGGCCGCCGCGATCCGCGGCGGCCCTCCACCCCTTTTTCGCACCCTAGGAGAATGGATGACCATGCCCTTGGCCGACGCCAGTGACATGTTCGTGGTGCACACCATGTTCCGCCGCGAGTTCGGCTCCATGCCGGGGCTGGTGCGCGGCGTGGCTGCGGGCGACGAACGGAGGGCCGAGGTGGTCGCCGGCCACGTCGCCCTGATCAACGGCGTGCTGCACCACCACCACGCGGGAGAGGACGCGCACGTGTGGCCCCGCCTGCTGGAGCGGGTGCCGGCGCCGTGCGGGTGGTACTCGGTCCCGTCGGGGTTCTTGGTGATGCCCGGCTGGGTGAGTGCGTGCGGATGACGGTGGGATTGACGGTGTTCACCCGGAACGTGCTCTTGAGATTTCCGTCGATGAGAAGGTCCCACGTCTTCTCTCCCAGCTCGGTCAGCGGGCCGGCGACGGCGGTGCCGGCGTTGTTGGAGGCCGCGTCGAGCCGGCCGAAGCGGCTGACGATCTGGTCGACGACCCTCTTCGCGCCGGCCACGTCGGTGGCGTCGGCCTCGATGAACAGCGCCTCGCCGCCCACCTTCTCGATCTCCTCGACCACCTCGCGGCCCGCCACGGGCCGCCGCCCGGTGACGGCCACCTTGGCGCCTTCTCTCGCGAACAGAATCGCGCTGACCCGGCCGATTCCGGTCGTGCCGCCGGTGACCAGCGCCACCTTTCCGTCCAGCAGTCCCATGATCGACCCCCATGGAGTTTGCATATTCGATTCCATTTACCCCGGGGCCGGAAAACGGCGACCGAGCAGCTACAGCGCACTATGCCCAGGACGGATTCCGTCATCGCCATAGGCCGCTTCGATGGCCGGCATGACCGCGACGTTTCGCGGTTTTCCCTGTGAGCTCGCGGCGCGCGGGTGCTCGACAGTGTGCCGACGACGAAGAGACAGATGATGGTCGCCGGGGCGGCGCTTGGAGCAGATCGGCGACGCCGGCTGCCAGAACCTGCGGACCAGGACAGCGCCCGCGGCAAGGGCATGGCGTTCAAGAGTCAGTAGTATTTCCCGCTGGAATGGACGTCGGAAGCCCGCTCGTACTGGACGTGGTGACGTGATCATCTGGCTGAACGGGACCTTCGGCGCGGGCAAGACCAGCACCGCCAGGGAGCTCCTGCCGATCGTGCCTGAGGCCCGCTACTTCGACCCCGAGCAGGTCGGCTACATGTTGCGGACGGTTTCTGAGCTGCCTCGGGTCGGCGACTTCCAGGACTGGCCGCCGTGGCGCGGCCTCGTCGTGGAGACCGCCGTGCGGTTGCTCGACTACGTGGGCGGTGTGCTGGTGATGCCGCAGACCGTGCTCGTGGAGGAGTACTGGCGGGAGATCAGCGGCGGGCTGGAGAAGGCCGGGATCCCCGTCCGGCACTTCGTGCTCCACGCCGACCACGACACCCTGGTGCGGCGGATCAAGGGCGACGAGGAGTCGATCCGGGAATGGCGATTGGGGCATCTCGCGGCGTACCAGGAGGCCTTTCCGTGGCTCAGCCGGGAGGGGCAGGTCGTGGACACAGGCCGGATGTCGCCGGGTGAGGTGGCGGGGGTTGTCGCGGCTTTCTGTTGAGTGTTCGTCCACAGGTTGGGTGTTCCCGAATAAGTGTTCTGTGGAGGGCGTTCCTGAGGGGTGCGACAAGGTGGTTCACAGTGGTCGCCGCGGTGCTGGTAAAGGGCGGTTGAGCTGGGGAAACGCATCCGAAGACGGAGGGTTGGACCTTGCTTGGCGAGGGATTGGCGGAGAGGGCGCGGCCGACCTGTGCGAAGGAGGGTTGTCCACAGATTGCAGTGGTTATCCACAGACTGTGGGTGACGTGTCGTCAAGCCTGCGATTCAGTGCGGCGATGGAGCTCCTGGCCGAGCGGATGCGAGCCGTCTGCGCCTCGTCGGCCCAGCCCAGCCGCAGCCCCTCGGCCGCCAGCCGGTCGAACGCCGTGAACGCGGCCAGCTTCTGCTCGATGATCCGGCTCCAGGCGTCGTCCTCGATCCGGTAGTACACCGTACGGTCGCCGGGCTTGCGCACCCGGCTGACGACCCGGGCGGACGTCAGCAGCCGCAGGCTCGTGGTGAGCGAGGCCCGGCTCGCCCCGACGGCCCCGGCGATCTCGGCGGCCGTCTGCTCCGGCGGGTCGCAGGCCATCAGCCAGGCCAGGACGCGGCCGGTGACCGGAGTGAGCCCCCACTCCCCTGAGACGAACGCCGCCACCCGCTCGACCCAGTCGAGCACCTTCGTCAGGTCAGGACCGTCCCGCATGCGGCCAGACTAACCCGCACCGCTTCCGGCTTCCCTGCTGCGCTGCCGCTCCAGGACCGCCGCGTCGCCCGGCAGCCCCCGCTCGGCGAGCCCCGCGGCCACCCGCGTGCGAAGCGCGGCCGGCTTGTGGTCGTCGTACTTGAACTTGGCCCGCACGTCCACGACCTCCAGCCGCAGGCCGCGGATCGCCGACAGATTCTTGTGGTACGGGCCCGCGTCGGCGGCGACCTCGCCGTGGTCGCCGTCCGGCTGGTGGTGGGCGAGCTGGCGGCGCAGGATGTCCGCCTTGCCCTCCCGGTCGTCCACGATGTGCGCCCGGCAGACGAGCTGGACCGCCGCGTAGTAGCTGGTCGGCACCCCGGTCTCCGGGGAGTCGGAGCGCCAGCCGGTGGGGATGTAGGCGTACTCGTCGTGCACGCTCACCACCGCCGCCGGATTGGCCTCCAGCGCCGCCCAGATCGGGTTCGGCCTGGCCAGGTGGAGCACGACCTCGTCGCCGTCGTACCGGAAGTGCGTCGGCACCACCACCGGGGCGCCCCCGTCCACGCCGTTGGCAGCGAGTTGCCCGAAGTCGCGCGTACGCAGCCAGCTCCGCCATTCGTCGTCGTCGCGGGCGGCATCCCAAGGATGGATGAGCACATTTGCCTCTTTGTATTAGTACATAATGGGATTTGTGCTAGAAAATTACACGATCGCCGGTGGGACGGCCAGTGAGATCGCGGCCGGTCTCGAGGTCGCCGTGTCCGAGGGACGCCTCGCGCCGGGCGTGCTCCTGCCGCCGGTGCGCGAGATCGCCGCGCGCGCCGGGGTCAGCGCGGGCACGGCCGCGGCGGCGTACCGGCTGCTGCGTGAGCGCGGCGTCGTGGAGACGGCCGGGCGGCGCGGCACCCGCGTCAGGCCCCGGCCGGCCAGCACGTTGCGGGAGGAGATCCGCATCGAGGCGCCACCGGGCGTGCGTGACCTGGCCACCGGCAACCCCGATCCCGCGCTGCTCCCTCCCCTGCACGAGGCGCTGGCGGCCGCGGCCCGCGCGCACGAGGAACGTCCCGCCATGTACGGCACCGGCGACGACGAGGAACTCCTCGTACTGGCCGGGGAACGCCTGCGGGCGGACGGTGTCCCCGAAGGGCCGCTGGCGATCACGTCGGGCACCCTCGACGCGGTGGAGCGCGTGCTCGCCGCCCACCTGCGACCGGGCGACCCGATCGCCGTCGAGGACCCCGGCTGGACGGCGCTGCTCGACCTCGTCACCGTGCTCGGGCTGCGTCCGGTGCCGATGCGGCTCGACGACGACGGCCCGCTCCCGGGCGAGCTCGCCCGAGCCCTGCGTGCGGGCGCGCGGGCGGTCGTCATCACGGCGCGCGCCCAGAACCCCACCGGCGCGGCCGTCACCGCAGCCCGCGCCGCCGAGCTGCGGGCAGCTCTGGCGGCCTACCCCGAGGTGCTGCTGATCGAGGACGACCACGGCTCCGGGTTCGTGGACCTCCCCCTGCACCCGCTGGCCGGCTCGGCGAACCGGTGGATCCTCATCCGGTCCACGGCCAAGGCGTTCGGGCCCGACCTGCGGCTCGCCCTGATCACCGGCGACCCGGTCACGCTGGGCCGGCTGCGCGGGCGTCAGCAGCTGGCCGCGGGCTGGGTCAGCCACCTGCTGCAGCGCGCCGTCGCCCATCTCTGGCGTACGGAGGCGGTGGACACCGCGGCGGTCGCGGCGGCGTACGGCAGCCGGCGGGACGGCCTGGTCGAGGCGCTCGCCGGGCACGGCGTGCGCGCGCACGGTCGCAGCGGGCTGAACGTGTGGATCCCCGTCGCCGACGAGACCACCGCGATCACCCGGCTGCTCCCCCGCGGCTGGGCCTGCGCGCCCGGCGCCCGCAACCGGATCGGCTCGCCGCCCGGTCTGCGCGTGACCGTCTCGTCCCTGCGCCCCGAGGAGATCGAGCCGCTCGCGGCCGACCTGGCCGCCGCACTGCTCCCGGCCGCCGAGGGCCGTTACGGCTGACGCGAAAAGCGGCATAATCCCGCTGATGCCGAAATTTCAGGACCTGGCGGAGTATGCGGCGATAATCGCGCCCGTCATCGGCGCGGCCTACGTCAACGTGCACGCGGCGGCGGCCCGGGCGGTCGCCGACCTGGCCGAGGCGTCGGACGTGACCCCCGGCTTCCTGTCGGACCTGCGCTTCACACTCCCCCGGCGCCCGCTCTCCCGCCGCGACCTGGCCACGATCTACCGGTACGGCGACCCGGCCGACCACGCGGCCGGCGTCGAGGAGCACCTGCGCGAGGGAACCCTGGCCGAGGACGCCGACGGCACGCTGCGGCTCGCGGGCCGGGGTCTCGCGTTCGTCCGCCGGCTCTACGAGCTGCACGGGAAGGCGGCCGCGCGCGTCTGGGCGGGCAACGACCTGCCGGGCCTGGCCGAGCTGGCCGGCCGGGTGCTCGACGGGGCCGAGCGGCTGCCGGGCGGCGCGCTGGAGCTGGTCGCGCCGCCGTACGAGCCGGACGGGGCGGGGCCTGGGCTGCTGCTGTTCAACCGGCTCTCCGCGCTGCGCTACCACCGGGCCGACGCCCACGCCGCGGCCTGGCGGGCGGCGGGCCTGTCGGCGGCCGAGATCGTCGGCCTGCCGGACGGGCAGCTGCGCGCCGAGATCGAGGCGGAGACCAACGGGGTGGCCGGAGCGCCGTACGGACTCTTGTCGGACGCCGAGCGCGAGACGCTCTATGAAGGCCTGCTGAGACTCGTCTAGAAGTGATGTCCCCGCTGCGTGGGGGGACTTCGGAGTTCCCAAAGTGCCACCTCCCGGTAACAGGCCAAGAGGCGCACTATGGTCGTACTTCAACAGGAGGCACCGTGGAACAGGATCTGCCCGGCGGTGCGCGGCTGGTCGTCGGAGTCGACGAGTCACCGGCCGCGCGCTGGGCGCTGGCCTGGGCCATCGGGGCGGCCAGGCTGCACCGGATGGCCATCGTGGCCGTGCACGTCAGCCGCGCGCCTGTCCACCCCTTTCCTGAGGCGTTGCCCGTCCAGCACGCCATCCGGGCAGGGGAGGAGGCGCGCTGCGCCGAGGTGATCGAGGGCGTGTTCGAGGACGTCGCGGGCGGGATTCCCGACGACGTGACGACCGTCGTCGTCGCCCGGGTCGGCGACCCCGGCTACCACCTCGTCGATCTGGCGCGCGAAGGAGATCTGCTGGTGCTGGGCCGGGGGAGACGCGGGCTGGTCAGCCGCATCTTCCTGCCCTCGACCAGCATGTACTGCGCGCGGCACGCGCGTACGACCGTCGTCATCGTCAAGCAGCCGACACCGCCCGACGACCCGGAGATGTCAGAAGCGCGCGGCCGGCGGTTCTGGACCCGCCGACATCCGTGACCTGAGCAGGCGCAGCCCTTCCGGGATGGCGTCGCGGCCGATCACGCCGTAGCCGAGCACCAGTCCGCGCTGTGCGGGTTCCTCCCCGCAGTGCCTCTCCAGTGACTCGAACATGAGCACGCCGGGCGCCGGACGTACGGACACATCAGGGGCGAGGCGGGCGCAGAGGTGCAGGCCCGCCGCGGACGGCACCGGCTCCAGGCGATCGTCGGCGGCCAGCGCCTCGGCGATCAGCGCGTGGCGGGCGGCGTACTCGCGGGTGGCTTTTCTGATGTGCCTGGCCAGCAGGCCCTCGTCGATGAAGCGGGCCAGGGCCGCCTGCGTGGGCAGCTCGCTGTGCCAGTCGGAGAGCAGCTTGGCCGTGCGCAGGGCGGGGACGAGTGAGGCGGGCGCGACCAGGAAGCCGATCCTGAGCATGGGCAGCAGCGTCTTGGAGAACGAACCGACGTAGATGACGCGGCCGGCGCGGTCGAGGCTCTGGAGGGGTTCGAGCGGGCGCGCGCCGAAGCGGAACTCGCTGTCGTAGTCGTCCTCGATCACCACCGCGCGGCGGCGCTCCGCCCAGGCCAGCAGGGCTGCGCGGCGGGCGAGTGACATGGGGGTGCCCAGCGGGAACTGGTGGGAGGGCGTGACGTACACGATGCGCGCCGAACGCGGGATGGCCGCGACGTCGATGCCCTCGGCGTCCACCGGAACGCCCGCCACCCGCGCGCCGAGCGAGCGGAACAACCTCCGGGCCGGGGGATAGCCGGGCTCCTCGACCGCCACGACGGCACCCGGCTCGATCAGGACGCGGCCGATGAGGTCGAGCGCCTGCTGCGCGCCGTTGGTGACGAGCACGTCGTCGGGACCGGCGAGCACCGAGCGGCTGAGGCCGATGTGCCGGGAGATCGCCTCGCGCAGCGGCCCGTAGCCGGACGGGGAACCGTAGGCGGAGAAGCTCGCCCGAAGCTCGCGGCCCATCAGCCGGCGCCAGGTGTCCATCGGGAACAGCCGTGCGTCGGGGACGCCGACGCGGAAGTCGTACCGCGCGGCGGGCATGGCGCTCTCGGTCTCGACGCCGTGCCAGAACGCGCGCGGCAGCACCACGCCCCTAGGGGCGGCGCGACCCCTGACCGGCTCGGCCGCCACGAACG
>NZ_SMKQ01000380.1 GCF_004348995.1 Nonomuraea terrae
CCTCCATCCGCCTCCGTGCGCACGGCCGCCCGCCGCCGCCCCCCGCCGGCCGGCTCCTAGCCGGCGCCCCAGCCGTACGTCTTCATGAGCCGGGCCGCGACCCGGGCGAAACGTTCGCCGTCGAGCACCGCACCCTCGCGCCGGATGTCGTCCTCGTCCAGCACGAACACCCGGTCGATCCGGACGTGCGACACCCGGCCGTCGCGCCCCCACTCCCCGAGCTCCAGCCAGTCGGGGCCGTCGCCGCCCTTGCTGGAGAGCATCACGCCGAGCAGCCTGCGCCCGCTGCGGCCGACGACCAGCAGCGGACGGTCCTTGCCGCGGGACGAATCCTCCTCGTACGGCACCCACGCCCAGACGATCTCGCCGGGGTCGGCCAGGCCGTCGAGGTCGGGGGAGTAGGCCAGGGTGGCGGCCCCGCCGAGGGAATGGATCTCGCGTACCGCGCCCCGAGCGGGCCTGGGGTCCTCACCTAGATCACGCATTGGGGGAGCTTACGGCGAATCCACCCGCTCCGGTCAAACCGGTTGCTCGTCCTGAGCGGTGAGGAGGCGGCGGAGCGCGGCGGGGGTGTGGCCGGCGTGGCGGCGGATCGTCCTGGTCAGGTGGGCCTGGTCGGCGAACCCCAGGTCGGCGGCGAGCGCGGCGAGGCTCGGCTCGCCGTGCTCCAGCCGGTCGAGCGCGCGGCCGACCCGCACGCGGTTGCGGTAGTGGGTGAGGGAGACGCCCAGCTCCCGGGTGAACGCCCGGCTGAGCCGGTACGGCGACACCCGGAGGAACGCCGCCAGCGGCACCAGCCCCGCGGCCTCGGGGACGCCGGCCGACATGGCCTCACGCGCGGCATCGACCACCCCCGCCGCGGTCGCCCGGCCCGGAGATCGCGGGGCCCGGCCCGCGGCGGCGCCGACCAGCGGCAACATCGCCTCGACCACCTCGAACGCGGTGTCGCCGTCGCGCGCGGCCCGCAGGAGGCGGCGGTGGAGGAGGTCGAGCCGCGCGTCCACGTAGAACGCGAAATCGGCCGGCCGGCCGGGCCCGTCTCCGGTGATCGCCCGCCACAACCCGGAGGCCAGCGTCAGCGCCGTGCACACGTCGCCACCGGCCGGATGGGCGAACCGCTCCTCGACGCCCGGCGCCGCGAGGTAGGCCATCGTCGGGTCGGCCACGGCACGCCGGCCGTCGGCCATGCGACGGAACGTCCCCCGCCGCACCAGCACCACCCGATAGCGGTCGCCCACCTCGGCGGCCGACCACCCCCGGTGGTCGTCGAGGCAGGTCACGGTGTCGACCCGGAAACCGGCGCCCCGGGCCACGGACATGGAGCGACGCACCCGCCGGACGGTACACCGCGCCTACGACAATCCCGCCCGCTCACGAGCGGGGTGCAAGGATGTTCAAGAACCACGGGGGCGGTCACCGGCAGGGTGGAGGCATGACGACGACACTCGCCTCTCTCGTGATCGACTGTGCCGACCCCACCGCTCTGGCCCGCTTCTACGCCGGCCTGACCGGATGGCGGGTCACCGGCGACGACGGGTACGCCGCCCTCGAAGGCGGACCCGTCCCCATCGGTTTCCAGCGGATCGACGGCTACCGGGGCCCGGGCTGGCCCGCCGGCGGCAAGCACGCGCATCTCGACTTCACGGTCACCGACGTCGAGACCGCGGTGAAGGAGCTGATGGCCCTCGGCGCCACCGTCCCGGACGTCCAGCCGGGCGGCGATGACTGGACCGTGGTCCTCGACCCCGAGGGCCATCCGTTCTGCCTCATGGCCGCCTCCTCCTAGGCGAGCGCCGAGAAGAACGCCCTGACGTCCGCGGCCAGCGACGACGGGGCCTGGAGGGCGGCGTAGTGGCCGCCCTGCGCGAACTCCGACCAGTGCACGACGTTGTGCACCTGCTCGGCGTAGCGCCGCACCGTCGTGTCACCGGGGAAGACCGCGAACCCGGTCGGCGTCGGGCCGGGCTCGGCCGGGGGAGCCCAGTCGGGGGCGCTCTCCTTGTACAGGCGGCCGGCCGAGCCCGCCGTGCCGGTGAACCAGAGGAGCGACACGTTCGTCAGGACGTCGTCGGGGGAGAGGCCGCCCGCGTCCTCGCCCCAGGAGGCGAACGCGTCCAGGTGCCAGGCGAGCTGCCCGGCCGGCGAGTCGGCCAGGGCGTAGGCCAGGGTCTGCGGCCTGGTGCCCTGGATCACCGCGTACCCGGAGACCTCCTCCCACTCCGCCACACCGCCGGCGCGCGCCTTCTCCTCCTCCGTCAGCCCGGACATGTCATCGGTGGGGAAGGCCGTGACGGAGGCGTTCAGGTGCACCCCGGCCACCCGGCCGGGGGCCCGCCGGGCGACCGCGGCCGAGATCAGCGAGCCGAAGTCGCCGCCCTGTACGCCGAACCGGTCGTACCCGAGCCGACTCATCAGCTCCGCCCACGCGGCGGCGATCCGGCGCACCCCCCAGCCGGGCTCCCGCGTCGGCCCCGAGAACGCGAAACCAGGGATGGACGGGATCACCAGGTGGAAGTCGCGGCCGAGCTCCCCGGCGACCCGCGAGAAGTCCGCGAACGTGCTCGGCCAGCCGTGCGTCAGCAGCAGCGGCAGCGCGTCCGGCCGCGCCGAGCGCACGTGCGCGAAGTGCACCCGCTGCCCGTCGATCTCGGTCGTGTACTGCGGCAGTGCGTTCAGCCGCGCCTCGTGCGCGCGCCAGGAGTACCCGTCCCTCCAGTACGCGGACAGCTCCCGCACCGCCTCCAGCGGCACGCCGTACGACCAGCCGGCCCCCTCCAGCTCGTCGGGCCAGCGCGTGCGGGCCAGGCGGTCCCGCAGGTCGTCGAGCTGCTCCCGCGGTATGTCGATGACGAATGCGTCGATGTCCTTCATGCCGGGCACGCTAGGACGCAATGCGGTCAGCCCCGGGCCACAATGGGACGATGCTCGACACCTCGGCGCGGCTCCTGCGCCTGTTGTCCCTCCTGCAGAGCCGGCGCGACTGGTCCGGCGCCGACCTGGCCGAGCGGCTCGGCATCGGCCACCGCACCGTCCGCCGCGACATCGAACGGCTGCGCGCCCTCGGCTACCCCGTCCACTCCACGCCAGGCGTCGCCGGCGGCTACCGGCTCGGCGCGGGCGCCCGGCTGCCGCCGCTGCTGCTGGACGACGAGGAGGCCGTGGCGGTCGCCCTCGGCCTGCGCACCGCCGCGGGCGGCACCGTCACCGGGATCGAGGAGACGTCACTGCGCGCGCTCGCCAAGCTCGAACAGGTCCTGCCCGAGCGGCTGCGTAGGCGCGTCAACACCCTGCAGACCCACACCGTGCGCGTCAACCGCGACGGCCCCACCGTGGACGCCGACGTGCTGAGCCGCATGGCCGCCGCCTGCCGCGACCGCGAGCAGCTGCGCTTCGACTACACCGGCCAGAACGGCGAGTCCGCGCTCCGAGGGGCCGAGCCGCACAGCCTCGTCGCCAGGGGCAACCGCTGGTACCTCGTCGCCTGGGACGCCGACCGCCGCGACTGGCGCACCTTCCGCGCCGACCGGATCCGGCTGCGCACCCCCAACGGCCCCCGCTTCGCCCCGCGCGAGCCGCCCGCGCCCGACGTGGCCGCCTGGCTGCAACACCGCCTGGCGCACGAGATG
>NZ_SMKQ01000381.1 GCF_004348995.1 Nonomuraea terrae
CCTTGATGGCGTGATCGGCGCCGCCGCCGATCACGCCATCAAGGTCGTCAACCCCCGTCGTCTACTGAACAGAGAGGAGTCTCGTAAGTGAGTACGAACCAGATCAAGGGCGGGGGTACCTGCGCCGCACTGCCGGAGCGGACGCTGGACCGGCGCGAGCTGCGGGAGCTGGTCGACACGCTGGCCGCGCGGCCCGAGGAGTGGAGCCAGGAGGTCAGCTTCCCTGAGGACGGCGGGCGGCACTACGCCTCGCTCTACCGGGACGCGTACGTGGACGTCTGGCTGCTGTGCTGGCGTCCCGAGGACGACACGGGCTGGCACGACCACGACATCTCCTCCGGAGCCGTGCACGTGGTGCGGGGCGCGCTGCGGGAGTGCAATCCGCGCATCGGCGGCGAGCACCTGGAGACGGTGGTCACGGAGGGGCAGTCGTTCTCGTTCGGGCCGGACCACATCCACCGGCTCACCGGGGCGGTGGACGAGAGTGTCTCGATCCACGCGTACTCGCCGCCGCTGTGGCGGCTCGGGCAGTACTCGATCGACGGCTCCGGCGTGATGCGGCGCGTGTCGGTGAGCTACGCCGACGAGCTCAGGCCGATGGACGAGCCGATCGAGTCGGTGGCCTGAGCACGCAGCAGCTCCCGCAGGGCTCCACGTCGGGCAGCGTGATCCACAGGCAGCAGGTCCTGCGGAAGTAACCCTCCGCGGCGGGCTCGACCAGCCCGTCGACCGGCGGGCCGATCTCGCGCAGCAGCCGCATGTAGTCGCCGGGCACGATCGAGGTCAGCGGGTGGGCGATCGCCTCCGCCGTGGAGCCCCACAGCGTGCGCTCACCCACCTTGGCCAGCGCGTTGACGGCCTGGATCAGCGGCAGTTGCGACTCCTGCAGCGCGCCGGCGATCGCGCCCGCGCCGGCGCCCCAGCTCACGCGCGTGGCCGCGATCGTCACCCCGGCCGCGGACACCTGGAAATACGTGTCCGCGAGCCGCATGAGCGGCACCCTGCCGTCCAGCGCCCAGCCGAGCGCCATCGGCAGGGTGTGCCAGTAGCCGTAGGTCTTCCAGAACAGCGCCGCGCCGACGTGCCGCGGGGCGTTCCAGCGCGCGGCCGTCTCGTCCACCAGCCTCGCCAGCAGCGTGTACGGCTCCCGCACGAGCTCACCGACCGGCGTCCAGGTCGCGTCGGGCTCGGTGACGAGGCCCGGCTCGACCCCGATCACCCCGCCACGCTCGTCGGCCAGCCGCTGGAGCGTCTCCGTCAGCACCATGGTCAAAGGGTAGCCTTGCCTAAAGTCGCGGGGCGTCCGGCGAACCAGCCGGCCACGATCTGCACGACCAGCACGCCGAGCCCGGTGAGCAGCGGCACCGTCCAGCCGCCCGACAGCTGCCGCAGGAACCCGAACAGCAACGGCCCGAACGCCGCGATCACGTAGCCGACCGACTGGGCCACGGCCGACAGCGCGGTCACCGTCGCCGGGTCGGCCGGCCGCAGGGCGATGATGAGCAGCGCCAGCGCGAACGAGGCCCCCTGCCCGATCCCGAGCACGACCATCCAGAACCACGGCAGGGTCGTGGGCAGGAGCAGCACGCCGAGGTAGCCGGCCACGGTCAGCAGCCCGGCCCCGACGACGTACGGCACCTGCGAGGCCCGTCGGCCGGCCAGCACGGGGACGGCGAGCGAGGTGCCGACCTGGACCAGGTTCGTCAGGCTGAGCAGATAGCCGGCCTGGTCGGCGGGCAGCCCCGCCTCCAGGAAGATCGTCGGCAGCCAGGCCAGCATGACGTAGAAGGTGAGCGACTGCAGGCCCATGAGGGCGGTGACGTACCAGGTGACGCGGCTGCGCAGCACCGTGCCGAAGGGGCGGGGGCCGTTCGGGGCGCGTTCCTGGCGGCGCAGCGCCTGGGGCAGCCACAGCAGGGCCGCCAGCAGCGCGGGCACGGCGAGCAGGGCCGAGACGCCGCGCCAGCCGTACCCGGTGACGTGTTCGAGCGGGATCACCACGGCGGAGGAGATCGCGGCGCCGCCGACCACCATGGAGACGTAGACGCCGGTCATGAGGTTGACCCGGGTGGGGAAGTGGTGCTTGACGATGCCGGGCATGGACACGTTCATGACGGCGATCGCGATGGCGGCCAGGGCGGAGCCCAGGTAGAGGACAAGGGCGCCGTCGAGGCCGCGCAGCGACACGCCGGCGGCGATCACGACCAGCCCGGCGAGCAGCGTGCGGTCGAGCCCGAAACGCCGGGCGAGCAGCGGTGTGAGCGGGCCGAATACGCCCAGGCAGACCACCATGACGGTGGTGATCGCGCCGCCGCCCGCGGGCGTGAGGCCCGCGTCGTTCATGATCTCGTCGAGGAGGGGGGAGACGCCCGCGATGGCGGGGCGCAGGTTGAGCGCGGCCAGTGCGAATCCGGCCACGAGCAAGACGGATCTCAACGACATAGTCGAACACTCTGGCACACCTGTTTGACAACGTTGTCCGCCCCTCCCGAGTACGCGATGATCCTGGTGTGAGACCGACGATGAAGGACGTCGCCTCGGCGGCCGGCGTGGCGCTCAAGACCGTCTCGCGCGTGGTGAACGGCGAGCCCGGCGTCCATCCCCAGACCGCCGAACGGGTGCGGGCGGCCATCGACCTGCTCGGCTACTCCCGCAACGAGAGCGCCCGGGTGCTGCGCAGCGGGCGGACCGCCACGATCGGGCTGGTCATCGAGGACGTGGCCGACCCGTTCTACGCGGGCCTGAGCAGGGCCGTCGAGGACGTCGTCATCGAGCACGGATGCCTGCTGCTGAGCGGCTCGTCGGGCGAGGAGCCCGGCAGGGAGCGCGAGCTGGTCGAGACGTTCTGCGCGCGGCGGGTCGACGGCCTGATCGTGGTGCCGGCCGGTGACGACCACTCCTACCTGCGGCCGGAGCTGGACGCCGGCACCGCCGTGGTGTTCGCGGACCGGCCGCCCGAGCCGGGGATCGACGTCGACACCGTGCTGGCCGACAACGCAGGAGGGGCCCGGCGGGCGGTCCGCCACCTGCTGGAGCACGGTCACCGCAGGATCGCCTTCCTCGGCGACGACCCGGCGATCTTCACGGCGGCCGAGCGGCTGCGCGGCTACCGCGAGGAGCTGGGTGACCGGTTCGACCCCCGGCTGGTGTCGATGCGGTCGCCGTCGGCGGCGGGCGTACGCGCCGAGCTGGACCGGCTGTTCGGCCTGGACGACCCGCCGACGGCGCTGTTCACCGGCAACGGCCGCTACACCGTGACCACGCTGCGGGCCCTGGGGAGGCAGCGGGTGGCGCTGGTCGGGTTCGACGACTTCGAGCTGGCCGACCTGCTCGACCCCGGGGTGACCGTGGTGGCGCAGGATCCGGCGCGGATGGGGCAGGTGGCGGCCGAGCTGCTGTTCCACCGCGTGACCGGCGACGCGGGCCCGTCCCAGCACGTCGAGCTCCCGGTCCAGCTCATCGTCCGCGGCTCCGGCGAACTCCCGGCCAAGGCGTAGACCTGGCGCGTGCGGGCCCCGCCTCCTGGACGGCGGCGCGTTCTGGGGCGGGGCCCGCACGCGCC
>NZ_SMKQ01000382.1 GCF_004348995.1 Nonomuraea terrae
GAAGGGGAGGGCGACGACGTGCTCGGCGTGGTCACCACCGCGGGGACCGGGTCGGGCGAGACGTCGGCCGGGCGGTGCGTCAGCCACGCCGCGCCTCCCGTGACGATCGCCACGACGAGCGTGCCCGCCGCGATGGCGGCCATCGGGATCCGGCGGGGCCTGCGAGCCGCGGCACCCGCGGCCGATCCTGCGAGGGCGCCCGCCGCGACCGGGCCGGCCGCCTCCGGGACGCCGCCCGCCACGATCGTGGCCAGCCGCCGCTCGGCCTCCTCCAGCGCCATCCGCTCGTCCGGGTCCTTGCGCAGCAGGCCGTCCAGCACAGGGGCCAGCACACCCGCGCCGACCATCGGCTCCGGGTCGGCGTGCATGACCGCGCCCAGCGTGGCCAGGGCGTTGTCGCGCTGGAACGGCGAACGGCCCTCGACGGCCATGTACAGCGTCACGCCCAGCGACCACAGGTCGGAGGCAGGCCTGGCCTGGCCGCCCTCCGCGCGCTCGGGCGCCATGAACGCCGGGGTGCCGATCAGGATGCCCGTCCGGGTGACGGGCGCGTCGTCCTCCGTCGTCGCGATGCCGAAGTCGGTGAGCACGGCCCTGCCGTCCGGCGTTAACAGCACGTTGTCCGGTTTGACGTCCCGGTGCAGCACCCCCGCCGCGTGCGCGGCGCGCAGCGCCTCCAGGATCTGCAGCCCGATGCCCGCGGCCTCGCGCGGCGGCATCGGCCCGTCGTCGCGGATCAGGTCGCCCAGCGTGCGCGAGTGCACGAGCTGCATGACGATCCACGGGTGACCGTCCTCCTCCAGGACGTCGTACACGGTGGCCACGCCGGGGTGCGACACCCGGCCGGCCGCCCGCGCCTCACGGAAGGTGCGTACGGAGAACACCTCGCGCTCGGGGCCGGTCAGATCGGGAGGGGGCAGGACCTCCTTCACCGCCACGTCGCGGCCCAGCACCTCGTCGTGCGCGTGCCAGACCTTGCCCATGCCGCCCTTGCCGATCGTTCTGAGGAGGCGGTAGCGCCCACCGACCAACGCCGCTGAATCGGACATGCATCGGCGACTACCCGAGAAAAATCCGCACAAGCGCCGTCACGGCGGCCGCCGCGGCCAGCACGACGAGGAACGGCGCCCGCAGCAGCAGCGCCACGACCGCCGCCCCGAGGCCGGCCGTCCGGGCCGGGTCGACGCTCAGCCCGCCCTCCTCCGTGAACACCTGCACCGCGATCAGCGCCCCCAGCAGCGCCACCGGCACCAGCTCGGCGAAGCGGCGCACCGACGGGTGGTCCAGCACCTGCCGCGGCGCAGCCAGCCCGGCCAGCTTCAGCGCGTAGCAGCCCGCGCAGACCGCCGCGATCGCCCACCACAAGGTCGTCATCGGACCATCACCACCAGCACCGCGACGGCCGACAGCAGCACGGGCACGCCCGGTGGGAAGAACGGGGTGGCGCACAACGCGATCACCGCCGCGGCCGCGGCCAGCCCGCGCAGCTCGGCGCTGCCCGTCAGCCTCGGCCACAGGATGGCCAGGAACGCCGCCGGGCCCACGACGTCCAGCCCCAGCATGGCGGGATCGCCCAGCGACGACGTGCCGAATGCGCCCGCCAGCGTGGTGAGGTTCCAGGTGACGTACAGGCCGGCGAACGTGGTCACGAACCCCGTGCGGGCCGCCTCAGGGGTGGGCTGGGCGAGCGCGACGGCCGTGGTCTCGTCGATGACGCCTTGGGCGGCGAGCAGGCGGCGCGGGCCGCGTACGCGAAGAAGATCGGCCAGGCGCAGGCCGTACAGGGTGTTGCGGCCGCCGAGGAGCAGCGCGCCGAGGCTCGCGGCCACCAGGTCGCCGCCCGCGCCCACCGCGCCCGTCAGCGCGAACTGGGAGGCCCCCGTGAACGCCAGCAGGCTCAGCACGCACGCCTGCGGCACGGTCAGGCCCGCGGTGACGGCCGCGGCGCCGAAGGCGAGCCCGGACAGCCCCACGGCCAGGCCCACGCCGAGACCGTCCCGCACGGCGGCGGAACGGTGAGTTGTCTGGTCCATGGGGACAGAGGCTAGGTGCTCCTGGAACCGCCGGTCTTGTACGTTCCTGCGGCCCGCTGGTACGCCGCCGGCGGCACGCCCATGACCCGTTTGAAGTGCCGGTTCAGGTGGGCCTGGTCGGTGAAGCCCACTTCGGTGGCCACCCGCGCCGGCGGCATGCCGGTCAGCAGCAGGCGGCGGGCCCGGCGTACCCGCAGCGAGGTGAGGTAGGCGTGCGGTGGCAGGCCCGTCGCCTCCTTGAACGCCCGCAGCAGCGCGAACGGCCGCGCGCCCACCGCGACCGCCAGCTCGTCCAGCGAGGGCGGGTCGACCAGGCTGTCGTGCAGCAGGTCGATGGCCTCCCGCACGGCCTTCCTGCCTCCCGCGGGCGGCGCCGACGGCGGCCGGGGAGCGGCGTGGCGGCTCAGCAGGCGGGCGAACAGCGTACGGCTCAGCGTCGAGGCGGCCAGCGCGTCGCCGCGCTCGGCCGCCCGGTGCGCGCGGGCCAGCAGCGCCGCCACGTGGTCGTCGCGCACCACCTGCGAGGGGAAGTGCGGCGTGCCGTACGGCCCGCCCAGCTCTGCGGCGATCCCGGCCAGCAGGTCGATCGACGGATAGAGCATGCGGTACGACCACCCGCCTGGCACGCCCGCCTGGCCGGTGTGGGCGGTGTCGGGGTTGACCAGCACCACCTCGCCCGCCCCCGCCCGGTGCAGGGTGCCGCTGTAGTCGAACTCCTCCACGCCCTCGACGATCAGGCCGATGGCGTAGCCGTCATGGGCGTGCCGGGTGAAGCGGTGGGTGACGTAGCGGGCCTTGAGCAGGTCGGTCTCCGGCACCGCCGGGTGCCGCCAGAAGCGCGCCTGCTCCTTCACGGCACCTCCTCACTGCGGTCTGAACGTCTTCGTGAACGTCTCGAAGTAGTGTCTGTCCTGCTCCCACCGGGACTGCGGGGTCTCCCAGTAGATCGCGTACGGGCGGCCGTCGGGGGTGTGGAAGCCGCGGTTGATCACGTGGATCAGCACCCCCTCACGCAGCCGGGTGAACTCCCAGTCTGCCGCCCGCACGCCGAGGTAGTCGGTGGGGGTGATGCCGAGCCGGGTGTACTGCCGGAACTCGCCTTTCGCCCGGATCTCGCGTTCGAGGCCGATCCAGTGGCGTACCGGGTCCCGCCAGGGGATGTCAGGGACGGTCCACTCCACGAGGAGCGTTCCCGGGGTGCCGGGGCCTTGGAGCGAGACGCTGTCCCTGGCGGGGTTCTTCTTCGCCCGCCAGCCCTTGGGGACGGCGAGGCGGAAGCGGCCGGCCGTGTTCGCGTACGGCCGCCAGCCCTCGGGCACGACGGCGCCGCTCGGCTCCTGGGTGGGGGCCGGTC
>NZ_SMKQ01000383.1 GCF_004348995.1 Nonomuraea terrae
GGGTCCGCGTGGGCGGCGTGGTCCGTGTGGTCCGGGCGGCGGGCTCGGGCTCGCTCTGCGTCTCCGGCGGCGGCATGAGGATCGTCCCGGGGCCGGGCGGGAGCCGTCCGCCCGACACCATGATGGCGACGGCCGCCGCGACGACGGTCGCGCCCGCCACCCACAGCTGCGGAGGTAAGCGCGGCATCCATGCCATGCGGTCGCGGATCCCGGCCGCGGCCTCCCGGTCGGTCCTGGCCAGCGGGAAGCGGAGGGCGAGCAGCGTGGCCTGCTCCGCCAGGTGCCGGCGCCCGCGCTTCTCCCAGTCGGGGCCGTACCCGGCGACCGCGTCCTCCTCCACCTCGGCCGCGAACTGCCGCGCCGAGGCGTACCTGGCCGCCGGGTCCTTGGCCAGCCCGCGCTTGAGCAGGTCGCGCAGCGTGTCCGGGGCCACCTCCAGCGGCACCGGCTCCACCAGGTGCTTGTCCCGCAGCGCGGGCACGTCCGGCTCGGCGTCCGCCCCCTCCTTGTACGCCCGGTACGGCGCCCGCCCCCGCACCGCCTCGAACAGCACGCACGCCGCCGCGTACAGGTCGGCCGACGGCCCCGCCTGGTGGCGCGTCCACAGCTCCGGCGACATGTACGCGGGCGTGCCCGCAGGGACGCCCGGCTCCTCGGCGTGCACCACGACGCCGAAGTCGGCCAGCTTGCTGGTGCCGTCGGCCTGGACGAGGATGTTGTCCGGCTTGACGTCCCGGTGCGGCACGCCCCGTTCGTGGGCCGCGGCCAGGGCGAGCAGCGTGCTCTTCAGCACGGCCAGCGCCGCCTCCGGGCTGGTCCGGCCGTGCTCGGTCAGCAGCGTGCGCAGCGACACGCCGTCCACCAGCTCCATGACGACGGCGGCCCTGGTCGGCATCTCGACGTACTCGTAGAGCCGCACCACGTTGGGGTCGTCGATCTCGACGAGCTGATGGGTGTCCGAGCGGAAGCGGTCCATGAACTCGGCGTCCCTGCGCAGGGTGGCGTTCAGGTATTTGATCGCCACGTGCGCACCGGTCGCCTCGTAGGTGGCCAGGAAGACGCGGCCGGTGCGACCGGCGCCGAGCTGGCGTACGTCACGATAACCAGGGACCAAGTCCTACCCCCATCGGCAAGCCCTCACCGGTTCGACGGTCTCACCCGGGGTTGGGGTTGTCACGACCGCAGATATTTCGCCCACCGTTAATGCGATATGACGATGAGTGACTCACAGCGAGTCGTAGACCGCCTGCACGAGGTTGGGGGCGCGCATGCCGCCCGAGGCCCCGTTGCTCATCTTGTTCATGACGTAGCCGATGCCGAGGCGGCGTTCTGGGTCGCCCATGCCGAGAGAGCCGCCCATGCCCGAGTGGCCGAACGCCGTCGGCGACGGCATCGGGAACGTCATCGACGGACGCATGAAGCCCAGCCCGAACGAGCTGTGCAGGAACAGCACCCGGTCGGGGCCGTCCACCCGGGGCCGCATGGCCTCCTGGAGCGTCCCCGGCCGCAGGATGTCGCCCGAGACCACCGAACGGTAGAAGCCGGCCAGCCCCCGGGCGGTGGTGACCACTCCGGCGGCCGGCCAGCCGGCGCGCAGGATGACCGGGTTGTTGGCGCCGCCTTCGAGCAGGTGCATGCCGGGGTTGCCGAGCGCCCGGTTCATCAGGCTGCCGGGGTCGAGCGCGGCCCGCGCCATCTGGGCCAGCAGGTCCTCCATCCGCCCGCCGTCCGTGGCCTCCTCGCCGACCGTCGGGGCCACCGCTCGCGGGTCGGCCGCGGGCGGCTCGCCGGTCCGACCGGAACGGGGACGGTCCGCGGCCTTGAGCCGGGCCGTACGGGCGATCACGGAGTCCGGCGCGCCCACCCACAGCTCCAGGCCCAGCGGCCCGGCGATCTCGGCGGCGACCAGCTCGCCCACCGACTTGCCGCTCACCCGCCTGACCACCTCGCCGACCAGGAATCCGTACGTGAGGGCGTGATAACCGTGGGCCGTCCCCGGCTCCCACACGGGGGCCTGGCGGGCGAGCCGGGCCGCGATCGCCGGCTGGTCCTCGAACTCCTCCACCGGCACCGGCTCCTCCACCGCGGGCAGCCCGGACTGGTGGGTGAGCAGATGTTCGACGGTGACCGACTCCTTGCCGTTCGCGGCGAACTCCGGCCACACGTCCGCGACCGGCGCCGTCACGTCCACCAGCCCCTGCTCCGCGAGGTGCAGCAGCACGGCGGCGGCGACGCCCTTCGTGCAGGAATAGGCGAACGCCGGGGTGTCGCGCTCCCAGGGCCGCCCGGTGTGCCGGTCGGCGACGCCGTCCCAGAGGTCCACGACCAGCTCGCCGTCGAGGTAGACGGCGAAGGCGGCGCCCAGCTCCTGCCCCTCGGCGAACTGCCGCTCGAACACCTCACGTACACGGGAGAACCTGGGATCGCAGTACATCGGACCTCCGCACTAATCACTTGGGCCCCGAGCCTAACAATCCGGGATGATTCCTCCCAGAGCAGATGATCAGCTCGGCCACGTCACCGGGAGGCTCTCCACGCCGTAGACGGCGGCGCCCTGCTTCAGCGGCACCTCGGCGGCCGGCACGGCGAGGCGCAGGCCGGGGAGGCGGTCGAACAGCGCCCGGTAGCCGATGCGCAGCTCGACCCTGGCGAGCTGCTGCCCCAGGCACTGGTGGACGCCGTGGCCGAACGCGAGATGCCTGCGGGCCTCCGGCCGGCCGGGCAGGAGCGCGTCGGGGTCGTCGAACTCGTCCGGGTCGCGGTTGATCACGGGCAGGGTCAGGGCGACCGTCTCGCCCTTCCTGACCAGCGTGCCGGCCACCTCGACGTCCTCCAGCGCGACCCTGGACGGCGCGCCGAGCTGCAGGACCGACAGCCAGCGCAGCAGCTCCTCGACCGCCCCCTCCTCGTAGGCCGATCCGTGCTCCAGCAGCGCGAACGTGCCCAGAGCCAGCATGTTGGCGGTGGTCTCGTGCCCGGCGACGAGCAGGATCATGGCGACGTTGGCCAGTTCCTCGTCGGTGAGGTCGCCCGTCAGGTCGCTGATCAGGTCGCCGGCCGGCTCGGCTCGGCGGCGCCGTACCAGCTCGCCGAGGTACGCCGACAGGTCGGCGATCGCCCCCGCCGTGTCATGGCCCCGCACGATGCGCGCCGTGCGCTCCTGGAAGAACCCGCGGTCGTCGTACGGGACTCCGAGCAGCTCGCAGATGACCAGGGACGGGATCGGCAGCGCGTACGCGGAGACCAGGTCGGCGGGCGGCCCGGCGGCGGCCATGGCGTCGAGGTGGTCGGCGGCGATCCGCTCGATGCGCGGCTCCAGCTCGCGCATCCTGCGGACGGTGAACCGGCCGGTGAGCAGGCG
>NZ_SMKQ01000384.1 GCF_004348995.1 Nonomuraea terrae
GGCTTCGCCATGCCCGCCTGGCGTCCGGGAGCAGGCGCCGGGCGCGCCTTCCTCTCCGCCGGGTCCTGCTCGGCCGCACGCCGTCCCCGAGACGTCTGCCTCGGGGACGGCGTGGAGTCAGGTGAGGTAGGTGTGGAGGCGGCGGGCGTGGCGGACGAAGGTGCTTGAGGCCCGGCGTTCGGCGATCTCCGTGACGCAGGGCAGGGCGCCCCGTGCTCCGGCCCACTGCGCGGCGCGTACGGCGAAGGCGAGGGCCTGGGCGTGCCGGGTGGTCGGCCGCTTGTCCGGACCCGGCAGGAAGGCGGGCAGGAACCCCGTCATGATGCGCCACACCTCCCGGTGCGCCCCGAGCGACGCCGCGGTCTCCAGGGCCTCGAACACCGGCCCCGGCTTGAGCCAGGTGAGGTGAACGAGGAGCGCGAGCTGACGTCCCAGCGCCTCGGCGCCGAGGTCTCCCCGGGCGGCCGCCTCCACCACGACGCGCGCCCGCTCCTCCGGCGTGCTCCACGCCCGTTCGCCGACGACGTAGGCGTGCACGAGCCCGACGGCCTCCCCCGCGGGCCCGTCGGTCCGCGCCAGCGCCCACGCCGCGGAGGACTCGACGCCGCCCGGCTCCCACAGGTCGGCCAGGTGCGGGACGAGGTGGGCGGCGACGACCTCGCGGTCGGACGGCATCACGTACGGCCACCACCGCAGGGTGCCGCCGGAGTCCTCCCGAGGGTGTTCGCCGGGGTCGGCGAGCAGGGCGTCCACCAGCGGCAGCCCGGACGGCGCCGTGACCTGGACCCGGGGCACCAGGCGGAGCGTCCCGCCCGCGTCGAACCTCCAGGCGATCTCGGAGGCGACCGCCTCCGGCCGTCGGCCGCTCATCCAGGACGCGGCCGCCCGGCCCGCCTCGGAGGTCAGCCGCGCGGCCCGCTCAGCGACGTCCGGCGGGATCGCACGGGGCAGCCGCAGCAGCGCTTGCTGCAGGTCGGCGGGCAGGGGGTCGATCCCGTCGCGCTCGTACCCGGCCAGCCGATCCACCAGCTCGGCGGCGTCCAGGTGACCGGTGTCGGCGATGGGCTCGGCCAGCAGGCGCGGCGGGAGCGCCTCCGCCTCGATCGCGTCGTACACCTCGGCCCACCGCCGCAGCAGGAACAGGTGCGGGGCGGGCACGTCCGCGGGCAACCGCGACTCGCCATGCCGCACGGCCTCGACCGGCGCGCCGGCCTCCGCCGGACCCGCGAGTCGCTCCGGTCGGCCCGCGGCTCCGGCCACGGGCCACACCAGTTCGCCCAGCCGACTCGTAGCTCCGCCCGACGAACCCGCCGGCCCACCCGGTCGGTTCCCGTCGCCGCCCGACGAACCCGCCGGCCCACCCGGTGGGCTCCCGTCGCCGCCTGACGGATCCGCCGGCTCATCCGGTCGGTTCTTGTGCGCGCCGGGTCCGCGTAACCGGTGGGCGGCTCCGCCCGCCGGGCCTCCGGAGCCTGGTGCTCGGATCGGCGCGGTGCTGCGGGTCCTGGGGTCGAGCCCCGCGCGGGTGACGATCAGGCGGGCGATCTCTTCGGACCAGCGCTCGACGTGCGTCCACGGGCCGGCGGGCGGCTGCGGGCGCATGGGCTCGGTCGCCAGGCGGGCCGCGAGCGCGTCGGGGGTTTCCGCGTGCAGCCGTACGATGCCGGCGAGCCAGCGTTCCGCGGCTTCCCACGAGGAACCGCCGGGGCGGTCGTCCAGGTCCCGGACGGCCGCCACGGGCGCGGCGAACGGCCCTGACCGGCGGGGCCGCGGCAGCGGCACGGGCGTGAACCCGTCGGCATCCGCCTCGGCCGCTTCCCCGCCGAACAACGCCACCAGGGTCTCGCCGAGCTCCGGCGGCAGGACGCCGACCGCGTCCCTGATGGCCTCGGCGCCCACGGCCGTGAACCGTTTGGCGTGCTTGACCGCCATCCGCACCGCCCGCCCCTGCACGTCGGACGACCCGCAGGCGAACGCGTACGCCAAGGCCGGGGCCAGCGCGTCGAGGTCGGCGGCCGGGTCGCGGGCCACCTGGTCGAGCCAGGCGAGCCCGGCGGTCACCAGCTTGCGCTCGCTCCTGAGCAGCAGCGCCCGGATGGCCTCCGCACGGTCGGCGGGATCGAGGTCGCCGAGGCGTCGAACGTGCCGGAGCGCCATCTCGGCCACCGGTCCTGGCGCGGCGGGCAGCAGCCGCAGGTAGTCGCGGCACCGCGCGCGCACCTCGTCGGGGGACGGGTCGAGCAGCTCGTGCAGGCGTACGAAGAAGCGCAGGTCGGGGGCGGCGCCGCCGCGCAGAAAACGCCGCAGGCAACCGTCGAGCAGCTGGTCGCGGCCGATCCGGCCGGTGCGTTCCAGCTCCGTGAGCGCGGCCAGCCAGGAGGCGGGCGGCGGCTCGCCGGCCGGTTCGTCGCGCAGGACGGCGCCGACGCCCTCCGCCTCGAACAACCGGGGCAGCAGGTGGGCGAGCAGCGGATCGTCGCGCAGGGCCGCGGCGGTGGGTGCGACGGCCGCCCAGGCCGGCACGAGCGGGTCGTGCTCGGGCGGGGTGGCGCCGCTGCGGCGCAGCATGGCCAGCGCGAGCCGGGCCCCCGAGACGGCACGGCGGCTGCCGCGCGGGACGGGTCTCAGCCGCAGCGCGGCGCGGACGGCGAAATCGGCCTGCCAGGCGGGCGGGCGCTCGGCCAGGACGCGTTCGACCACATGGTCGGCGTCGGGCTCGTTCCAGGGCTGTTCGAGGTCACGGCGGTTGAGCCAGGCCAGCACGGCCGCGGCGCCGCCGATGACGCCCGCCCCGGCCACCCGGAGCGGGCCGGCCCAGCTTTCGTCGGGCATGGGCTGCCGGACGGCGCTCCAGGGGGCGTCCCACTGGTAGCGCTCGTACTCGTGGACGACGCGGCCCGCGCGGGCGACGTGCCGCCGCCAGGCCGCCTCGTTCGACAGCCGGTGCCGGTCCTCGCGCTTGACGCGCCTGGCCACGGCGCGGCTCTGCGCCACGGAGATGTGACCGGGCAGCAGCGCCGCCACCTCGCGGCGGGCCCGGTCGTCAAGGGCGAGCACGCACGCGGCCACCTGCTCGGGGTCGCCGCTGTCGACCGCGGCCACCACCGCCTCCCACGCCGAGCTCTCCCCCGCCGTCTCCGGCCCGCCACCCGGCCCCTCGACCGGCGTGGCGGACATGACAGTCGTGACCGCCTGAACGGCGCCCTGTCCCGAGAGCACGGCGTCGCCAGAGATCAACGCCGAGGGCGGCACCGGCGCGTGCTCCGCGACCTGAGCCGACGCCGAGGGCGGAAGCGGAGCGGACGTCACCGCCTCAGCGGAAACCGAGGGCGAGGGGTCGGCTGTGGGTGGGGC
>NZ_SMKQ01000385.1 GCF_004348995.1 Nonomuraea terrae
AAAAACATCTCTTATTCCTTCCGGAAACAGTTGTATGGCAACTGGAGTCTTGGTTGTTTGTCTGTGTGTCTTCATTATTTTTTTTTTTTTTCAAGCAGAAGACGGCATACGAGCTGTCTTAGGGTCTCGTGGGCTCGGAGATGTGTATAAGAGACAGGACCGCAGCTCCACAGTGGAACGTCACGTGACGGGGGCGCGTTTCCCGTCGGGGTCTCCAGCTCCAGCACCGTGCCGACGAAGATGAGCACAATGAACAGCAGCCGGTACGGCGTCACGGACACGCGGCCGAAGAGGCGGCCATGCAGCGCTCCCCGTAGCAGGCCCAGCCGAGCAGCGTGGAGAAGGCGAAGCAGATCAGGCCCAGGGTGACGACGAGGCTGCCCCACTGAGGCCGCGGCTGAACGCGAGGGCGGTGAGCGGGGCGCCGTTCGTGCCGCTCTGCCAAGCGCCGGTGACGACGATCGCCAGGCCGGTCATGCTGACGACGACGAGCGTGTCGATGAACGTCTGGGTCATCGACACGAGCGCCTGCCGCGCCGGCTGCCCAGGATGACGGTGGCGGCGAGCACGGTGATGACCGGACCGGTCAGCCACACGGGCACGTTCCACTGCGCGTCGATGGCGTCGGCCACGCTGTTGGACTGCACCATGTTGCCGATGACGAACGCCGGCGCCGGGCCCGCCGAAGTGGATGGCCGTGGCGACGCCGGCGATGTTGCCGACGCCCACGGTGGCCGCCAGGGCCGTGGACAGCGCCCGCAGCGGGATCAGCGGGAACGGGTCCCAGACGAAGCCCGAGATCGTCGACGGGATCTCCTGCACGCAACTTCCCTGGTCGCGGGCGATGGTCGGCATTCGGCACCTTCCATGCCCGCTGCCAGGGAAAACGCGAGGAGGCCAAAGAGCCTGCCTTAGCGGACGACGAACCCGCGGTAGACGACCCGCCGCCGCAGCAACACCGGCCACTGGCGGCCCTTGATGCCGTTCAGCACGATGGCGGCCACCCCACCGGTGAGAACGCTGCCCATGATGACACTCATGACGAGCATGAAGGCGATTGCCATGACAGTCCCTCCGTCAGAAATTGAATTTTAAAGCTTGTGCCCTCCAACATCGACCTCCCCCGCCCTATTCCACGGTTCAGGCCGGGATCGGCGGCGGCGGGGTCCAGCGGCCGGCGGCGGCGGGGATGCCGAAGTCGGGCTTGAGCTCGTCGGGGATGGCGTAGTGCATGACCCGGCCGCGGGTCAGGGACGTCAGCTCCAGCTGGGTGACCAGGCGGCCGAGCCGGTCGGACAGCTGCGCCGCCCAGGGCCCGCGGTCCTCCAGCCCCTCGATGACGCCGAGCAGGGCGGGAACGAGCTTGACCGTGGTGTCCCAGCCGGATCGCGGCACCCGCAGCCAGTCGGCGGCGGTGTCGCCGATCAGGAAGCGGATCAGCGCGGGCACCACCGGGTCGAGCAGGGTGCCGGGCACGACCTGCTCGTACATGTCGATGAGCTGCCCGGTCAGGTGGACGCCCTCGGGCGAGGGCCCCATGTGGCGCATCATGTAGCGGTCGGAGAACTCGCGGGCGGCCCCCAGGTCGGCCGGGATGACCGCCGGGTCGCATCCGAGGATCGCGCCGACCACCTTCCAGGCGTAGTAGTACGCCTCCGCGCCCTGCGGGGTCATGCGGACGCCCAGGCGGTGCAGGGCGTCGAGCACCTGGATGCTGAACATCATGAGCCCGCCGAGCATGTCCTCCTGGCAGATCGCCACCGGCTCGGGCCAGCCGCCCGTCTCGCGCAGGTGACGGCGGATGGAGGCGTGCAGCAGCCGCACCTTCTGGGCGGCCGGCAGGAACCGTCCGCCCGCCTCGAACGCGTCCGGTTGCATGAGGTAGACGGTGAACTGCCCCGTCTCGGCCATGCGCCGCGACGGGTACGCCAGCGTATGCGTGGCCGACAGCAGCCGGGCGACGTGCGGGACGACGTAGCAGGCCGGCATGGCCGCGAACGACAGCGCGGTGCTGATGTGCACGTCGTTGTCGATGAAGAACTGCCTGGCCTGCTCCATCATCGCCCAGTCCACCCAGTCGGGCGGGTTCGCGGTGGCCTTCAGGTAGTCGCGGGCGGTGTCCGGCAGCCCGTCGGGCAGCTCCTGGCCGGAGGTGGTGAACCAGCGCATCAGCGTGTTGAACCGGCCCACCTGACCCTCGGCGAACAACGCCGCCACCGTGGCATCGGCCAGGTCGTCGCCCTTGAGTCGCAGGGCGTCCATGAAGGCGTCGTCGTACGAACCGTCAGACATCGGCTGTCACCTCTTCGATCAGTCGGGTCAGGGCGCAGGCGGCGTCGGCGGGCAGGGAAGCCCGCTCCAGCGCCGTACGGGCGGCGTCGGCGCGTTCGCCGATCATGCGGCGGACCTCGTCGGCGGCGCCGCAGTGCTGCATGATCTGGGTGATCCGCGCCGCCTCGGGCGCTTCGACCGGAGCCCGCAGCAGCGCGTGCAGCTCCGCGCGGTCCGGTGTCCGCTCCAGGGTGAGCGCCAGCAAGGCGGTCGGCTTGCGGCCCGCCAGGTCGTCGAGCGCGGACTTGCCGGTCACGGCGGGGTCGCCGAACACCCCCCACAGGTCGTCGCGCAGCTGGAACGCCTCACCGAGCGGGCGGGCATACCCGGACAGGGTCTCCAGCGTCGCCGGGCCGGCCCCGCCGAGCACCGCGCCGATCCGCAGCGGCCACTCCACGGTGTAGGAGCCGGTCTTGAACCGGACGATCTGCAGCGACCGCGCCACGTCCGGCGGGCCCTGCGTCCGCAGTAGCTCCAGGCACTCGCCGGCGATCAGCTCGCGGCCCATCGCCGTCCACAGGGACACGGCCCTGGCGGTGAACGTACGGGGCAGGCCGCAGCCGTGGAACAGCTGACCGGCCCACGCCAGCAAGAGGTCGCCGACCATGACGGCCAGCCCGTCGCCGAGCCGCCGATGGGCGGTGGGACGGCCGCGGCGCAGCGGGCTGCGGTCGATGAGGTCGTCGTGGACGATCGCCGCGGCGTGCACCAGCTCGATCGCCGTGGCCGCGCGGACCATCGGCTCCGCGTCCGGCTGCCCGGCCGCCCGCCACCCCCAGTAGCAGAAGGCGGGACGGATGCGCTTGCCGCCGGTCACCGACACCCGCGCCTGCTCGGCGACCGGCGCCAGCTCCGCGTCGAGCCTCAGCAGCTCGGAGATCTCCTCGTCGACGAACTCCTCCAGCGCCCGCTCCACCCGGGCCCGAAGATCGCTCACCGTGGGTTACGCTCACTGACCCGCCGCGCCAGCACCTCCAGGTGCGCCTCCCCCACGGG
>NZ_SMKQ01000386.1 GCF_004348995.1 Nonomuraea terrae
GCCCTGGACCGCCTCGGCTTTCCCGTCCTGGGCCCGCCTCCGTACTCCCGTCCTGGGCCCGCCCCGGGTTTCACCACATCCATGGCTAGGAAGGTAAGCAGGCCCGATGTAAGCACCTCAGCCCATTCCAACAGCACAACCACACGGCGGAAGGCGAGACCGCCTCACCCCCTGCCGAGATGGCGGTGCGGCTCTCGCCCACGTTGCCGATCAGCGCGCCCTTCCAGCCGGAACGGATGCCGGCGAGCGCGGTGTAGTGATGGTTATGGATCGGGCATAGAAACGCCGGCCGACCAGGTCGTCCATACGAGGGCAGAGTGAGCAGAACAGCGCAGCCGGTAATTTTGCCGTCTGGACATGGCCGTCTGGACATGGCAGGTGCGCCCACGGATGGTGTTTGCCATCTTGTGCTTGGACAGGTTCGGCGCGTTTGCGTCCAGCGCGTCCCCAGGGCTGCGGGCACCGCAGGCCGCACGCCAGGCCAGGCACCGCAGGCCGCACGCCAGGCCAGGCACCGCAGGCCGCAGGCCGTGCCGAGGGGTCAGCCGGGGCGGGGTGCTTTCCCGCTCGATGGCCCGCGGGTCGTGCCGAGTGCTGATGGCTAGCGTGGCACGCTGTCTGCCCCCCGCCTGCTGGTGCCGACCGGCAACACGGTGCGTCAGGGCGGCCGGTCCAGACCACCTCGGATGGTTTCCTCCAGGCCCTCAATCGGGCTGCAAGAGCCCGCCGCCCTCGGTCGAAGCGCTTGGGACCATGGGCGGCCTTCCGAGCCCGCAGGAGTGGATTCCTGGTGTCCGTAATCGCCGGGGGTTTCAGGTGCCCGAAAAGCCGGTGCGTCATCCGGCTGATCCATGTCACGGCGGCCGAGCCCACCATGCGCCGTGACGGCGGCCCGCCCCGTGCGGGTCAGCGGGCGTCTCCCTGGAAGTGCTCAGCCACGGTCGGCGGGGGGTGTGCCGTCGGCTCCGCCGTACACGATGCGGGTTTTCGCCCTGTACGGCGGGACACCGCGCACCCGCGAGGGCGCCCAGCGGCGAGGCGGGCGCCAGGCATCCTCACGGGCACGCTCGACCACCACCCGAGCCCCACGAGAGTCTGCCGCTCAAATCCAGCCGAGGGCAGTCGAGACGCAGCAAGAAGCCGTCAGCCGGCCGAGGCCGCACCGGGCCTGGGCCGGCACACCGGCACGGCGGTCACACCGCCACGGCGGCGGGCCAGCTCATGCGGATGTTGGTCCCCTTGGGGCTGGGGAACACCTCGACGTCGTCGGCCAATCCTTCGATGACCGCGATGCCGAAGTTGGACATGAACGAGTCAGAGAGCATGCCGAGGTCGAGGGGCTGCTCCTGCTTGATTTCCTCGCTGGGGGCCTGGTCGCTGACCGTGACCTCGAAGCGTCCGGAATCGTCACGCAGCTCGATGCGGATGGGCTCACCCGGACAGTGGACCCGATGCGCCTCGACTGCCCGGGAACACGCCTCACCCACGGCGAGCCTGACCTCGTCCAGCAGGGATTCCTCCACGCCGGTGCGGCGAGCGATCGCCGTCGCCACCAGCCGGGCGGTGCGCACATGCGCGGGGAGGGCGCTGAACGTCAGCTCGACGGTAGCCATGCTACTTGTCTTTGCCGTGAGCTTCCTTGGCCTCGTCGACCGAAGCGTAGATCCCGAAGACCTTCGTCAGACCGGTGATCCGGAAGATCTTGAGAATCCGCTCCTGGGTGCAGACCAGCTCGAGCGAGCCGTCGTGGGCACGGACCCGCTTGAGCCCCCCGACCAGGACACCGAGGCCCGTGGAGTCGAGGAAGTCGACCTTCTCCATGTTGACGAGAAGGTGGAAGTTGCCCTTGTTGACCAGGTCGATGAGGAGCTCACGCAATCTCGGCGCCGTGTAGACATCGATCTCACCCTCGACCTCCACGATGGTGAGTCGGTCTTCGGTGCGGTGATCCAACTTCAGATCCACAGATCCTCCAGCGCCTCGCCTGCGAAACTACCCTTTTGGGACTGGCAATCTGGAACGTGGCCCCAGACTGTCCGATCCTGACGCGCGGCATTCAACCACGCGCCTGGCTTGTGTCTATACGAAATCACGATTCCCGGCGACTTTGCCCAACGATGCAAGACTAGAAACAGTGACTTCCTCCGCATCCTCCCCACAACAAGCAGGTCCACTCCTCCACCACCTGCTTGGTGTTCCCGCACGTCACGACCGTGTAACCCATGTGGAGCATGTTCCAGCACGTCGGGCGGGGCACGCGCGCTGGCCGGAATGGACGCCGGACCTGCTCATTACGCGCTTGGCGAACCACGGCGTCACAGGACTCTGGCCCCACCAGTACGAGGCCGCCGACCTGGCATGCCGTGGCCGAAACGTGATCATCTCCACGGGTACGGCGTCGGGGAAGTCGCTGGCGTACCTGACTCCCGCGGTCGCATCCTGCCTCGACGGCGGCACCATCCTTTACCTAACCCCTACCAAAGCCCTGGCCGCCGACCAGCTCCGCGCCCTGCGCGAACTGCGCATCACCCAGGTGCGCGCGGCCTGCTTCGACGGCGACACGCCGTTCGAGGAACGCACCTGGGTCCGCCAGCACGCCAACTACGTCCTGACGAACCCGGACATGCTGCACCGCGGCATCCTCCCCCGCCACGCCCAGTGGTCGTCCTTCTTCCGCCGCCTCCGCCTGATCGTCGTGGACGAGTGCCACGGCTACCGCGGCGTCTTCGGCTCGCACGTCGCCCAGATCCTGCGCCGCCTGCGCCGCGCCTGCGCCCGGTACGGCTCCCAGCCCACCTTCCTGCTCGCCTCGGCCACGGCCAGCGAGCCCGGGGCGTTCGCGAAGAGACTGACGGGCCTTGAGATGGACGAGGTGACGGTGGACGCCTCGCCCAAGGGCTCGACGACCATCGCGCTGTGGGAGCCGCCTCTGACGGAGCTTCGAGGCGAGGGAGGCGCACCGGTACGCCGTACGGCGACGGCCGAGGCCGCCGACCTGCTGGCCGACCTCGTCCTGTCCGACGTACGCACGCTCGCCTTCGTCCGTTCGCGCCGCGGAGCGGAAACGGTCGCCCTGTCCGCCCGCGCCAAACTCTCCGACGTCGCCTTCTCCCTCACCCCCCACCGAACCGCCGCCAACCCCACGGAACCGTCTCGTACGGACAACGCCCGGAGTCGCCGACGGGACCCCGCCCTGCCGTCCCCCAGCGACAGCTCACCCGATCGCCACCGAGCCCACGAGACCCTAAGACACCTC
>NZ_SMKQ01000387.1 GCF_004348995.1 Nonomuraea terrae
GGGTTGGCTCGGGGGTGGTCAGGCGGGGGATTCCTGGGTGGAAGTCTGGAGGGTGGCTTCGCGGCGGGCCTTTTCGGTGAGGGCGTGTTCGTCGGTTCTGGCGTCGTACCGGCGGAATCTGGGGAGGGCGGCGGCCAGGGCGAGGACGGCGCCTACGCACAGCAGGCCGCCGGCGCCGAGGGAGAAGCGGGTGCCGCCGAGGTTCGCCATCAGGCCGGCCCTGGCGTTGCCGAGCATCGGGCCGCTGGCGTAGGAGAGCAGCTCGATGCCGGCCAGGCGGCCGCGGAACTCCTGGGGGATCGTCTGGTTCCACATGGTCATGCGGAAGATGCCGCTGATCATGTCGGCGGCTCCGGCGAGCGCGATGCAGGCGAAGATCAGCCAGACGTTCGGGGCCAGGGCGGTCAGCGCCACCGCGACGCCCCAGAGGGTGGCGGCGACGATGACGCCCAGGCCGTGGCGCTGCACGCGGGCCGTCCACCGGCCGGTGACCGAGGCGACCAGGGCGCCCACGGCGGCGGCCGAGTAGAACAGGCCCAGCGCCCCGGGTGCCCGCAGCTCGTCGGCCAGGAACGGGTAGAGCGCCGTCGCCATCGCGAACACCATCGCCGCGATGTCCACCAGGTACGTGCCCATCAGGTCGTGGCGGCTCACCGCGTACCGTACGCCCTCGACCAGCGACTTCAGTGACGCCGGGGCGGCGTCCTCGGACGGCGGGAGCGAACTGACCCGCCACAGCAGGAGCAGCGACAGCAGGAACGTCAGCGAGTCGAGCCCGTACGCCAGTGCGGGGCCGTACTGGGCGAGCAGGAGACCGGCGAGCGCCGGGGCGACGATGGCGCCGAAGTTCCAGCGCAGGCTCGACAGCACGGCCGCCGCGCTCTGCTGGTCGTGCCTGACCACCTGCTGGATGACCGCCTCGAGGCTGGGGCGTTGCAGGCAGGCGATGCCCGTGGAGACGGCGCCCATCACGTACAGGACCCAGACCTGTGGGTCGGGCAGCATCGCGTTGACCATGAGGGCCGAAGAGGTGATCAGCAGGCCCAGCTCGCTCAGCACGATGATCTTGTGGCGGTCGAGCGCGTCGGCGATGGCCCCGCCCCACAGGCCGCACACCACCATCGGCACGAACTCCGCCAGGCTCACCAGGCCGACCGCCAGGTAGGAGTCGGTGAGCTCCTTCATCTGGTACGGCACCGCCACCATGGCGATCATCGTGCCGAACATCGTGATGACGCCTGAACTGAAGAGCAGCCGGTAGTCGCGTGAATCGCGCAGCGGGCTCAGGTCGATGGAAAGGTGACGAACAAGGCGTCTCACTCGATGGCGCACGAGGCCACATTGTCCGATGGGGGTGGGGGAAGAGCAAATGGATTTCATCGGGGTGAACACGGCCACGGCCCCCGGAACATGTTCCGGGGGCCGTGGCCGGGGGCCGATCGTGCTGGGTCAAGGGCGCTGAGGGAGGGGCCGGCTCCCTCGGCGGGATCGGGTGGCCGCCGCGGGAGCGGCTTCCGGTGTCGGGCCGGGCCCGTTGCGGGGTGGCCGTCCGGCAGGGGGACACGGGGTCAGGAGGGGACCTTGTCGAGGAAGCCGAGGACCTTGCGGATTCTGCCGTCCTCGGCCAGTTCGACCACGTCGAAGCCGATCACCACCGGGTCGCCGCCCTCGGGGCCGAGGTGCCAGGTGAAGCGGGCGGTGTGGTGGTGGGCGTCGTACTGGTCGCCGGGGGTGAAGACGAGGCCGGGGAACATGCCCTGCGCGGCCTCGATCACGGCGGCGATCCCGTCGTGCCCGGCCACGTCGGCCAGCGGGTCGGTGTAGGTGGCGTCCTCGGTCCACAGCTCGGCCACGGCCTTGGCGCGGGTGGCGGGGCCGGTCTCGTTCCAGGCGGCGACGTAGCGTTCGATGAGGTTCATGGTCTCTTTCCTGGTGCGTGCGTTGACGGGGCTCAGTTGGCGCGGGCCTTGCGCAGGCCGGTGATCTGCAGCTCGGCGAAGCCGGCGACCACCAGGGCCTGGGCGATGGCCCAGATCGCGCCGACCGTGGTGAAGCCGAGGGCGCCGGTGACGACGGCTGCGACGCCGGCGAGCGTCCAGGCGATGTTCAGGGCGATCACGGCTGTGGTGGCGGCCGGGCTGATCGTGCGGCGGCCGGCCAGGAGGCCGACCGCGGCGCCGTACACGAGGAGGAAGACGCCGATGCCGCGCAGCAGGCCGGCGTCGGGGCCGAGCAGAGTGCTCACGGGGCCGGCCAAGGCGAGGTAGACCAGCCCGTTGCCGCCGGTGACGACGGCGTCGGCGGTCAGCGCGAGGCGCAGGAACTTCGTCCGGTCGGTGGTGACGGTGAGGGCGGTCATGTCGGCTCCTTCGGTGGCTTCCGTTGCGACACCTGAAAGATGTCAGCCGGGGATAGGAGCCGCGATTACCCGCCAGGTAAGCCTGGGCGGCCGCAGCGTGTTCACCTGCGGGAACGCCGTTGTGTGGCGGTCGTCACATCGGGCGGCCGGAGGTGGCCGGGGGGCTGGAGAAGGGACGGCGCGGCGGGTGCTCCAGGGGGGTGAGCACCCGCCGCGCCGCAGGGGAGGATCAGTTGCCCAGGATCTCCCTGCGCAGGTGGGTCTTGAGGATCTTGCCGCCGGGGTTGCGGGGGAGTTCGGCGTCGCGGAACCAGACGTGTACCGGGATCTTGAACTTGGCCAGACGGTCGGAGAGGAAGGCCTGGAGGTCTTCGAGCGTGACGGACTGGCCGGGGGACAGGCGGATGACCGCGCCCACCTCCTCGCCCAGCTCTTCGTGCGGGATGCCGATCACCGCGACGTCGTCCACCGCCGGGTGCTCGAACAGGGCGGCCTCGACCTCGGCGCAGTAGACGTTCTCGCCGCCGCGGATGACCATGTCCTTGGCCCGGTCGACGATGTAGACGAAGCCCTCCTCGTCGATCTTGGCCATGTCGCCGGTGTGCACCCAGCCGTTGATGAAGGTCTGGGCCGTGGCCTCCGGCTTGTTCCAGTAGCCGAGGATGACGTTCGGGCCGCGTACGCAGAGCTCGCCGACCTCGCCCGGCGGCAGCTCGTCGCCCGCGGGGTCCACCACGCGGGCGTCCACGACGGGGGACGGCCTGCCGATGCTGTCGGGCTTGGCCTGGTAGTCGGCGCCGCCGTTGCCGATGGCCAGGGCGGTCGTCTCGGTCATGCCGTAGCCGTTGGAGGGGGCGCGGTTGGGGAGGTTCTCGGT
>NZ_SMKQ01000388.1 GCF_004348995.1 Nonomuraea terrae
GCCACGGGTGGGAGGCGCGTGACCGGCCGGTCGCGGTGGTGGGGGCGGGCGAGCGGGCCTGGCGGCAGGTGCTGCTGCTGCGGCGCTTCACCGGCGACCTCGTCCTGCTGACCGGCGGGCCGTCCGGGTTCGACGACGAGCGGCTGGAGTGGCTGCGCGCGGCGGGCGTGGCCGTACGGGAGGAGCCGATCGCGCGGGTGGTGGCCGACGGCGGCCGCCTCACCGGCGTCGAGTTCGCGCACGGGGAGTTCCTGCCCCGGGCCGTGGTGTTCGCGGCCACCTCCCGCCGCCCGGCCTCACCGCTGCCCGCCGAGCTCGGGTGCACGATCAGCGGCGCGGCCGTCGTCACGGACGCGGACGGCCACACCGGGGTGCCGGGGGTCTGGGCGGCCGGGTCGTGCGCGCAGCCGGCCCTGACCGTCGCGGGCTCCGCCGGCCACGCCACCGCCACCGCGATCGCCCTCAACGACGCCCTCCTCGACGAGGACACGGGACTCAGCTCTCCAGGCCGGTGAGGCCGGGGCGCCGGTTCATGGCGATCGCCACCGTGTTGCCCTGATGGTGGAACGTCACCAGCCGCCGATATCTCGCCTCACGGACGAAACGGATCGCCGGCGACCACCCGCGCCCGGGGATGTCGGCCGAGCACGTCCTGGTGAGGTCGTCAGAGCGCACGGCGGTGCTCCGCGCCGTCGCGCGTCTCGGCCGGCGCGGTGAACGCGACGCCCGCCTGCCTGGCGCGCGCCGGGCACGGCTCCGACGCCGCCTCGTCGAACGGTCCGCGTCCAGCTCCTGGCGCGCCCGGTCGGCCATGGTCGGATTCTGTCCGGCCGCCCGTCCAGGGGATGAACCGGGAACAATAGGATCATGCCGCATGAGCCTCATTCAGCGGATCAAGGACGACCCCGAGCTCGCCGATCTCCTCATCCACCCGTTCGACTTCGACCTGGACCGCCCCTACTGGGTCGGCGAGGAGGAGACGCTGCGGTCGGGGCAGCAGAAGGAGGCCGTGGCCGGCATGGCGAGCGGCTGCGGCTACTTCTTCTGCGGCGAGGGCGGCGAGGAACGCCCGGTGCTGTTCCTGTCGTCCGACGGCATGACGAGCCTGGTCGCGGAGAACCTCACCGACCTGCTCACCCTCGTGGTGGCGGCGCCCTGGTGGCTCGACTGCCTCATCCGCTGGCGGGGCGGCGTCGAGGCCATGCGCGCGATGTCCGAGGAGTGCCGGGCCGAGTTCGTCGAGGAGGACTTCCCCGACCTCGCCGCGTGCCAGGAGCGGGTCGCCGCCGCGCTCGGGCTCGACCTGACGGCGGACGTCATGGGAAGGTTGCTGGCCGCCGCGCGGCGTACCGATCCCGATTTCATCCTCGTCCACGACGAGGGCCACGAGCTGACGCCGATCGTCCCGGCCGACGCCGCCGTCTGAGAGGCGGTCAGGCGGGCGCGATGTTGTGGTTCACGCGGAACAGGTTGCGCGGGTCGTACCGCTTCTTGATCGCGGCGAGCCGGTCGTAGCGTTCGCGGCCGTAGGCGGCCCGCAGCTCGTCCAGGGTGGTGCCCTGGGAGGCGGTGAGGAGGTTGGCGTTCATCTCGTCCTGCGTCCACGGCGCCAGTGCCCCGGCCAGGGCGGCCAGCTGCGCGCGGAAGACCGGGGCCTGGTCGGGGGCGCCGGCGCCCGAGGCGATCAACGCCCATCGTGCGTTCCGGCCGGACACCGCGTTCGGCACCGCGGGCGGGCGGGCGAGTGCGCCGTCGAGGAGCCGCACCTCGACGAAGCCCAGCCGCGTCCCGGAATCGGGGCCGATCTCCCTGAGGAGCGCGTCGGCGGCCTCGCCGGGGAAGTCCCGCAGCGCCGACGACCGCTCGACCCACGGCGCGGGCCGGGGCGGGTCCATGTGCAACGTGCGGGCCATGCGGTAGGGCGTGTCGGCGATCGTGTCCAGCACGGGCGGCGCGATCGCCCGCATCGGCGCGAGCAGGCGTTCGGCCTCCTCCGCCGGCAGCAGGGACGAGAACCGGACGTGCACGACGAACGTCCCCCGCAGGGGCTCCGGCACCCCGGGCAGCGGCGGCCGGCGCAGGAACGCGATGGAGGACGTCGTCTCCAGCGGCAGGCCGGTCGTCCACTCGCGCCAGGTGCGCAGCACCTCCGCCGCGTGCTCGCCGGCGAAGAACAGGCCGCCGCCGTAGAAGCGCTCAACCGGGAAGAGGCTGAACTCCAGCGCGGTGACCACGCCGAAGTTCCCCTTGCCGCCGCGCAGCGCCCAGAACAGGTCGCGCTCGGACGTGGCGGTGACCCGGCGCGACTCTCCGTCCGCGGTGACGATCTCGACGGCCTGTACGTGGTCGGCGGCGTACCCGTGCGTGCGGCCGAGGATCGGGCTGTGCCCGCCGCCGAGGTGGTAGCCGACGACGCCGACGGTGGGTGAGGCGCCGCTGACCCCGGCGAGGCCGTGCTCGCCGGCTTCGTCGAGCACCTGGTGCCAGCGGGCGCCGCCCTCGACGCGGGCGAGCCGGCGGCCGGGATCGACGTGGACGGCGTCCATCCGCGACAGGTTGATCAGCACCGCGCCCCCGGCCTCGCCGACCACCTGGTGCCCGGTCGCCAGCACGGCCACCGGCAGGTCGCGTCCGGCGGCGAACCGGACCGCGGCCCGCACGTCGGCCACGCCGGTCGCCCCGACGGCGACGGCCGGCCGCACCGGGGTCATCAGGTTGAACGTGGCGCAATCGGCCTGGTAGCCATCGTCGCCGGGCAGCCACACAGGACCGGCGATCCGCGCGGCCAGATCGGCGGCTTCCGCGCTGCTCAGCGAGGCATGGCCTGTCGTGTCGTACGAGGTCATCCGTCTCGGCCTTCCGTATCCGGGCTCGTGAAGGCCTTACGTTACACATAGTGTGTGTAACGTATGAAAGGCGGCTCGATGACACGCACCTCAGACGCGGTTTCCCTGCCGGACCGCGTGAGAGCCTGAGCGCATGTTCCCGGAGACTCCCGCCGCCGCGGCGGCCCTGTCCGTGGCCAGGCGTTTCTGCTCGTCCGCGCTGCTCAACCACTGCCTTCGCTCCTACCTCTGGGGAGCGATGTACGCGACGGCGCACGGCATCGACCACGACGACGAGCTCTATTACGTCTCGGCGCTGCTCCACGACATCGCGCTGACGGAGACGTTCGACAGCCACACCGTGCCGTTCGAGGAGGCGGGCGGGCGGCTGGGCTGGGTCTTCGGGGT
>NZ_SMKQ01000389.1 GCF_004348995.1 Nonomuraea terrae
GGTGGGGAAGGCGGGATAAGGTACTGCCGACGCCTTGATCGGCCTCACGTCCGCCAGCGGTGCGGGGTGAGGCCGATTTTCGTTGCTTCTGACCCTCGCGTCACGTCCGGGCGACGGCCGGCTTGTAGCTTCGCGGTGCCCGTCGTGACCGGTCGCCTTAGGCCGGGGTCGGGAAGTTTCGGGCCCCTCAGAGGCGTTATGGAGGAGTGTTGAGCGGACGCGGGACCCCCAGCACTTAGGCAATCCTGGCGTCGAGTAAAATCGGCCTGTTCTTTATGTAAATTTCCGGACTTATCGTCTTATGTGGCGATGGAGGAGGGTGAGGCATGACGACGGCTGCCCTGCAGACCGTGTTGACCGTTCCTCAGCGTTTCCGTGGTCCCGTCGGCGTCGCCAACGGCGGCTGGATCGCGGGCGCCATGGCGGAGGCGTTGAACGGCGGTCGATCAGCCGTCGAGGTCACGCTCCACGCCCCCACTCCGCTCGAGACCGAGCTGCGGCTGGAGCACCTGGCCAACTCCGTGTCCCTTTCCCACGGCGACCAGCTCCTCGTCGAGGCCATCCCCGTGGCCGAGGACCTGGAGGGGCCCGGGTTCGTGCCGTTCACCGACGCGGCCAAGGCCGAGGCCGGATTCGTGGGCCTGAAGGCCCACCCGTTCGCCGAGTGCTTCGCCTGCGGCATGCGCGAGCCCGGTGACGGCCTGCGCATCTTCCCCGGCCCGGTGGCGGGGACCGACCTGGTCGCGGCCGGGTGGCGGGTGCCGTTCACGGTGACCGGCGACGACGGCGTGCCCGCCTCGATCGTGGGCGCCGTGCTCGACTGCATCACCGGCTGGGCCCACTTCGGGCCGGGCGAGACCGCGCTGCTCGGCCGGCTCGCGCTGCAGATCCACCGTCCGGTCCTGCCCGGCGGCCGCTACTCCGTGGTGGCCCGCCCGACCGGCCGCGACGGCCGCAAGATGTTCGGGCAGAGCGCCATCTACGAGATGGACGGCACGCTGGTGGCCGCCGGGCGCGCCACCTGGATCGCCCCGCGCTGACCTCCTCTCCTTCAGCGAGGCCCCCGGATGCCCCCGGGGGCCTCGCGCTTTCGGTACGCGCTCAGGCGGCGTCCGACGTGAGGCGATCGACGACGGTGGCGACGCAACGTTCGTCGAACAGGATCGTGTAGTGGTTGCAGCCGGGCACCACCTCGTCCCGCAGCCCCGGCAGCCGCTCCGTCCAGGGGCGGGCCAGGTCGTCGGGCAGCAGGCCGGGGGTCTGGTCGAGCAGCCCGCGCGGCGCCCGCAGCAGGCGCAGCGGCGCGGTGATCGACGTCAGCGCGGCCGCGATGGCCTCCGGCTCCAGGTACATCCAGCGGCCGTCCTCCATCACCGCCTCCCCGACGGCCCGCGACCGCAGCGCACCCTCCGGCCCCGTCAGGTCATAGCGGACGTACGCCTCCACGTCGGCGTTCCAACGCTGGGCGGCGAAGGCCGGATGCGCCTTCCAGAAGTCCACGTACGCCTCCGCCGAGGTGAACGTCCTGCGCAGCCGTTCCAGCGCCGGGCCCAGCGTGGCCGCCAGCGCCGCTTCCGGGTCGGCGCCCGCGGGCAGCGGCAGCGGGAGGCCCCCGTCCACGAGCACCACACGGGCGAAAGCGCGCCGCGCCCCGGCCAGGGCCGCCACGTACGCGCCCATCGAGTGGCCGGTCAGCACCGCGTCCGGGCCCGCTCCGACGTGGTCGGCCACGCGCAGCACGTCCTCGGCGTGCCGGGGCAGGCCGTACGGGCCGGGCAGGGACGCGCTGTGTCCGCGCCCGCGCAGGTCCATCGCGACCAGCGACCATCCCTCCGGCAGGCTCCGGCCCACGGCGGCCCAGGCCATCAGCGAGGCCGAGATGCCGTGGACCGCGATGATCACGCGTGGACCGGTGCCGAACGTGGCGATCCGCCGGCCGTCCACCTCGTCGAATCTGAGACTCATGAGCGGAGCTTAGGACGGTGCGCCGGGCGGGTGGGGGAGAGGAGCGTAGGGAAGTCCGGATAAAACGGGATAATTGCCGACATGCGGATCACTGTCATCGAACACGAGGCCGAGGCCGGGCTCGGCTACCTCGCCGGTTGGCTGGGGCTGGAGTGCGACGTCGTCCGGCCGTACCTGGGGGACGAGGTGCCCGAGCGGGCGGCGGACGGGCTCATCGTGCTCGGGGGCGCGGCGGCCGCCTGGGAGGACGAGCGCAGCCCCTGGCAGCCCGCCACCCGCGACCTGCTGCGCCGCGCCGTCGAGGAGTCGACCCCCACGCTGGCCGTCTGCCTGGGCGCGCAGCTGCTCACCATGGCCTGCGGCGGGACGGTGGAGCGCGGCGCCAACGGTCTGGAGGTGGGGTTGCGCGAGGTGGTCGCGCTGCCCGCGGCCGCCTCCGACCGCCTGCTGTCAGGCGTCGGTACGGCCGTCGCCGTCCAGTACCACGAGGACGCCATCACCCGCCTGCCCGAGGGCGCGGTGCCGCTCATGACGGGTTCCCAGTACCCGAACCAGGCGTACCGGCTCGGCGAGGCGGCCTGGGCCGTACAGTTCCACCCGGAGGCCACCCCAGACATCTTCGCCTCCTGGACGGCCTCGTCCGGCCTGGAGTCGGCCACCGACCTCGACGCCGAGGTCAAAGCCGCCGAGGACCGCCTGACCGCCACCTGGCGTCCCGTGGCCGAAGCCTTCGCCACCGCGATCAGAACCCGCCCCACCCCGCCGGCTCACCGCCCCTGACCGCGTTCGAGGGGTGATGCCGGCGGTGGGTGAGGACGTGGGCGAGGGCGTGAACGCCTCCGAGGACCAGGGGGAACGCGGCCAGGGCGGTCGCGGTGGAGGGGCCCGCGGACGTCGGCACGCCCGCCTCGCGTAGCCGTCGCCAGGCCCACAGCGCGTACGGGATCACGACCAGGGGAGCGGTCACCGCGCCGGGGGTGTAGCCGCGTGTCACCGCGGCCTGGGCCAGATGGCCCACCCCGTGCACGCCGAACCCGGCCAGCGCCGCCTGGAACGTGGCGCTCCGCCCGCCCGTGCGCGCACCCATCGCGGCGGCCCCGGCGATGACGCCGCCCATGAGGCCGATGGCCGTGTTCACGTGCCGTTGCGGCAGGTCCAGCCGCTCCCACGGCACCCACGGCACGTGTCGCTCCAGGCGGGGCCGCGCCCGGCGCGTCCATCCCGCCATGGTCGCCAGTTCCTCGGCGTCGTGCAC
>NZ_SMKQ01000038.1 GCF_004348995.1 Nonomuraea terrae
CCCCTGAATCTCCCGGCTCCGCCTCCCCCGCTTCCCCGGCGACCCCCGGCTCGGCACCCGGCACAGGCACCGACCCTGGTGCTCCCGCCCCCGTTCTCAGCCCAGTCACCCCTTCCGGCCCCGACTCTCCCAGCGGCGAGGTGACCACCACGATCGTCCCCGGCACGTCATCGGGTACGTCCCCCGGCGCCACCCCCGCTCCCGATGCCGGTGGGCTTCGGCTCACGGCGCATCAGGCGCTGACGTTGACCGGGATCCTCGCGCTCTGCGTGGCCGTGCTGGCGTTCCAGCTCGACGTGGGCCTGACCGCCGTCACCGTCGCCGTGATCCTCTCCCTCACCTCCCCGAAGGCGAACAAGGGCGCCGTCGAGCGCGTCGCCTGGCCGACCGTGCTGCTGATCTGCGGCGTCGTCACGTACGTAGGCGTCCTGCAGGAGATCGGCACCATCGACTACGTCGGCTCGGCGGTGGCCGCGATCGGCATCCCGCTGCTGGTGGCGCTGCTGATCTGCTACGTGGGCGGCGTCGTGTCGGCGTTCGCCTCGACGGTCGGCATCCTGGGCGCGCTGGTGCCGCTGGCCGTACCGCTGCTGTCGCAGGGCACCCTGGGCCCGGTGGCGATGATCGCGGCGCTGTCGGTGTCGTCGGCGATCGTGGACGTCAGCCCCTTCTCCACGACGGGCGCACTGCTCGTGGCCAACGTCAGGGGCATGGAACGCGACCAGTTCTACCGCAAGCTCCTGGCGTACGGCGCCGCCGTCGTCGCCGTGGGCCCTCTGGCCGCCTGGGCCGTCCTGGTGGCCCCGGGCTGGCTCGGCTGACTGAGCCGTCCAGGTCGCCCCGGGCTGACTCGGCCCACTGGGGCGGCCTGGCGGGTCTCGAAGCGGGGCGGACCGCCAGGCGGTGCGGGCGGCCTGAGTGCCGTACCGCATCGTCCGGGCGGCCCGCCCCGGCGCGCGTCAGACGATCAGGCCGGCCGGGCCGGTCAGCATCGTGGTGCCCGCGCCGGCGAAGTTCGCCAGGTCGGCGACCGCCGCCCGGCCCTCCTCACCTGCCATCGCCGCGTTGAAGGCGTTCTCGTCGTCGAACGTCAGCACCGCCGCGAGATGGTACGCGGGCCGATCGCCCCTGGGGGCGACGGGCCGCATGACCGAGTACGCGCGCAGCCCCGGCAGCCGGGCGGCGAGCGGGGCGTGCGTCTCGTCGTAGTGCTTGTCGAAGGCCTCGGTGCTCTCGGGATGGTGGTAGAGCACGATGAGCTGATAAGCCACTGTCCGCCTCCAAGGTCGGGATGTCCTTCGATGAAACCCCGCCCCGGCCCACCGCGATAGAGCCATCGCCGGCCGGCCGCATGCCCCGCGAGGAGCCACGTCGCCCAGCACCGTCCCGAACGGGCAGCTCGAAGGCGGACCCGGCAGACAGTGCCGTCCTATGGCACTCCACTACGTGCCCGGGGCTGTACCCGTTGAGGCTCGGTGGTGCGGTTCTGTCGCCTGCCATGTCAGTGCGACGAGCGCGGCACAGCCGCACAGTGCCGCGTTCCAGGCCAGCGCCATGCCGGGGGTGGTGAGGTCGGCCAGCGCGCCCGCCACCCACGGCCCTGCCGTCTGACCGGCGGCGAACACCACCGTCAGCGCGCCCAGCACACCCGTCCACGCCGCCTCCGGGACGGTGGCGCGGACCAGCGCCGTCACCGCCGACGGGATCACCATGAGCGTGAGCCCGAACGCGATCGCCGACAGCAGGGGCGCCGCACCCGCCAGCGGCGCCGTGGCGGCGACCGCCTGCACCGCCAGGAGGACGGCCAGTGCCCGCGCGTCCCGCCAGGCCGCGATGGGCCTGTTCCAGAGGGCCGGCGCGACCAACGCGCTCACGCCCACGACCGTCCACGTCAACGCCACCTGGAACGGACTCGCCCGCTGACCGGCGAGAAACTCCGACAGGAACGTGAGATAGGCCAGATACCCCGCGCCGAACAGCGCGTACACCACCGCGATCCGCCACAGCCGCGCCAGGTGAGGACGCGCCGCCCCCTCCCCCACCGCCGGCCGTGGCGGGCGAGGACGGACCACACCCTTCCCCATCCTCGCCGGCCGTGGTGGATGGGAGCGTGCCGCTGCCTCGTCCACCTCAGCGCATACACGGCCGGGGGCGTCGGTTTTCGCCCCGGCTGACAGGGCGGCGCGCCAGCCGATGGCCGTGCCGGCGAGTGCGGCCAGCCCGAATCCCAGCCACACCAGCTGCCATCGATCCGGTGCGACGAAAGGGACGACGGCGCCGCTGAGGACGATGCCGAGCCCGCCGCCCGCGTAGTAGACGCCGATCGGGGACGCCGAGCCGGACCGGGTGGCCAACCGGCCGGCGAGTACGCCCCCGGTGACGAAGACGAGCGCGCAGCCGAGCCCCGCGACGGCGCGCAGGACGACCTGCGCCGCTGCCTCTCCGCTGACGGCCGTGGCCGCCAGCGACACGGAGGTGAGGATCATCCCGGCGCGGAAGGTGACGGAGAGCCCCAGGCGGCGTGTCACGGCGGCGGTGACGAGCGCGCCGGCCAGGTAGCCCGCGCCGTTGGCCGTGGTCATCGCGCCCGCCTGGGCGAGACTCCATCCCAGCGCCGTACGCATGCCCGGGACCAGCAGCCCGTACGCGAACCGTCCCAGTCCGAGCGCCGCCGCGACCCCCAAGGAGAGCCCCGCCGCCTGCCACAGCGCGCGGCGGGCGGCCGACCGGCGGCTCGCGTGATCGCGAAGACCGGCGTCCTGGGAGGAGCGCGTCACAGCCGGCCGTCGAGAAAGGCGCGGACGGTCTCGATGAGGCGCCCCCGGTGGTCGGAGAGGGCGTGGTCGGTGTGCCACTCGTGATGGTCGAGCGCGGCCTGGTCGTACGCCTTCACCAGCGGCCGGTGGTGTACGTCCGCCGGGGTCACGGTGTCGTCCGAGGTGCCGATGAGCAGCACCGGCCGGCCGGCGAGCCGGGGTGACAGGCCGGCCAGGCTCCACCGGTCACCTGCCCGCTCCATCTCGGCGACCAGCGCCTCGCCGCTCGTCCCGCGCAGGGGCAGGAGTTCCTCCCCGAACGCCTCGACGTAACGCGCCCGGGCGGCCGGGTCGAGCGTGCGGGACACCGTACCGAAGTCGAAGCCCGACACCGACACCACGGCCGCGATGGACGGGTCGGCGGCGGCGATCATCAGCGCGGCGAATCCCCCGAAACTATGCCCGAACAGCGCCAGACGTCCCGGATCCAGCCGGTACGCCGACGCGAACGCCTCCGTACGCACGGCACGCGCCACGGCGGCGGCGTCCTCCAGCGCGTTCGCCCACGACCAGGTGCCTCCCATGCCCCACGAGCCGCGGTAGTGGAAGGCGACGGCGGCGTAGCCCGCGGCTCGCAGCGCCTGCGCCAGGTCGAGGTTGCGCTCGTTGCCCGGAAAGCCCTGCAGGAGCAGCACGACGGGATACGGCCCCGGCCCGGCCGGCAGGTGCAGCAACCCGGCCAGCGGCACTCCGCCGCTGTCGAACGTCACTGCGGGGGTGGCGGCTCTCACGATGATCCTCCTTAGATCGAACCGATCGGTACGATAACAGTAATCGAACCGCCCGTTACCATCTAGGGGTGCCTGTACCGAAGGGAAGCACTCTCGACCCGGAGCGAACCCGCGCCGCGATCATCGAGGCGGCCATGCCGATCCTGTACGAGCGGGGCCTGGACGGCGTCGGCGTGGCCGGGCTCTGCGCCGCCGTCGGGGTGTCGAAAGAGACGCTCTACCGGCACTTCGGCTCCAAGGAGGGCCTGATCGAGGCGGTGCTGGAGGCCAGGAGCGACCGCGTGACGCGCTGGCTGCGCACATCCGCCGAGGCCGCGGGCGAAGACCCGGCCGACCAACTGGCCGCGGTCTTCGACGCGCTGGCCGACTGGCACGCCGAGCCCGACTTCCGCGGCTGCGCCCTGCTCAACGCCGCCGCCCAGCATCACGGCGCACCCGAGCTGGACCTCGCGGCGCGCCACCTCGAACGCCGGCTGGCGCTGCTGACCGAGATCGCCACGAGGGCAGGGGCGACCGACCCCGGGGCGCTGGCCCGTCAGCTGCTCATCCTGGTGACCGGCTCAACCGTCGTGGCGGACCAGCACCCTGCCACACCCGACGCTGCCCGCCTCGCCCGGCAGGCCGCGCTCACGCTGCTGCAAGCGGCCGGCTCACCGCCATCAAGCCGCGAGCCCCGGTGAAGTCGACGCGCCACACGGCAAATCCCCCAGCTCCTGATTCGCCCCGCGGGCGGGAGGCGCCGTCCCACCCGGGCACATCGTCTGGCTCATCACAGCGGATGGCGCCCGTCGCGGCTGCGCGCGCTGGAGCTGACGCCGCGATCGGCAACGAGCCGGTGGCCGCGCCGTACGCCATCGACCCGGGATCGCATGGCCCCCTTCAGGAGCGAGACGGGCTCGTTCCGGCGCCGTAGCGTAGCCCGTCGACGAGGAGCGCGACCATGCGCCGGCTGTAGGCGACCCCTCCGCCCTCCACCGGCAGGCACAGGTTGGCGACGGCGTACAGCAGGTCCTTGGCGCTGATCTCGGCGCGGATCTCACCGCTCGCGGTCGCGGTTTCGAGCAGCGAGTCGAGGGTGGGGCCGAGTCGTTGCATGAAGTAGCCGGGCAGGGCGTCGAACGCCGGATCGCCGGAGTGGAGGGCGGTGGCGAGCCCGCGTTTGGTGGCGAGGAATTCGGTGTAGCGCAGGAGCCACCTCTCGAGTGCCTCTCCTGGCTCGTGGGCGGCGCTGAGCGCCGGGGCGGCGTCGGCGCAGGCGTCCACTTCGCGCTGGAACACGGCCTTGACCAGGTCGGAACGCTGGGGGAAGTGCCGGTACAGCGTGCCGACTCCGACGCCGGCCAGATCGGCGATCTGTTTGGCGGGGGCGTCGACGCCTGAGGTGCCGAAGACCGTCTTGGCCGCTTCGAGCAGGGAGTCGACGTTGCGCTGGGCGTCGGCGCGCAGGCGGCGCGGCGCTCGTTCGCGTGCGCCCTGATCCGCGGAGCCGGTCGAGTCGGCTCTGGTGGGCGCCGTTTTCTCGGGCACGGCTCTCCTTCGCTCTTGCATAACCGGAAAGTCTTTCCGTATAGTTCTGGAAAGACGTTCCACTTAGGTCCAGGGTACGGCATGCACACTCGCCGGCGACACCTCGACCTCCAGCCTCAGGAGAATCCGTATGCAGTACCGCACTCTCGGCAGGACCGGCATCAAGGTCAGCCCGTACGCGCTCGGCGCCATGATGTTCGGAGCCGTCGGCAACCCCGACCACGACGACTCGCTCAAGATCATCCACAGGGCTCTCGACGCCGGGATCAACGTCATCGACACCGCCGACATGTACTCCCACGGCGAGTCAGAAGAGATCGTGGGCAAGGCGCTCAAGGGGCGCCGCGACGACGTCGTGCTCGCCACCAAGGCCCGGTTCCCCGTGGACTACGACCCCAGCGGCGCCGCCCCGGTCCTCCCCAACCGGTCGGGCGCCTCACGCCGCTGGCTGATCCGCGCCCTGGACGACTCGCTGCGCCGCCTCGGCACCGACTACGTCGACCTGTACCAGATCCACCAGCCCGACCCCGACACCGACATCGAGGAGACCCTCTCGGCGCTCACCGACCTGGTGCGCGCCGGCAAGGTCCGGGCCATCGGCACGTCCTCCATGCCCGCCTCGGACATCGTGCACGCCCACTGGGTCGCCGAGCGGCGCGGCCTGGCCCGGCTGCACACCGAGCAGCCTCCGTACTCGATACTCAACCGCGGCATCGAGCGTGAGGTCCTGCCCGTGGCCCAGCAGTACGGCATGGGCACCCTGGTCTGGAGCCCGCTCGCCAGCGGCCTGCTCACCGGCCGCTACCGCAGGTACCAGCCGAACACCACGCATCGTTCCCGGTTCGGCTTCCAGCACCTGACGGACGAGCGCCGCCTGGACGCCGTCGAGGAGCTCATCCCGCTCGCCCAGGACGCCGGGATCCCGCTGACCCACCTGGCCATGGCCTTCGCGATCGCCCACCCCGGCGTCACGTCCGCGATCATCGGGCCGCGCACCATGGAGCAGCTCGACGGCCTCCTCGCCGGCGTCGAGGTCACGCTCACCGACGAGGTCCTCGACCGCATCGACGAGATCGTGCCGCCCGGCACCGACATCGGCGCCCTCGACATGGCCTACGACCCGCCCGCCATCCAGCAGGCGCGCCTGCGTCGCCGGCCCGTCGACGAACGCGCCGCCGCCTGACCGCATCCCCGTACCCGCGACGCCCCACCACGAAGGACCGCTCTCATGACCCACAAGCAACACCCCGTCGGGACAGGGTTCACCGCCGCGTCGACGACCGCCGACGTCCTCGCCGGCATCGACCTGACCGGTACGAACGTCATCGTCACCGGCGGCCACTCCGGGCTCGGCCTGGAGACCACCCGGGCGCTCGGCGACGCCGGCGCCACCATCACCGTGGGCTCGCGCGACCCGGACCGCGCCGCAGTCGCGCTGGCCGGGATCGAGCGCGTCGAGGTCAGCCGGCTGGACCTGCTCGACCCGGCGTCGATCGACGCCTTCGCGACCCGGTACCTCGATCTCGGCCGTCCGCTCCACGTCCTGATCAACAACGCCGGCCTCCCGGCCCCTGACGAACCGGTTCGAGACGCGCGCGGCTACGAAGCGCAGTTCGCCACCAACCATCTGGGCCACTTCCAGCTGACCCTGGGCCTGCTGCCCGCACTGCGCGCCGCGCACGGCGCCCGAGTCGTCAACGTGTCATCCGGTGCGCAGCGAATGTCCGACATCCGCTGGGACGACCCGCACTTCACCACCGGCTACGACCCTCACCTCGCCTATGCCCAGTCCAAGACCGCCAACGTGCTGTTCGCCGTCGAGCTGGACCGCCGATGGGCCGAGGACGGGATCCGCGGCTACGCCGCGCACCCGGGCGTCGTCGTCGGCACGAACCTGAACAGCGCGGCGGGCGAGGACCAGCTGCGGGCCATGGGGCTGATCGACGAGTCCGGCCGGCCGATCATCGCCCCCGGCCGCGGACTGAAGACCCCGCAGCAGGGGGCCGCCACCATCGTGTTCGCGGCGACCAGCCCGCTGCTCGCCGAGATCGGCGGTGTCTACCTCAAGGACAACGACGTCTCACCGCTGGACGAGGACCCGAAGCCCATCGTCTTCGGCGCCGACCAGGACGTCCCGGCCGACATCGTGCCGCACGCCATCGACCCCCGCTCCGCCCAGCGGCTCTGGGAGCTGAGCGAGCAACTGATCAAGGCCTGACACCCGCAGGAGGGCTCAGTTGACCGACGCCGCGGGCGCGGGACCGGGCACCCGGCCCTGGTACGGGTCGGTGCGGCTGAGCGCGGCGTTGCAGATGTCTTTCACGTCGGAGTCCTTGAAGTCGTCTGTCAGCGGGATGCCCAGCACCTCGAACAGCCGCCGGGCCTCCTCGGCCGTGGGCGGGGAGCTGAGCGGCGAGGCCTTGCCGATCTCCAGCACCCGGGTCTGGTCGAGGCTGTTCTCGAGCTCGACGTACCAGGGGTTGTAGTGAGGGCTGTCACGGGGGATCGCCAGGCCGGGGAACTCGGGGCCGCGCTGTGTGATCACCAGGTTGTGCGAGGTGAGGTCGCAGCGGAACAGCGAGATCGTGCCAGAAAGGCCGATCTTCAGATCGAGGAGATGGCTGTTGTGCTGCCGGAACCAGCAGGCGGCCAGAATCGTGGAATAGACGTCCTTGCGGGTGCCGAGCACCGTCCACTTCTTCTCCTCGCCCCCGTCGCCCGCCAGATTCTGATGCAATCTGGTGTACGCCTTGCACAACTCCTTATTCGTCGGGTCGAGTAATTCCAGCAGGAAACGCATCCTGCTGCGCGTACGTTTCGCACGTTCGATGCATTCGGGCAGCGTGACCGCCCGGATATACGTGCCGGTGCCTCCTTTGAACAGCCACATGTCGCTGCCCGCCCGCGCCTCGGCCAGCAGACGCGTGATGGCCGCCCCGTTGAGGGACTTGACGGAGTCGCCAGTGGAGAGCACCCGCCACATGCCGTCCGCCGTACGGCTCAGGGCGGCGATCTGGTCGGCCACGCGCGCCTGCCGGTTCCTGTCCCTGATCCACACGAACGCGAGCAGGGCCAGCACCGGCAGGATCAGCTCGTCGGCGTTCTGCTCGGGAAGCACTTCCAGTAGGTCGAGCACGCTCACCACGGCACCCACGAGCAGCACGATCCCGAGGTCGATATTGGTGAGCGCGCCGCGGAGCCGCATTTTGACGGACGTCATAGCTGTCGTTTAGCCCTCCCCCACGCTCCCCGTCAAGCTCAGAGCAGAAAACCAAGATCATATAATGCTTGCCAAAACTACGACAGGTCCACACAAATGCGAAAATTGTGCGATTAAGGGGCCACCCGTAACCGCAGCTCAGCCCGTCACGGTTGCGACGCCCGGCGGACGGCGATGAAAACAACTTGCAACGCGCGTGTCCGGCGGAAAGTATCTCTGCATGATCCGGGTCGAGGGATTGACCAAGGTGTTCCGCCGGCCGCGCACCTTCTCCGGCCCCTTCGGGGCGTTGCGCACGCTGGTCACTCGCCAGCACGTGGAGAAGACCGCCGTCGACGACGTCAGCTTCGAGATCCATGAGGGCGAGGTCATCGGCTACCTCGGGCCGAACGGCGCCGGCAAGTCCACCACCATCAAGATCCTCACCGGGATCCTCACCCCGACGAGCGGCACCGTAGAGGTCAACGGCCTGGTGCCCTGGCGCGACCGCTCGGTCAACGCCCGCAACGTCGGCGTGGTCTTCGGCCAGCGCAGCCAGCTGTGGTGGGACTTACCGTTGATCGAGTCCCTGCGACTGGTCGGTGCCCTCTACGATGTCCCCGCCCCGCGCTTCGAGAGGTCGCTGAAGAAGCTGCGCGACCTCCTCGGGCTCGACGAGTTCCTCGACACTCCCGTGCGCCAGCTCAGCCTGGGCCAGCGGATGCGTGGCGACCTGGCCGCGGCCGTGCTGTACGAACCTCCACTCCTCTACCTCGACGAGCCGACCGTGGGACTGGACGTGGTGGCCAAGGAGGCCGTGCGCGAGTTCATCGTCGAGACCAACGGCGCCGGGCGCACCACCGTCATCCTGACCACACACGACCTGGCCGACGTCGAAGCCCTGTGCAAGCGGATCATCCTCATCGACCACGGCAAAGTGCTCTTCGACGGCGCCATCGACGCCCTGGTCAACGAGCCCCGGCGGCTGGTGGTCACGCTGGAGTCCGAGCCGGAGGAGGTGCGCGGCGTGCCACGGGACGCCGAGGGCCGCTACGTCTTCGAGATCCACGACGACCTGCCGGGCATGATCGCCTCGATCGCCGCCGAACACACCATCCGCGACCTGTCGGTCGAGGAACCCGACCTGGAAAGCGTGATCAAAGGGATCTACACCCGATGACCCGCATCGGCTTCCGCCTCGCCCTGGCCTACCGCAGCAACATCATCATCACCTGCGTCACGCTGGTCGCCCAGGTGTTCCTCCTGCGCATGATCTGGACCTCGGTGTACGGCTCGCGCCCCTCGGCCGCGGGGCTCACGCTGGACGCGCTGCTGGCCTACTTGACCCTGGCCAACCTGCAGGCGTTCGCCACCCACACCATCGTCGCCCACACCATCCACGACCGCATCCGCACCGGCACGGTCTTCTTCGACCTGGCGCGCCCGGTCGGCTACCTGAGGCAGATGGCCGGCTTCCAGATCGGCAACACCGGCGGCGGGCTGCTGCTGCTCGCTCCTGTCATCCCGGTGGTCCTCCTGGTCGGCTCGATCACCGTGCCGGTCAACGGCCTCGGTTACCTGGTCACTCTGGCGCTGGGCTACGTGATCGCCGTACAGCTGGCGTTGCTGATCAGTCTGATCGGCTTCTGGACGATGGAGACCGGGGCGATCTCGCTGTTCTACCGGCTGGTCAGCCAGTTCTTCGCCGGGACGATGGTGCCGCTCACCTTCTTCCCCGGCGCTCTGGGAGCGCTGGCCGAGATCCTGCCCTTCAAGTACATGGGTTACGTGCCCGCGGCCATCTACGTCGGGCACATCTCCGACGTCTCGGGCCCTGTCCTGGTCGAGGTCGGCTGGATCGTCGGGCTGGGTGGGCTGCTCGTGCTGACCTGGTCCCGGGCTCGCCGGCGGGTGGTGATCCAGGGTGGCTGAGGTCTTCCGTTCCCTGCGCCTGTACGTCCTGCTCCAGCGTGCCTCCGCCCGCGGCGCCCTGCAGTACCGCCTGAACACCGTGATCGGCATCCTCAGCGGCGCCATCTGGCAGGGCACCGGGTTCGCCTTCATCTGGGTGGTGATGCACACCTTCCCCTCGCTGGCGGGCTGGGGACTGGCGGAGATCGCCTTCCTGTACGGCCTGCGCCTGACCGCCCACGCCCTGGCGATGATCCCCTTGATGAGCGTGAACGACATCCAATGGGTGGTGCGCAACGGGGAGTTCGACCGGTTCCTGCTACGCCCGCTCAACCCCCTCGTCCAGCTCATGGGCAATCGGATGGGCATCGCCCAGTTCGGCGACCTGCTCGTGGGAGTGACGCTGCTCGCCGTCGCCGGGCAGAACGCGCAGATCTCGTGGAACGCCTGGCTGATCGCCTTCTGCTTCGTGGCGATCATCGGCGGCGCCCTCATCGAGGCCGCCTTCTTCCTCGCGCTGTGCTCATTGGCACTACGCATGATCGACACCTTCGCCCTGCGCGTCTTCGTCGACGACGTCTTCAGCAAGTTCGGGTCCTACCCGATGAAGATCTTCGGCGGCGTGACCGAGTGGCTGCTCACCTTCGTGCTGCCGGTCGCCTTCGTGGCGTACATACCCGCGAGCGTCGTGCTGGGCAAGCTCGACACCCCCTTGGCGCTGGCCGCCCCGCTGCTGGGCGTAGTCCTGGTCGCGCTGGCCTACCTCGTCTGGCGACGTCAGCTCGACCACTACCAGAGCGTGGGCCACTGAGCCCGGCCGGAACGCCTCACCCAGGAAATGATCTGCTTCGAGGATGAGCCCCTCGACCCCACGGCGACGGGGTCGCGCCAAGAGTTGAGCGCGGTCGATGATGGCGAAGCCGGGCAAGCCGTGTCCGCAAGTCTTGTTACCAGGGTGTTCGACTGGTGAGAAGATCGGGGGTGCTCCGAATAGCGAACGCAGTACTCGCGAGGTTGCCGGAACCGCTGTACGCACTTGCGCTGAAGCACCGTGAACTGCTGAAGTTCGCGGTGGTGGGTGGAACAGCGTTCTTAGTGGACAACCTGGTGTTCTATGGGCTGAAGCTGACCATTCTGGAACCGAAGCCGGTGACCGCGAAGATCATCGCGGTGCTCGTGGCGACGATCGTGTCCTACGTGTTGAACCGCGAATGGTCGTTCCGGACCAGGGGCGGCCACGAGCGCCGCCACGAGGCGGCGCTGTTCTTCCTGGTCAGTGGCGTCGGTCTCGTGCTCAGCTCCGCGCCGCTGTGGATCTCCCGGTACGTGTTTCGCCTGGAGACCCCAGATGTGAGCCTGGTGACCCAGGAGATCGCCGACTTCATGAGCGCGCAGGTCATCGGCACGCTGGTCGCCATGGTCTTCCGCTTCTGGGCGCTCCGGAAGTGGGTCTTCCCTGACGAGAAGACCGAGTCCGGCAGCGTGCGACTGGCTCGCGCTCCCGATTCCACGGACGAGGCGGCTTGATGGCAGCGAACCCAGACGCCGTTTCGGCGGCTGGACTGCCTCATGCCGCTGCTGCGCCCCACGAGCCGGCCCCCGCGGGTGACCGCCGAACCGACGGCGAACAAAGGTAAGTCCGGCAGCACGGAGCGTCAGCAAAGCTCTTGATCACGCGGTTTTGCCCGGACAGCGCTCATGATCAGCCGCGCTTGCTCACGGAATCGCGGACCCTTACAGCGCTAGGTCGTCAGCGGTAGGCGCTGGCCTGCAGGGTGTAGAGGTCGGCGTAGAGGCCGGCCAGTGCCATGAGGGTGCTGTGGTCGCCCTGCTCGGTGATCGTGCCGTGGTCGAGGACGTAGATGCGGTCGGCGTAGCGGACGCTGGCCAGGCGGTGGGTGATGAGCAGGACGGTGCGGCCGTCGGAGTGGGCGCGGATGCGTTCGAACAGGGCGTGTTCGGCGCGGGCGTCGAGGGCGGCCGTGGGCTCGTCGCAGATGAGCAGGACGGCGTCGCGGTGGAAGCCGCGCGCGACGGCGATGCGCTGCCACTGGCCGCCGGACAGCTCGTGGCCGTCCTTGAAGCGGCGGTCGAGCAGCGTGCGGTAGCCGTGAGGGAGCTCATCGACCACCTCGTCGGCCCCGGCCACGGCGGCGGCCGCGTGGAGGGCCGGCTCGCCCTTGTCGGTGCCCATCGTGATGTTGTAGCGGGCGGTCAGGGGCCAGCGGGTGTGGTCCTGCGCGATCACGGCGGTGCGCGAACGCAGCTCGTCGGGGCTGACGTCGCGCAGGGCGGTGTCGTCCCAGTGGACGGTGCCGGAGTCGGGCTCGTAGAGGCCCGCGAGGATCTTGGCGAGGGTCGTCTTGCCGGAGCCGTTCTCGCCGACCAGCGCGATGACCTCGCCCTGTTTGATCTCGACCGAGACGCCGCGCAGGGCGGGCGTCTCGGCGCCCGGGTAGGTGAACGTCACGTCGCGCGCCGTGATGCTGGAGAAGCCCTCGGGGACGGCGAGAGGGCGGGGGCCGGTCAGGCGCTGCTCGGCCTGGGCGCAGAACTCCAGGAAGTCGGTGAAGTAGAGGCCCTGCTCGTAGAGGCGGTTGGTGGCGAACATGAGGGTGGCCAGGGAGGACTGGCCGGAACGGATGGCGAGCACCGCGGTGCCGGCCACGGCCAGCGGGATCGCGGCGGTGGCGAGCAGGACGCCGAGGGCGACGTAGACCAGGGCGGCGCCGATGCCGCCGAGCGCCTCGCCCACGATCCTGGCCGTCATCTGCCGCTTCGCCAGGGTGAGCATGACGTCTTGCTCGGCCCTGGCCACCGCGTCGTACATGCGCAGCAGGAAACCGCGCATCGTGAACGCGCGCACCTCGGCCGCGGACCGGCGCTCGGCCAGCAGGCCCGCGATGATCCACTTGCGGCGGCGAACGGGGATCAGGGAGTACATCGTGGAATAGCGCATGCGGGCGCTGCGCACCGCGGCCCAGGCGTCGGGCAGCACGGCCAGCAGCAGGAGCGGGAGCAGCACCGGGTACAGGACGCCCAGCACGCCGGCCACGGCCGTGATGCCGACGACGGCGGTGACCACGTCGACGGCCGCCGACACCACGTATTCGGCGGTGGCCACGCCTCGGCTGTTGGCGCGTTCCATGGAGTCGTGGAAGTCGGGGTCGTCGTAGGCGACCAGCTCGACCTGGCTGGTCAGGCCGTAGAGGCGCTCCTCGGCGAGCCGGGAGATCTGCGGGGTGAGGCGGGCCTGCGCCCAGCCGGCGCCCGCCTGCATGGCGGTGCGCAGCACCGCCGCCACGCCGACCAGCGCGAGGCTGGGCAGGGCGGCGACGACCCGGTCGGGGGTGGGGCCCTCGGAGAACAGCGCGGTCAGGACACCGGTGGTGGCCAGCAGGCCGAACGCGGTGAACAAACCGCCGAGCAGGTTGAGCACGACCGTGGCCAGCGTGTCGCGCGGGCTGGCCTCCCAGGCCATGCGCAGCGCCTGGGAGACGAGGGAGGGGAGCCTTCTGGCGATGGTCAGGAACCCCACCTGCGCCATCTTGTCGGTGTGGGCGCTCCACGTGGGGAAGGAGATCTCGCCGAGTTCGAGGGGCTCGTTCTGCATGCTGCGAGTGTGCACGCGGGCACCGACAGTTTCGATGCCCGCCGAGGCTCGTATCGTCGATCTCCGGCGTGGACGGTTACTGCCCTTGCGTCCCGGGCCATCAGGCGCTCACCACGCCCGTCTCACCGGAACTGCCCGTCCGTCCTGGCTGGTGTCCTTCTGGAGAAAAAGGAGGTTGCGGGGCGCCTGGCGGGTCCGATTGCCGACCGCCCTCGGGTTGAGGCGCCCTGCGTGGAAGGCACCTCAGGAACGGACCGCGCAACGGGTCCCAGGGACACTCTCCCGGGCTGAGGCCCCCCGATCAGGAACGGAGGGCGTAACGCGCTCCCCGGGCTGAGGTCCGTGTGTGCAGGGCAATCACGAACGGACTGCGCAACGTAAGGTCCCTGTGTGGAGGGCGGTCAGGAGCGGACTCCGTACCGGTTTCAGGAGCGACGCTCCCTCGGGGTGCCATCTTGATCGTGGAGGGGTTGGTGTCGGTGGGGTCAGGGTTTCAGGGCGGTGAGGAAGCGGTCTGCTTCGGCGGCGAGGCGGGGTAGGTCGGCTGCGGGGTCGGCGGAGCGGGCCAGCAGCATGCCGGCCTCGCACAACGCCCCGAACAGCAGCTGCGCGCGGGCGGGCAGCCGCTCGTCCACATCCCCCTCGACGGGCAGCCGCTCGTCCGGCTCCCCCTGGTCAGGCAGCCGTCCACCCGGCTTCTGCTCGGTGGGCAACCGTCCGCCCGGCTTCTGCTCGGTGGACGACGGGAGCGTGCGTCCGTCCGGCTTCGCCTCGGTGAGCGGCTGTCCGTTCGGTTTCCCGTCGGTGGGTGGGTGGCCGGACGAGGCCGCTTCCGTGGGTGGGGTGGCGGCCTGGCGGAGGGCGGTGAGCAGGACGCGGAGGGTGTGGGCGTGTTCGATCTCCCGGACGGTCTCCCAGCCCAGGATCGAGGGGGCGTCCAGGAGGACGATGCGGCGGAAGCGGCGGTCGAGGCAGTGTTCCAGGAACGCGCGGGTGCCACGGCTGAGTGCCGCCCACGGGTCGCGCTCCTCGGCGGCGGCCAGCTCCAGCCGGGTGGCCACGTCGGCCAGCTCGGCGGTGAAGGCCGCGCGGAACAGCTCCGCCTTGCCCGCGAAGTGGTGGTACGCGGCGCCCTTGGTCATCCCGGCCGCGGCGGCGACGGCGTCGATCGAGGTGGCCGCGTAGCCGTCGGCGCCGAACAGGTCACGCGCGGCACGCACCAGCCGCGCCGTCGTCTCGTCAGAGCGCTCGGCCTGGGTACGGCGGATCATCGTGCTCCCCATTGACTTGCATACTCGCGGTACGTAACTTCGAGCGTAGTTACGTACCGACAGTATGAATCAGGGAGGTGGGCGATGTCCCCACCGCAGTCCCCGCACCAGGACTCATCCCCCGTAGCCGTCTACGGCGCCACGGGCCACACCGGACGCCTGGTCGCGGCGGACTTACGCGCCCGCGGCCGGGACGTGATCCTGGCCGGCCGGGACGCCGGCGCGCTCAAGGCGCTGGCCGACGAGCTGGGCGCCCCGGTCCACCAGGCGGCACTCGACGATCACGACGCGCTGCGCGAGCTGGCCGGACGGGCGTCCGTGCTGATCCACTGCGCCGGCCCGTTCACACACACGGGCCAGGCGGTCGCCAGGGCGGCGGCCGAGAGCGGCTGCCACTACGTCGACCACGCGCTGGAGCAGCACCACACGGCGTGGATGTTCGACGCGATGGACGAGCCGGCGCGCCGCGCCGGGATCACCATGGTCACCGCGATGAGCTTCTACGGCGGCCTCGGCGACCTGCTCGCGGGCGCCGTGGCCACCGGCATGACGGACGTCGAACGGGTGATCACCGCGTACGCCGTCAGCGGCTGGCGGCTCACCACGGGGGCCAAGAAGACGGCCGAGCTGTTGTTCGCCGACACGCGTCGCATCACGTTCACCGACGGCGCCCGGCACGTCGGCTACGTAGAGCCGCGCAACGCCGTCTTCCCGTTCCCGCCGCCGCTCGGCCCGCGCACGATGATCGCCCCGGTGCCGTTCTCCGAGGTCGTCACCGTGCCGCGGCACGTGCCGGCGCGGCGGGTGGAGGCGCAGCTGACGGCGCACACGTTCCAGGAGGAGCAGGCGTTCACCAGCGAGCACGTGGCCGCGGCCACCCGGTCGGGCTCGGAGTTCACGGTCGCCGCCCAGGTGATCGCCGGGGACGGCGGCGGCCGCGCGGGGCGGGCGAGCGGGCGCGACCTGTGGCGCATGAGCGCCGTGACCTCCGTCGAGGCCGCCGTCCGCCTGGCCGACGGCGGCGGGCCCGGCCCAGGCGTGTACGGGCCGGCCGAGGCGGTCCCCGCCGAAGCGTTCCTGCGCGACCTGGAACGGCTCGGCCTGTTCACCCTCACCCTCCCGGAGAAGCCATGATCCTCGTCACGGGAGCGGCCGGCGGGCCGCAGGGATCGACCGGCCGGCACGTCGCCGGCCTGCTGCTGGCGCGCGGCGAACGGGTGCGGGCGTTCGTGCGCACCGACGACCACCGCGCGGAGGAGCTGCGCAAGCTCGGCGCCGAGGTGGCCGTCGGCGACCTGCGCGAGATCTCCGACGTGCGCCCGGCGATGCACGGCGTGCGGCGGGCGTTCTTCACCTACCCGGTGACGGCGGGCCTGCTGGACGCCACGGCCGTGTTCGCGGCGGCGGCCAGGGAGGAGGGGGTGACGCGCGTCGTCGAGGTGTCGCAGCTCGACGCCTCCCCCGTGGCGGGCACGCCGCGCATGCGACGGCACTGGGTGGCCGAACAGGTCTTCGACCGGGCCGGGGTGGGCGCGGTGCACCTGCGGGCGGCGGTGTTCTTCGAGAACCTGGCCGTCGTGGCTGCCGCGGCCGGCCGGCTGGCCCTGCCGCTGGGCCCGGCGGACACCCGGATCCCGCTGGTCGCGGGCGAGGACGTGGCCCGGGTGGCGGCGGGGCTGCTGCTCGACCCCGTGCCCGCCGACCCGGTGTGTCTCGTGACCGGGCAGATGGCGACGGCCGGCGAGGCGGCGCAGGCGCTCGGGGTCGCGTACGAGGACGTGCCGCCGACGGAGTGGGAGAGGTGGGCGACGGACGTGTACGGCGACCCGTACACGGTCGAGCATCTGACCCACCTGTGGGCGCTGTTCCGCTTCATCGGCTCCGGCGACCACCCGCTCTACCGGGTCACGCGGAGCATCGAACGTCACGGCGGCCGAGCGCCGCTGTCGCTGAGGGCGTTCGCCCGGGCATGAGAGAACCCCCGGCCGGGGGAACGGCCGGGGGTTCGTCACCTCAGGGGATCAGCCGGTGAAGCCGACCTCCGTGTAGTCGAGGTACTTGTAGCCGCGCGCGCCCCAGTTGGCGAGCGTCTTCTTCGTCGCCTGGATGTTGGGCCGCTGGTACAGCGGGATGGTGTGCACCATGTCCCAGATCAGCTTGTCGGCGGCGTTGGCGAGCTCGATGGCCTTGGCCGGGTCGGTCTCGGCCACGGCCGCGTCGATCGCGGCGTCGACCGCCGGGTCGCTGCCCTTCGGGAAGTTGCTGTCGGAGCCGGTCTTGTAGATCTGCGCGAGCGAGCCGATCGGCAGCGGCGTGCCGATCCACGAGAACGGCGTGAGGTCGAAGTCGCCCTTGATGATGTAGTCGTTGAAGAACTTGTCGAGCGGGACCGCCTGGATGTTGACCTTGATCCCGACTTCCTGCAGCATCGCCTGGGCCAGCTCACCCTCCGACTGCGACACCGGCGTGCCCGTCGGGATGACGAACCTCAGGCTGAGTTCCTTGCCGTCCTTCTTGCGGACCTGGCCGTCCAGCTTCCAGCCCGCCTGGTCGAGGAGCTGCTTGGCCTTCTCCGGGTTGTACTTGCCGAGGTCGCCGGAGTTGTCGACGTAGCCCTTGTGGTTGTTCATGAAGACGTGGTTGCCGAGCGTCTGGATCGGCCAGTCCATGTCCTTCAGGTCGGACTGCGTGACCGCGTCCCGGTTGATCGCGTACGCCACGGCGTGCCGGACGTTCTTGTCCTTCAGGATCTCGCTCTGGTTGTTGACCGTGAAGTGCCGCCAGTCGGGGCTGAGCGCCTTGCGGATGTCGACGTTCGGCACCTCCTTGGCCCGCTTGAGCTCGGCCGGAGCGCCGGAGGGAATCTCGACCCCGTCGATCTCGCCGTTGGCGAAGGCGTTCACCTGCGCCTCGGGCGACTCGATGCCCCGGAAGATGATCTTGTCGAGCTTGGCCTTCCTGCCCCACCAGTTGTCGTCACGCACGAGGGTGAGCGTCTTGGTGCCCTCGTCGATCTTCTCGACCTTGAAGGGTCCCGCGGTGACCGGGATCTTCTGCAGGTAGTCGTTGTCGAACTTCTCCGGCGTGTCGAGGTGCTTGGCCGGGACGAGGTGGAAGGTGCCGCGGTTGAACAGGCCCTCCCACTCCAGGTACGGCTTGGAGAAGGTGACGACGGCGACCTTCTCGGAGTCGCCCTGCTCGACCGACTCGATCTGCTTCCAGCCGTCAGTGGAGGCCGGCTTGTACTTGTCGTTCGAGCCGTTGGCGGCCTTCCACGCCCCTTCGAGGTCCTTCCAGGTGATCGGCGTGCCGTCCGACCACTGGGCCTTGTCGTTGAGCGTGTAGGTGACGACCTGCTTGCCGTCCACCGTCTCGTTCTTGACGTCGGTGACGTAGTCGGGGTTCGGGGTGAACGTGGCGTTCTCGTCCGCCATCAGCAGCTGGGGCAGGATCGGGTCCAGCATGTCGGCCGTGTCGGCCTGGTTGCCGTCGACGTGCGCGGGGTTCCACTGCGACGGCCACTGGCCGATCGCCAGCGTCAGGGTGCCGCCTTCCTTGACCTGCTCGTAAGGAATGGGGTTGATGCTGATGGCAGGGGTCTGCGTCATCGCCTGCTGGGCCTGCTGCGACTGCTCGGCGTTCGGCTGGTTTGTTTCGCCGCCACCTCCGCCGCACGCTGCGACGGCCAGGGACAGGACCGCGATGCCCGCGGCCGCCCGGTAACGAACCTTCACTTTTCCTCCTGATCGTCCGAGGCCGTGATGACCTCGATCTCCTCCGCGTAATGGCAGGCGGCACCGTGGTCCACGGTGTTCGCCAGCCGAGCAACCGAGGGCTCTTCGTCCACACACCGCCGCCGTTCGGCCTCGGTGAGGCGGGCGAACTTGGGGCAGCGGGTACGGAACCGGCAACCCGATGGCGGGTCTGCCGGGCTGGGCAGGTCCCCTTCGAGCAGGATCCGCCTGCGGCTGCGCTCCAGCTCCGGGTCCGGCAGCGGGATCGCCGACAGCAGCGCCTGCGTGTAGGGGTGGGCGGGGTGGTCGTAGACGTTCTCGACCGTGCCGATCTCGGCGATCTTGCCGAGGTACATCACGGCGACCCTGTCGGCCAGGTGCCGGACCACGGCCAGGTCGTGCGCGACGAACAGGTACGACAGCCCCAGAGTGTTCTTCAGCTCCTCCAGCAGGTTGATCACACCCGCCTGGATGGAGACGTCGAGCGCCGAGACCGGCTCGTCCAGGACGACCAGCTTCGGCTCCAGCGCGAGCGCGCGGGCGATGCCGATGCGCTGCCGCTGGCCGCCGGAGAACTGCTGCGGGTAGCGCTCGGCGTGCTCGGGGGCGAGCCCGACCAGGTCCAGCAGCTCGGCGACCCGGGCCTGCACGTCCTTCCTGCCGTGGGCGCGCAGCGGCTCGGCGATGATGTCGCCGACCGGCATGCGCGGGTCGAGCGCGGCCATCGGGTCCTGGAAGACGATCTGCACGTCCCGGCGCAGCGCCCGGCGCGTCGCGGAGTCCATCTCGGCGCTGTCCTTGCCGAGCACGACGACCCGGCCCCCCTGCGGCGGCACGAGCTGCATGATCTGCTGCAGCGTGGTCGTCTTGCCGCAGCCGGACTCGCCGACCAGGGCCAGCGTCTCGCCCTCGGCGATGTCGAAGCTGATGCCGTCGACCGCGTGCACCGTGCCGACGCGGCGCTTGAAGACGGCGCCCTTCATCAGCGGGTAGTGCCGGATCATGTCGTTCAGCTCCAGCACGGTCGCGCGCTCGGCGCGCGGCACCCGTACCACGTCGCTCGGCGGGATCACCGGCACGGGGAACACGTCGGCGCCCGTCAGGCCCTTGTGCTCGATCTCCTGCGCGCGGATGCAGGCGACGTGCCGCCCGCCGCCGAACGGCACCAGCGGCGGCTCTTCCTCGTCGCACATGTCCACCTTCATGGGACAGCGCGGCGCGAACGGGCAGCCCGGCGGCAGCGACGCCGGCGAGGGCGGGTTGCCCTCGATCGGCACCAGCGCCCCCTCCTCGCCGTCGATCCTGGGGATCGAGGCGAGCAACCCCATCGTGTACGGCATGCGCGGCCGGTAGTAGATGTCGTCCACCGCCCCCTGCTCGACCGGCCGGCCCGCGTACATGACGAGCACCCGGTCGGCCATGCCGGCGATGACGCCGAGGTCGTGGGTGATCATCACGATGCCGGCGCCGGTCTCCCGCTGCGCGGTCTTGAGCACCTCCAGGACCTGCGCCTGGATGGTGACGTCGAGCGCGGTGGTGGGCTCGTCGCAGATCAGCAGGTCGGGGTCGTTGGCGATGGCCATGGCGATCATCGCGCGCTGCCGCATGCCGCCGGAGAACTCGTGCGGGAAGGCCTTGGCGCGCACGTTCGGGTGCGGGATGCCCACCAGGTCGAGCAGCTCCACGGCCCGCTTGGCGGCCTTGTCCTTGTTCATCTTCTGGTGGACGCGCACGGCCTCGGCGATCTGGTCGCCGATGGTGTAGACGGGCGTGAACGCCGACAGCGGGTCCTGGAAGATCATGCTGATCGCCTTGCCGCGGACCTTGATCAGCTCGTCTTCCTTCATGCCGATCAGTTCGCGGCCGTGCAGCTTCGCCGAGCCGGTGACGACGGCGTTCCGGTGCAGCAGGCCCATGATCGCCAGCGAGGTGACCGACTTGCCCGAGCCCGACTCGCCGACGATGCCGAGCACCTCGCCGCGCTCGACCTCGTACGACACCCCGCGCACGGCCTGGATGCCGCCGGGGAAGGTGACGGTGAGGTCCTTGACCTCCAAGATGCTCACGAGTTGCTCCCGGGGTCGAGTGCGTCACGCAGGCCGTCGCCGATGAGGTTCACGCTGAGCACGAGGAGCACCAGGAGGCCCGCGGGGAAGGCGAACAGCCACGGATAGCCGGTGGCGTTGCCGGAACCGCTCGCGATGAGCGTGCCGAGCGAGACGTCCGGAGGCTGGATGCCGAAGCCGAAGAAGGACAGCGCCGCCTCACCGATGATCGCCGCGGAGACGTTCAGCGTCGCGTCGATGATCAGCAGGGAGGACATGTTGGGCACGATGTGCCGGAAGATAATCTTCCAGCGCGGGATGCCCATGTAGACGGCGGCCTGGACGTACTCGCGTTCGCGCAGCGAGATCGTCATGCTGCGCACCACCCTGGAGGTGACCATCCAGGAGAACGCGGCCAGCAGCACCACGAACCACAGCCAGGAGGCGTCGGACTTCAGCCGCGGCGAGACGATCGCGATGATGAGGAAGCTCGGCAGGACGAGGAGCAGCTCCACGCCCGACATGAGCAACCGGTCCACCCATCCGCCGAAATATCCGGCGAACGCGCCCACGATCGCGGCCAGCCCGGTCGAGATGACGGCGACCAGGAGGCCGATGACGATCGACTTCTGCATGCCGCGCAGGGTGATCGCGTACATGTCCTGGCCGATCGACGTGGTGCCCCACCAGTGGTCGGGACCGGGGGGCGACAGGAAGGACAGGAAGTCCTTCTCCGTCCACTCGTAGTTGCCGAAGAGCGGGCCGACGTAGGCCAGCGCCACGAGGAGGATCAGCGCGGCGAACCCGTAGCGGGCCTGCCTGTTCTTGTACAGGCGCCTGAGGACGACCTTCGAACGCATCTCAGCTCACCCGCACCCGGGGGTCGAGGGCCGCCACCAGCAGGTCCGACAGGAAGGCGGCGAACAGGACGCAGATGGCGGTGAAGAACGTCACCGCGGCGACGGAGTTGACGTCGTTGGCGTTGATGGCGTCGATCAGCCAGGCACCCATGCCGTGCCAGGCGAAGATCTTCTCGGTGAAGATGGCTCCGGTGAACATCGTTCCGAAAGCGAAGGCGAAGTACGTGGCGGACGGGATCAGCGCCGTGCGCAGCGCGTGCTTGGTGAGCGCGGTCCTGCGGCGCAGGCCCTTGGCCATGGCCGTGCGGACGAAGTCCTGGCCGAGCACGTCGAGCATCATGTTGCGCTGGATGCGGCTGTAGAAGGCGATCGAGCCCAGACTGAGCGAGATGGTGGGCAGGATCAGGTGGTTCAGCCGGTTGAGGAACTGATCGAAGCCCGACAGCCTGGGGTTGTACTCGCCGGTGTACTCGATCAGCGTGAACCCGAGGCCCCGGTTGACGTTGTACGTGGCGATCGCGAGGAGAGTGGCCAGCACGAACACCGGGATCGCCATGATCACGAACGAGCTGACGCCTATTAACCGGTCACTGAGCTTGTACTGCCTGACCGCCGAGACCGCCCCCAGCGCCACCCCCACGGCGAAGCCGAGGATGGTGCCGATGAGCAGCAGCCGGAGGCTGACGAAGATCCGCCGGCCCATCTCGGCGTTGACGGATCCACCGTTCCAGGTCTTCCCGAAGTCGCCCACGATGACGCCGGAGGCCCAGGTCGCGTACCGCTGCAGGACCGGGGTCTTGTCGTTGAGGTTGTAGGCGTCGAGGGTCTGGTCGATGACCGCCTCGGGAATGGGAGGCTGGCGTCCCTGGTACGTGGCCCGCGGGTTCATGGTGGTGGCCGCGAGCATGTACGCGAGGCTGGCCGCTAGGGCGACCAGGATCACGTTTATTGCCAACCTGCGGAGCAGGTACTTGCCCATTACTCTCCGTTCGCGCTGACCGGGGCGCGAGCGTCCGCCTGGGGAGGCGGCGCCGCGACGTAAACCCGCTCGTAGTTTTAAATTCAACTGACGAGTAGGTGGCGATCAGGGCGAAAGAATATAAGCAAATATATAACAGTCAGAAACGGCACCACATAACGGTCAGGTCACTCACAAACGATCACCGCGACCTGTCCGATACTCGATCACAACCTCCCGACCAGGGAGAACACGCTCCGTAGCGATCACTCAGAGTGCCCTCGACCGCCCTGTACGTCACAGAATCCGGACATATATTGACGTGTGGAGAAAGTGATCCACGTCATAGGGCGCGACCTGGGTCACTCAGCTCCGCGAGCACGGCGGCCACCTCGGCGTAGGACGTCCGGACGCCGGCCGCGTCGCCGTGACGGTGGCGCTCCAGGCGGACGGCGCCGAGATGGCGGATCTCGTACACCAGGGAGCGCCAGAGCGCCGCGGGAGCTCGGTCCGCCGGGCCGTACGCCTCCCAGAACGCCACGCGCTCGTCCTGCTTGGCCGAGGCCAGGCGGATGGTCCAGTCGGCGGCCGGGTCGCCCCACCAGGTGCGGTCGAAGTCGAACACCCCGGTTATCGTGGGCTCAGGGGCGTCGGCGGCGAGCATGGTGTTGACCGTCCACAGGTCGCCGGTGAGCAGGCGGGGCTCGGTGATCTCGTCCAGGAGCTCGTGCCGGTCGGCCGCCAGAGCCGCCGCCCGGCGCACGTCGGCGCCGTCGAGGCCGGCGCCTTCCAGGTCGGCGGCGATCTCCGACAGCGACGCGGTGACCGCCTGGCTCCAGGTGGCGTACGCCGGGTTCGCGACGGGGCCGAACGCCGGGCCGCGCACGTCGTGGACGGTGCGGGTGATCTCGCCGAGGCGCCGGTAGAAGGCCGTCCAGGACGCCCGTGGGTAGCCGGGAAGGCGCTCCGGGGCCGGGACACCGTCGAGGAACGTCTGCACCAGGTAGTCGCGGCCGATCAGCTCATGGGACCAGTCGGCCGCGATGACCCGCGGCATCAGCGGGGCGATCACCGACAGGTACGGCACGGTGGCGTACTCGTTGCGCATCAGCTCCCGCTCGGAGGCGAACTGGCGGGCCGGCTCGGGCGCGAACCGGAGCACGACCGGCCGCTCCAGCCCGGCGACGGCGACCCGGTAGGTGGTGTTGTACCTCCCCCAGCCGAGCTCGACCGCCGAGACCGCGTCCCGGCCGAGGACGCGCCGGCAGATCCGCCGGATGAGGCCGGAGGTCACCGGCTGCTGGAACGCGCCGCCATCCCGCGCGACAGACTGCAAGTCCACCCCGCCATCGTGCCGAACGCCCCCGGCGACCCGTCACGGTGGTCCCCCTGCAGCGCGCTCGGGTCACGAGTGCGCCAGTCGGGTCGCCAGGTGCTCCATGGCCGGCCGCGGGCTGGCCAGGACGGGCACAGGCGTCTCGACCGCGCCCGCCATCCGCGCCATCGAGGCCTGGGCCAGCACGACCACGTCCACCTGCGCGGCGAGCTCGCGCAGCGCTCCCGCCACGGCGGCGTCGTGAGCGGCGGCGTCGCCGCTCATCAGCGCCTCGAACGCGCCCTCGCACAGCCGCGTGGTGAGCTCGATCAGCCGGTCCGCCGCCGCGGCGCGCCGCCGTACCAGGTCGGCGGTGGGGTCGAGGGTGGTGGACACGGTGGCGAGCACGCCGATCCGGCGTCCCAGGCAGACGGCCCGGTCGGCCATCGGCCGGTCCACGCGCGTCACCGGGACGCCGGTCAGCGGCTCGGCCGCTTCGACGGCCGGGCCGATCGAGGAGCAGGTGACCAGTACGTGGTCGGCTCCGGCGGCCTCCGCCGAGCCGATGTGATCGGCCACCCGGCGCGCGGTCAGGGGTGTGAGACGGCCGGCGGCGATGGTGTTCTTGATCAGACTGTCGTCGACGATGTTGAACGTCTCGACGCCCGGCAGGTGCTTCGCGCACAACGCGGCGAACACCTCCACCAAGGTCGCCGACGTGTGGATCAGTCCGAGGGTCTTCGTCAAGGCCGCTCCTGGTTCAGGCCGGTGAGGGACTTGTCCGGACGGTACTACCGACGGTGCGCCGTGTTAAGACCTTCATCTGATGAAAAAGTAACTTCATCCGATGAAAGGCTAGGAAAACCGGCGCGGCCGGGATACCGTGCGGAACCGTGGCAACTGATCCCCAGAGGGACTCGGCCCGGAACGTCCAGGTCGTGCAGGCCCTCGGCGCCCGCATCGTCGGCGGCTCGCTGGCCCCCGGCACGTCCATCCCCATCGAGGAGGAGCTGGTCTCCGAGCTCGGTGTGGGCCGCTCGGCCGTGCGCGAGGGCGTGAAGGTGCTGGCCGGCAAGGGCCTGCTGGAGACCAGGAGGAGCGCGGGCACGATCGTGCGCCCCCGCGCGTCCTGGAACCTCCTCGACGCCGACGTGCTGAGCTGGCGCTTCGAGCCGCAGCCGCGGCCGGAGGACATCCGGGTGCTGGCCGACCTGCGCGTCGCTCTGGAGCCGGGCGCGGCCAGAGTGGCCGCCGAACGCGCGGACGCGGCCGCCGTGCGCCGCATCGACGAGGCCCTGGCCGCGCTGTACGCCACCGCCGACGACCCCGAGCCGTTCATCGAGGCCGACCTGGCCTTCCACCAGGCCGTGTTCGCCGCGGCCGACAACGACCTGCTGCTCTACATCTACGACATGATCAGCATCGCCCTGCGGTCGGTGCGCCAGGTGCACACCCGCTCGGTCGAGCACAACAAGGAAACGCTGCCCGGCCACGAGCGCGTCGCCCAGGCGATCCGGCGCCGCCACCACCGCAAGGCCGAGGAGGCCATGCGGGGCGTGGTCGAGGTCGCCCGCGCCGACGCCGCGCGAAGCGCCGACCAGCACGCACGTCTCTGCTGCTAGAAGAGCTGCTAGAAAAGAGCCGATCCGTGGACGTCCTGCTCGACGTCGACGGCCCCGTGGCCGTCGTCACCCTCAACAGACCCGCCAAGCTCAACGCCATCACCCCCGACATGGCAGCCATGCTGCGCGCCTGCCTGGACCGGGTGGACGCCGACCCGGGCATCCGGGTGGCCGTGCTCACCGGCGCCGGAGAACGCTCGTTCTGCGTCGGCAGCGACATCGGCGAGCTCGACGCGTACGCCACCCCGTGGGAGTTCCGCAACCGGGCCGACTACGGCGACGCCGTCCGCGCGCTGCGCAAGCCGATCGTCGCGGCCGTCAACGGCTACGCCTACGGCGGCGGCCTGGAGCTGGCCCTGGCCTGCGACATCAGGCTGGCGGCCGAGACCGCCATGTTCGCCGCGCCGGAGATCAAGCTCGGCTGGATCGGCGGCAGCGGCCAGTCGGCGTTGCTCGCCCATGCCGTCGGGCCGGGCAACGCGGCCAAGATGCTGCTCACCGGCGACCCGATCGACGCCGCCAGGGCCGCGGCCTGGGGCCTGGTGACCGACGTGCATCCGCGGGAGGAGCTGATACCGGCGGCACGGAGGCTGGCCGAGACCATCGCCGCACGGCCGCCGATCGCCGCGCAGACCGCCAAGGCCAACCTCAGGGCGGCCTACTCGATGCCGCTCGACCAGGCCATCCGCTACGAACGCGACCTGCAGACCGTCTGCTTCGCCACCGCCGACGCGGCTGAGGGCCGGGCCGCCTTCGCCGCCCGGCGCGAGCCCGTCTTCGAGGGGCGCTGATGGGCGTCCTCGACGGCTACCGCGTGGTCGACCTGTCGATCGCGATGGCGGGCCCGCTGGCCGCCATGCGACTGGGCGACCTCGGCGCGGACGTGGTCAAGGTGGAGCCGGTGACCGGCGAGTGGCAGCGGCACGCCCCGGCGGGCGGCGCGACCGGCAACCGGGTGAACGCCTCGTTCCTGTCGCTCAACCGCAACAAGCGCAGCCTCGCCGTGGACCTCAAGTCGCAGGAGGGCCGCGAGATCGTGCACCGGCTCGCCGCGACCGCCGATGTGTTCCTGCAGAACTACCGGCCCGGCGTGGCCGAGCGGCTCGGCATGGACCACGCCACGATCAGCGGGCTCAACCCCTCCGTCGTGTACGTCTCCATGTCCGGCTACGGCGAGAGCGGCCCGTACGTGTCGAGGCCCGGCCAGGACCTGCTGCTCCAGGCCATGAGCGGCGCCATGCTGAGCACCGGCCGGGACGGCGACCCGCCCGCGCCCGCCGGCACGTACGCGATCGACGCCATCACCGCCTACAGCGCGTTCGAGGGCGCGCTGGCCGCGCTGCTGCACCGCGAGCGGACCGGCGAGGGCCAGCGGGTGAGCGTGAACATGCTGGACGCGGCCGTCGCCGTGCAGATGCAGGAGCTGTCGGTCTTCACGGTCGGCAAGGTGCCGCAGCGGCGCGGGCGCGAGCCGCACGGCCACACCTACATCCGGGCCCCGTACGGCGTGTTCGCCACCAAGGACGGCTACCTCGCGCTCGCCATGCCGCGGCTCGACGCGCTGGCGGTCGCCCTCGGCCTGCCGGAGCTCGCCGCCATGGATGGCGACGCCGACGGCCACACCAGGCGGGACGAGATCACCGCGATGGTGGCCCGCCGCCTGCCGGAGCGCACGACCGCCGAGTGGCTGGAGATCTGCGCCCGCCACGACCTGTGGGCCGGGCCGGTGTACGGCTACGCGGAGCTGGTGAACGACCCGCAGGTCAGGCACAACGGCTCGTTCGTCACCTACGAGCACCCCACCGAGGGCACCGTCACCACACCGGGCTTCCCGTACGGACTCAGCGCGACCCCGCCGCAGGTGCGCAGGGGCGCCCCGCTCGCGGGCGAGCACACCAGGGAGCTGCTGGAGGAGCTCGGCTACCCGGCGGAGCGCGCGGCGGAGCTGCTGGCGAAGGGCGTGCTGGCATGCTCGGACTGACCTGGGACCACCCGCGCGGGTACGCCCCGCTGGACGAGCTGACGCGGCTCGACCTGGCCGGGCGCAACCCGTACGGGGACGTGCCGGAGCCGATCATGTGGGACCGGCAGCCGCTGGAGGGCTTCGAGTCGGAGCCGATCGCGCGGCTGTGCGAGACGTACGACGTGCTGGTGGTCGACCATCCCGGTCTCGGGGCGGCGCTGGACGCGCTGATGCCGATGGAGGAGCTGTTCACGGCGGACGAGCTGGCGGCCGTGCGGGCCGGCACGGTTGGCCGCGGCTACGACAGCTACCACCTCGACGGCCGCCAGTGGGCGCTGCCGCTGGACGCCGCCGCCCAGGTGGCCGCCGCCCGCCCCGGCGTGACCGTCCCGGAGACGTGGCCCCAGGTCGTGGAGCTGGCGCGGAGCACGCGGACGGCGTTGTGCCTGGGCGGGCCGCACGCGTTCCTGATGTTCTGCGCGCTGTGCGAGGGCGACTTCCTCGGCGAGGAGACCGGGGAACGGGCGCTGGAGACGATGGCCGAGCTGCTGGCGCTGTCCGATCCGGAGGTCTCCCTGCGCAACCCGATCGGCGTGCTGGAGGCCATGACGGACGGCGGCCCCGACCTGTGCCCCCTGCTGTACGGCTACGCCTCCTACCCCCTGGCCTGGGCCGACGCCCCCGCCTGGCCGGGCGGCGCGCCGGGCAGCGTGCTCGGCGGCACCGGACTCGCGGTCTCCCGGCGGCGCGCCGAGGGAATCCGCGAGGCAGTCCGCGCCAACCTGCTGCGCCTGGTGTCCGAGCCGGTGCAGACCCGGCTGTTCCCGGCGACCGGCGGGCAGCCCGCCGCCCGCGCCGCGTGGGAGCGCGCCGGCTTCCACCGCGACACCCGCGCCACCGTGGAGGCCGCCTGGGTCAGGCCGCGTTTCCCCGGCTACATCGCCCTGCAGGAGAGGTCGTCCGCGCTGATCCGCGACGGGCTGCTCGCCCGCGTGAAGACCCGCGACGTGCTCAAGGAGCTGCACGAGAAATGGAGGAACGCATGACCACGGCGCTCGTCACCGGCGCCGCCGGAGCGCTCGGCCGCGCGATCGCGGCCCGCCTGGCCGCCGACGGCCACCGGGTGGCGGCACTCGACGTCGACGCGAGCTCGCTCGACGGCGACCTCGCACTCAAAGCGGATCTGCGCGACCCGGCGGCGATCGAGGCCGCGTTCGCCGAGACGGCCGCGCGGCTCGGGCCGGTCGGGATCCTCGTCAACAACGCCGCCGTCTACCCGGCCCGGCCGTTCCTGGAGGTGCCGCTGGCCGAGTACGACGCCGTGCACGCGGTCAACCAGCGCGCCTACTGGCTGTGCGCCCAGCACGCGGCCCGCCAGATGAACGCGAACGGCGGCGGCGCGATCGTCAACGTCGCCTCGATCACCATGCACGGCGGCTGGTCCGACCTGGCCGCGTACGTGGCCACGAAGGGCGCGGCGGCCTCTTTGACCCGGGCGCTGGCCCGCGAGCTGGGCCCGGGCGAGATCCGGGTCAACTGTGTCTCCCCCGGCGCGTTCCCGACGGCCGCCGAGGAGATCCACGAGGACCCGGAGGCGTACAACGCGATGGTGCTGGAGCGGCAGGCGCTGCGGCGGCGCGGCAGGCCCGAGGAGCTGGCCGCCGTGGTGGCGTTCCTGGCCGGGCCGGACGCCTCCTTCGTCACGGGCCAGACCATCGAAGTCAACGGAGGGTGGGTGATGGCATGACGCCGGACCGCAGGCGGCTGGCCGAGCTGACGGGCGACCTCGGCGCGGCTGGAGGGGTGCGCCTGGTGACGCTGGGCGACGGGGTGGAGCGCGGCATCAGGGCGCTGGAGTTCCGCACCGGATCGGGTCTGGCGTTCGACGTGCTGGTGGACCGGTGCATGGACATCGGGCACGCCGAGCACGCCGGGCGCTCGTTCGGCTGGCGCTCCCCCACCGGCTTCCGGCACCCGGGGCTGCACGAGCACGCCGACGAGGACGGGCTGTCGTGGCTGCGCTCGTTCTCGGGGCTGATCGTCACCGCCGGGCTCGACCACACGTTGTTCGGGGACGAGGTGCCCGCCGACACTTACCGGTATCCGCCCCGGCAGTCCGTACGGCACGGGCTGCACGGCCGGGCCGGCAACCTGCCCGCCCGGCTGACCGGCTACGGCGAGCGGTGGGACGGCGAACGCTGCGTGCTGTGGGCGGAGGGCGAGGTGCGCCAGGCGGCGGTCTTCGCCGAGAACCTGCGCCTGGTGCGCCGGATCGAGGCCGATCTCGGCGGCGACGAGATCCGGCTGGTCGACACGGTGACCAACGCCGGGTTCGAGCCGGCGCCGCACATGTACCTGTACCACATCAACCTGGGCTGGCCGCTGCTCGACGAGGGCGCCAGGTTCGACGCCGACATCCGCGAGACGCTGTGGCAGAGTGACAGCGTGGCCGAGCAGAAGGCCGACCACGTCGTCTTCCCAGGGCCGGCTCCGGGGTTCGTGGAGCAGGTGTACGAGCACGCGCTCGTGCCTCGCGCCGACGGGCTGCACAGGGTGGCCGTGGTCAACGACCGGCTGGGCATGCGGGTGGCGGTGGAGTGGCGGGCCGCGGAGTTCCCGTACTTCTTCGAGTGGCTGAACCTGCGCTCCGGCAACTACGCGGTGGGGCTGGAGCCGTCCACGCACCACGTGGCCGGCGACGCGGCGGCGCGCCGGGACGGCGCCATGATCTGGCTCGGCCCGCAGGAGTCGCGGACGTACCACACGACGTTCCGGGTGGAGGCCCCATGAGTTGACGGGCCGAGGCTCAGCCCAGCCGGTACGCCCGCCGTGCCGTGCCGGCGAAGACCTGGGCACGCTCGTGTTCCGACAGCCCGGCGCACAGCTCGTCGGCGGCCGCGGCGACCTGTTCGTACTCGGCGGCCAGCAGGCAGACCGGCCAGTCGGAGCCGAACATCACCCGCTCGGGCCCGAACGCCTCCAGCACCACCTCGGCGTACGGCCGCAGGTCGGCCACCCGCCAGGAGGCCCAGTCGGCCTCGGTGACCATGCCGGACAGCTTGCAGAAGACGTTGGGGTGGGCGGCCAGCTCGCGGACGCGCGTACGCCACGGCTCCAGCTCGCCGGAGGCGATCGGCGGCTTGGACAGGTGGTCGAGCACGAACGTCAGCTCGGGCAGCGCGGCCACGGTCTCGATGGCGGCGGTCAGCTGGTGCGGCAGCGTGAGCAGGTCGTAGGCCAGCCCGGCGGCGGCCACGGCGGCCAGGCCCCGGCGCACGTCGGGGCGGGTGAGCCAGGCCGGGTCGGGCTCGGACTGCACGCCGTGACGCACGCCCACGAGCCCGGCGGGCAGCGCGGCCAGCGTGTCGGCGACGTCGGGCGCGGTGAGCTCGATCCAGCCGACCACCCCGGCGACCAGCTCCGACGCGGCGGCCAGGGCCAGGAACTCGCGCGTCTCGTCGAGGGCGGGCAGCACCTGCACGAGCACCGTGCGGGTCACCCCGGCCGAGGCGGCGTGATCGGCGAGATCGCCGAGGGTGAACGAGCGGCGCACGGGCGCCATCCGCTCCGGCTCCAGCCAGGCGTGCGGGCGTGCGGACAGGTCCCAGACGTGGTGGTGGGCGTCGATGCGGCTCATGGGGTTCCAGCTCCGTGCGGGTCGGTACGGCTCGGTCAGGATCATGCCATGGCCGGGGGACGACGGCCGCACGCAACCTAACAGACCTCCTATGTTTCGTCCGAATTGCCGCCAGCTATGGACAGATCTCACCGTTACGCGTAGATATACATCCGACGTGTCCGAGTAATCTCCACGAACCCATCGCCTTCGACTCCCCGCGTACGCGGGTCCGACGTCCGGCGAGCGCGCCGATACGGCGCGGCCCTCCCGACTCCCCTCGGCTCACTGAACAGGAGTGACGGTGACCAACGACGGCTACACACGGCGAGGCGTGATCACGACCGGCTTAGGCGCGGCGGCCGGGACCCTGCTGGCGGGCGGCGTCACCGCCGGCCCCGCGCGGGCGGCCGACCAGGCCGGCCCGCTCACCCTCTGGTACACCCGCCCGGCCGCCGAATGGCTGGAGGCATTGCCGGTCGGCTGCGGGCGGCTCGGCGCCATGGTCTTCGGCGGCGTGACAACCGAGCGGCTGCAGCTCAACGAGGACAGCATCTGGGCCGGCGGGCCGCACGCCTACGACAGCCCCGAGGCCCTGGCCGCACTTCCGCAGATCAGGCAGCTGGTCTGGGAGGACAAGTGGCAGGCCGCGCAGAACCTGGCCGACCAGAAGTTCCTCGGCCGGCCCAGCGAGCAGGCGGCGTACCAGGTGCTGGGCGACCTCACGCTGACGTACCCGGGGCCCGAGGAGTTCGGTGAGTACCGGCGCGAGCTCGACCTGACGCGGGCGGTCACCACCGTGACGTTCGTCCGCGACGGCGTACGGCACACGCGCGAGGTCTTCGCCAGCCGGCCCGACCAGGTCATCGTCGTCAGGCACACGGCAGACAGAGCGGGCGCGGTGACGTTCCGTGCGGCCTTCTCCAGCCCGCAGAGCTCGGCCGCGTCCGCGGCCGACCGCGACACGATCGCGCTCGACGGGGTCAGCGGCGCGTCCCAGGGCCGCCCGGGCGAGGTCCGCTTCCGCGCCCTGGCCAGGGCCGAGGCGAAGGGCGGCACGGTCACCACGGACGGCGGCACGCTGGCCGTCGAGGGCGCCGACGAGGTCACGCTGCTGATCTCCATGGGGTCGAGCTACCGCAGCTTCAAGGACGTCGGCGGCGACCCGGCCGAGGTGGCAGGGCGGCATCTCGTCCGGGCGAAGGAGCGGCCGTACGAGATGCTGCTGCGCCGGCACGTGGAGGACCACCGGCAGCTGTTCGGGCGGGTGGAGATCGACCTCGGCACCTCGGAGGCGGTCGCTCTGCCGACCGACGAGCGCATCGCCCGCCGTCAGCTCGACACCGACCCGCAGCTCGCCGCGCTCTACTTCCAGTACGGCCGTTACCTGCTGCTCTCCAGCTCCCGTTCCCCCGGCTACGCCGCCAACCTGCAAGGCATCTGGAACGACTCCCTCGCGCCGGCCTGGGAGTCGAAGTACACCATCAACATCAACTGCGAGATGAACTACTGGCCGGCCGGGCCCGCCAACCTCATCGAGTGCATGGATCCGCTGTTCGACCTCATCAAGGACCTGGCGGAGACCGGCGCCCGGACGGCGAGGACGATGTACGGCGCCAAGGGCTGGGTGGCCCACCACAACACCGACGGCTGGCGTGGGACCGCGCCCGTCGACTTCGCCTTCTACGGCGTGTGGCCCACCGGCGGCGCGTGGCTGTGCCTGACGCTGTGGGAGCACTACCTCTACACGGGTGACGAGCGGCGGCTGCGCGAGCACTTCCCGCTGATCAGGGGCTCGGTGGAGTTCTTCCTCGACACCCTGCAGACCGACCCCAGGACCGGCTACCTGGTGACCAACCCCTCGCACTCCCCCGAGGTCGGCCACCACGAGGACGGCGGCGAGAACGTCAGCATCTGCGCCGGCCCGACCATGGACATGCAGATCCTGCGCGACCTGTTCGGCGCGTTCGCCGAGGCGTCGGAGGTCCTCGAGGCCGAGGCAGGCATGCGGGCGCAGGCGCTGGAGGCCCGCGAACGGCTCGTGCCCCACCAGATCGGTCATCTGGGGCAGATCCAGGAGTGGCAGGAGGACTACCGGGGCGACGCCGCGCTCTCGCGCAGCCGCCACATCTCCCACCTGTGGGGGCTGTTCCCCGGGCACCAGATCGACCCGCGCCTGTCTCCCGACCTGGCCAGGGCCGCCCGGCGCACGCTGGAGCTGCGCGGGGAGGCGGGGGCCGGGTGGTCGCTGGCCTGGAAGATCAACTTCTGGGCGCGGCTGCTGGACGCCGCCGAGGCGTACAAGCGGCTGGGGAACCTGCTGGTGCCCGCGCGTACCGCGCCCAACATGTTCGACCTGCACCCGCCGTTCCAGATCGACGGCAACTTCGGCGGCGTCTCCGGCATCACCGAGATGCTGCTGCAGAGCCACGGCGGCCAGGTGCACCTGTTGCCCGCCCTGCCCGCCGCCTGGCCGGCCGGGTCGTTCCGCGGCCTGCGGGCGCGCGGCGGTTTCGAGGTGGACGTGGAGTGGGCCGGTGGCGCGCTGCGCCGTGGGCGCGTCCGCTCCGACCTGGGCCGCCCGCTCACCCTGCGCACCGCGACCCCTGTCACGGTGACGGAGGACGGCCGGCCGGTGCGCGGGGAGCGCCCGGAGCCGGGCGTCGTCACCTTCCCCACCTGGAGGGGCGCCACCTACGAGATCACCGTCTGACCGTCACGGCTCCGTGGACGTGGAGGGACGCGTGCGCGGGCGGGTGCGGGAGGCCTCGCCGCGGGCGTGGGCCGCGAAGAGCCGGGCGGCCTCGTCGGGGTCGCCCGCGGCCAGTACGGCCACCAGGTCGTCGTGGTGGCCGGCCATGGCCGTCCAGTCCCCGTCGTAGAGGGGGTTGCCGACCACATGGAGGCTCCACAGGTTCGACTCGATCGTCCGCCACAACCGCAGCAGGAAGGAGTTGCCGCAGGCCGCGCAGACCCGCCGGTGGAAGGCCAGATCGGCGTCGCGGAACGCGCCGATGTCGCCGTCGCGGGCGGCCCGGCGCATGGCCAGCACGTCGGCCGAGAGCTGCCGCAGCGTGTCGGGCAGGATGCGGACCGCGGCGCCTCGTGCGGCATACTCCTCCAGCAGCACCCTGATGTCGCGGACCTCCCTGGCCTGCTCGTCGGAGATCTCCGCGACATAGCTGCCCCGGTTGGGATAGGAGATGACCAGGCCCTCATGCGCCAAGCGCTTGATCGCCTCTCTCGCCGGGGCCTGGCTGGTGCCGACGCGCCTGGCGATCTCGGCCTCGACCAGCCGCTGCCCGGCCACCAGCTCGCCGGAGACGATCCAGCCGCGCAGCAGCGCGTAGACCCGGTCCGACAGCAGTTCCCTGGGCAGCACGCGGTCGGCCGGCGGCGCGAGCTGCTGCTCCTGCCAGATGCGCGCCACCGTCGACTGCGACAGGCCGAGCTGCTTGGCCATCGTCCGGGTGGACGGCACGGCGCCGCCGCCCGCGGCGGCGATCACCCGCTCGGCCTCCTGGCGCTCGCGGCTGCGCGGGCGGCCGGGGCGCGGCGCGTCGGCCAGGCCGTCCAGGCCGCGCTCCACGAAGCGGGCCCGCCACTTCGCCACGGTCGCCGGGCTCACCGCGAGCCGCGTCGCGATCTCCTTACGCGGCGACCCGTCGGCGCATGCCAGCACGATGCGGCTGCGCAGGGCCAGCCCTTCCGACCGCCCGGCCGCCCAGTCGCGCAGCGTGGCCAGCTCTTCAGCGCTCAACACCAGGCGCTTGTCGTCTCCGCGTCCCACCATGCGGACGACTTTAACGTACTTATGACTCAGCGTTCCAGAGGAAACATATTTGTAGCGCCCTGTTCTCCCTTGACGACCCCATATGACCAACGTATTAAATAATCGCTAATCGAGTACGACCCATTAATAGGCGTCGCAGATCTCGCCCCCTTGGAGGTGCGATGCGTTCCCCCCGTCCATCCCTCTTCCCGCTCTGGCCGGCTCTCGGCTCCCTGCTCCTGCTCACCGGCTGTGGCGGGGGCGGCTTCGCCGGCGACTCGCAGGCCCGGCAGGACGAGAACGGCCAGGTCACGGTCAGGATGCTGGTCAACATCAGCCCGAACCTCACCCAGGCGTACTGGGACGGCCTGGTGAAGCCGTTCGAGCAGGCCAACCCCGGCATCGACGTCAAGATCGAGGCGCCGACCGGCAAGGGCGTGGCCGACACGCTGCCGCAGCAGCTGGCCGCCGGCAACGCGCCCGACGTGGTCGAGACGCTGATGGCGGACGAGACGCTGGCGAAGCAGATGCTCGACCTGACCGACCAGCCGTGGGCGAAGGACACACCGCTCGCCGAGCAGGCCAAGCTGGGCGGCCGGATCTACACGGTGGGCGTGGGCGTGCAGGCGCAGTCACTGGTCTTCTACAACAAGACCGCCTTCGACAAGGCCGGGATCGAGCTGCCGCCGACCACGTTCGACGAGTTCGACGCCGCGATGGGCAAGCTCAGGACGGCCGGTTACCTGCCGCTGCAGACCGGCGGCGACTTCCTCACCGGCCTGCAGCTGCTGCAGCTGACCAACCCCAGCCGGGCCCAGACCCACCCCACCTGGCAGCAGGACGTCAAGGCGGGCACGATCAAGGCGGGCGAGTCGATGCTGCCCCACCTGGAGCGCTACCGCACCTGGATCGACAAGGGGTACGTCGACAAGAACGCCCTCGGCATGAAGTACGCCGACGCCGAGACGGCGTTCCTGTCCGGAAAATCCGGTATGTACGTCATGGGGAGCTGGTTCACCGCCACCGAGGCCAAGGCGGACAAGGACTTCGAGGTCGGCGTCTTCCCGGCCCCCGTCGACGAGGGCCAGCAGCACCCAGGCCCGCAGGGCGCCACGCTCGCGGCCCCGTACATGATCCTGAAGTCGACCCCGAACAAGGACGCGGCGCTCAAGCTCGTCCAGTGGCTGGTAACCGACCCTGCCGCGGTCAAGAGCCAGCTCGCCCAGGACGGCAACTTCCGCACCGGCGTCGAGCGCGACTTCACCCCGCTGGAGAAGGAGGTGCAGGCGATTCTCGACGCCGCGCCCGCGGGCGTCCCGCAGGGCGAGGGGTACGGCGACGCCAGCCTGCCCAAGGGCTTCAACTCCGCCTGGAACACCGAGGTCCAGGGCCTGTACGTCGGCAAGTCGCCCAAGGACGTGGCCGAGGGCGTCGACCGCTGGCTGGCCGGGCGATCGTGACGCTCACCCGGGAAGCGCCCGTCGTCGCGGCGCCGCCGGCCGCCCGCACCCGGCCGAGGCGCGACGGGCTGGCCAACGCGCTCATGGTGGCCCCGGCGACGGTCCTCTACACCGTGATGCTCATCGTCCCGGTCGGCCTGGCGTTCTACCTGAGCCTGACGGACTGGGACGGCTTCAGCGCGAACCCGGCCTTCGTCGGCGCCGGCAACTACGCCGACCTGCTCGACGACCCCGAGCTGCGCCGAGCCGCCGCGGTCACGCTGCTGATCGCGGCCGCGGGCACGGCCGGGCTGAACCTGCTCGGCCTCGGCTTCGCCCTCCTGGTGAACGGCGCCTCCAGGGCCAACACGTTCTTCCGGATCGTGCTGTTCTACCCGCACGTGCTCAGCGCCCTGGTGGTCGGCTTCCTCTGGTCGGCCATCCTCGGCACCAGCGGCGCGGTCAACAACCTGGTGACCTCGTGGGGCGGCGAGGTGCTGCCGTTCCTGTCGGACCCGGAGTGGGCCACGGTCACCATGATCGCGGTGTTGGTGTGGGCCGGGTTCGGCGTCAACGTGGTGCTCTACCTGGCCGGGCTGCAGGCGGTGCCGCACTCGCTGATCGAGGCGGCGCGGATCGACGGCGCCACCCGGTGGCAGGTGTTTCGGAACGTGACCCTCCCGGCGCTGGGCCCGTCGGTGACGGTGAACATCGTGCTGTCGCTGGTGACGCTGCTGAAGACGTACGACCTGGTGGTCTCGCTGACGGCGGGCGGACCGGCCGGTCAGACGCAGACCGTCGCCTACCTCATCCTGTGGAACTCCTTCCACGACGCCCGCCTCGGCTTCGGCTCGGCCCAGTCGGTCATCCTCATGCTGGTGACGGCCGCGCTCGCGTTCGTGGTGACGAGGCTGCGCAGGCGCGGCGAGCTGGCGGTGCACCAGTGAGGAAGACGTTCCTGTGGCTGAGTGCCGTCTTCATGCTCGTCCCGCTGTACGTGCTGACGGTCAACGCGTTCAAGGGGCAGCAGGAGATCCTGGCCGACCCGTTCGGGCTCGCCGGTCTGACGCTGGAGCCGCTGGCCAGAGCGCTGACGAACCCGCAGTTCAACGTGGTCAAGGGGTACGCGATCACGCTGCTGTTCGTGGTGGCCGTCAACGTGCTGTCGGTGGTGCTGGCCGCCCCGGCGGCGTACGTGATCGCGCGCAGCCCGAAGCGCCGCTTCCGGGTCCTCATGCTGTTCTTCCTCGCCGGGACGTTCATCCCGGGCCAGGTGCTGGTCATCCCGGTCGTGTACGTGCTCAAGACCCTCGGCCTGATGGGCACCATCCGCGGGTTCGTGTTGTTCGAGACCACGCTCACGCTGCCGTTCTCGATCTTCCTGTACGCCGGCTACATCGCCACCATCCCGGCCGTGCTCGACCAGGCGGCGGCCGTGGACGGCGCGGGCAGGCTGCGGACGTTCTGGCAGATCGTCTTCCCGCTGATGCGGCCCGCGGTCGCCACGATGGTCATCCTCAACACCTTCTCGGTGTGGAACGACTTCGTGAACCCGCAGATCATCCTGGGCCCGGGCAGCGGCCTGTACACCGTCACCACCGGCGTCTACGCGGCGGTCAGCCAGTACGCCACCGACTACACGGTGGTCTTCCCGACGCTGCTGCTGGCCATCGCGCCCCTGCTGGTCTTCTTCGTCTTCATGCAACGGCACATCATCAGCGGCCTCACCGCCGGTGCCACCAAGGGATGACCCTCTCGACAACCACAGGGAAGGGTGGAAGATGCGGGAAATCATCGCGACCGTCCCGCTCGGCGAGCCGCCGGCCTGGGCGGTGCTGGAGCGCAGGCTGTTCGACGCGCTGGACGAGGCCTGGCGGGCCTTCGCCGCACGCTACTGCGGGCCCGACGGCCGGCTGATCTACCACGGCCCGGCCGCCGACCGCGACGGCGCCGACGACTTCTACGAGGCGTTCTTCAACTGGCCGACGCTCTACCAGCTCGGCGGGGCCGACGACCTGCTCGATGCCGCCAAACACCACTGGGAGGGCGTGACCGCGCAGCTCACCGAGCTGGGCTACCTGGTGGACGAGTTCGAGCGCGGCTACGACTGGTTCCACCAGGGTGAGTCGCTGCTGCTGTTCTACGGCATCTGCGCCGCCGACCCGCGCGACGAGCGCTTCCGCGAGCGGGCCCGCCGCTTCGCCGACCTCTACCTGCCGGGCTCGGCGAACTACGACGCCGAGCACGACATCATCCGCGCCCCGCACAACGGCGCCGGCGGCCCCCGCTACGGGCTGCAGCGGGAGTGGGCCTCCTACCACACCGACCTGGTGAGCATGCGGCCGTACGGGCTGCCGCTGCGCGACCTGCCGGGCATCTCGCGGTGGGAGGACCTGGCGGACCCGTGCAACGCCGCGCGGATGGGCGCGGCCATGACCGAGCGCATCGGCCGCGGCGACGTCGCCGTCAACCTCGCGGCGACCAGCCTGGCCGTCAACGCCTGGTTGTACGACGGCGACGGCCGCTACCGCGACTGGGCGCTGCGCTACATCAGCGCCTGGCAGCGGCGGGCGGAGGCCAACGACGGGATCCTGCCCGACAACGTGGGCCCGTCCGGCGTGGTCGGCGAGCTGCACGGCGGGCGCTGGTACGGCGGCAACTACGGCTGGCAGTGGCCGCACGGCCTCTACAGCGTCGGGGCCGCCGCCGCGATCGCCGCGGTCAACGCCCACCTGCTGACCGGCGACGAGAGCGCGCTCGCCATCGGGCGTGGCCCGCTGGACACCGTGTACGCCCGCGCCACGCAGGCGAGCGTGACCGAGACGGAGATGAGCATCAGCGACCGCTGGCTGGCCGAGCTCGGCGACGAGGCCGGCAAGCCCACCATGCTGGTGCCCAACCGGCACGACGACGACGGCTGGTTCGACTTCCAGCCCCCGCAGCTGGGCCTGCCGGTCTGGCTGTGGCACACGAGCCGGGCGCGGGCGGACGCCGAGCGGCTGGAGCGGGTGCGCGCCGCCGCCGGCTACGACTGGGCCACGGTGCGGCCGTTCCGCAACAAGGAGGAGGCGGGGCACGAGGCCCCCTGGCTGGAGTTCCTGCGCGGCGCCAACCCCGGCTACCCCGAGCGGATGCTCACCACCGCGCTCGGGCAGGTGCAGCGGCGCACGGCGCTCATCGACGCTGACAGCGCCGACCTGGCCACCGTCCACGTCCACCACTGGCAGCGGCTCAACCCGGTGCTCACCGAGGCGCTGCTGCAGCTCGTCACCGGCACCCCGCAGGTCCTCTACAACGGCGGGCTGCTGCCCGCGCGCCTCGCCTACTTCGATGCCGACCGGCACCGTCCAGGACTGCCTCCGGACGTGGCGGCCCTGGTCGGCTCAGTGCGCCCCGGCGGCACCACCGTCGACCTGGTCAACCTGAGCCTGGGCCGCACCCGCCGGGTCGTCGTGCAGGCGGGCGCGTTCGGCGAGGACCGCATCGACGGCGCCACCATCACCCAGGCCGGCACCCGCGCCGGCGACGGCTACCCGGGCGACCCCCGCGACTACACCTCTCCTCCCGTCACCGAGACCGAGCACGAGGTGGCGGTGAACGGCCCGCGGCTGCTCGTGGAGCTGCCGCCCGGCCGCCGCATCCGGCTCGACCTGCACACGACCGCGCGCGTCCGCACGCCGTCGCACCAGCACTATTGAGGAGTTTCATGGACGACGCCATCTGGGATCTGCCTGTTCGCGGGCCGCTGCCCGCCGAACCCGATCCCGTCCTCGTGGAGGGTTTGTCCCGGATCAGCTCGGCCACCGCCTGCGCCAAGCTGCACGCCCAGGGCATCCGGCGCACCTTCATCGAGGGACCGCGTCCCATCGCACCAGGACAGAAGATCGCCGGAAGGGTCCGGACGCTGCAGTTCATGCCGCAGCGCGAGGACGTCGCCTCCGGACTCGGCCAGGAGTACGTCGAGCGGCACACCGCCCTGTGGGCCGTCCTGGAGGCGGTGCAGCCCGGCGACGTGCTCGTGGTTCAGGCCTATGGCAGTGCCTACACCGGCTGCTTCGGCGACATGCTGGTCCGTTATTTCCGGCGCAAGGGCGGCGCGGGCATCGTCGTGGACGGCCGGATCCGGGACCTGCCCCGGGTGCGCGCGCTCGGCGTGCCGATCTGGTGCACGGGCGCCACCCCGCACTACGCCTCGCAGGCGGAGCTGTTCCCGTGGGCGTACGACGTGCCGGTGGCGGTCGGCGGCGCGCTCGCGCTGCCCGGCGACCTGTGCGTGGCCGACGACGACGGCGCCGTGGTGGTGCCGCGCCGCCGGGCCGGCTCGGTGCTGGAGGCCGCCGCCGACCACGAGCAGTGGGAGCGCTACAGCCGTGCCCGCATCGAGGAGGGCGGGGCGCTGTCCGACTACTACCCCCTCACCCCCGAGACCCGCGCCGAGTTCGAACGGTGGCGGGATGTAAAGGAGAGCCAGTGATCCTCAGGTCCGTTGGCGCGATCGTCTTACTTCTGGGCGGCCTGACGGCGCCCACTCCGGCGGCCTCCCGGCAGAACTGCGACTACCACGTCTCCCCCACCGGCAGCGACCGGGGCGACGGCAGCGCGAGAAACCCCTGGAAGTCCATCGAGCAGGCCCGCGATCACCTGCGGGCCAAGAAGAACCACCAGACCTGCGACATCGTGGTCAACGTCAAGGCCGGTGACTACCAGGTCGACCGGACCATCGAGTTCACCGAGGCCGACTCAGGCCAGAACGGCCACACGATCACCTACCGCAGCGCCGACGGCCCCGGCAAGGCCCGGCTGCTCGGCGCCAGGCCGCTGACCGGCTGGCAGAAGTACAAGGACGACATCTACAAGACGAAGATCGACCGTACCTTCTACACGCTGTTCGAGGACGGCAAGCGCGCCACGACGGCCCGCCACCCGAACAGGACCAGCGACGACCTGTGGTCGCCGTACCTGTTCTCCGTGCTCGGGGAGCCGGAGAAGGAGGCGGTGCGCCAGTGGCTGTACTTCAAGCCGGAGGACGTGCCCGTCGAGTGGGACGCCGACTTCGACGAGAACGCGCAGGTCGTGGTCTGGTCGGGCGGCTCGTGGAGCTGGTTCACCGACACCGTGCCGCTGGGCGGCGCCGACTTCCGCAAGAACTTCTTCACGCTCGATCACTGGGCCCGCTACTCGTTCGTCAACAGCCGCAGCGGCTCGCGCTACTTCCTGCAGAACACGCTGCGCTTCCTCGACCAGCCGGGCGAGTACTACTTCGACTTCGCGGCAGGTGAGGTCTACTACTGGCCGCGCACCTCGATCGACAAGGTGATGGCCCCGACGGTCAAGACGATCCTGTCGGTGAAGGGCAGCAGCCCGGAGCAGCGCGTGCGGAACCTGTCGTTCGACGGCCTGGCCCTGCAGTACAGCGACTTCGTGGACTGGTACCGGGCCGGCTGGATCAGCGAGGGCGACTCGGGCTACGAGCACAAGTACCCCGTCTACGACCGGCAGATCGAGATGCCGCGCAACCGGTTCGGCATGATCACGCTGGAGAACACCCGGGACATCGGCCTGACCCGGCTCCACCTGTCGGACAGCGGCTTCATGGGCGTCTACCTGCTCTTCGCCAACGAGCGGGTCAGGGTGTCGGACAGCCTGCTGGAGAACATCGGGGCGGACGGCATCAAGGTCGAGGGCGGCTACCCCGGCGAGGGCGACATTTCCGGACATCACACGATCTCGAACAACTACATCCACCACGTCGGCGAGCTCGTGCCGGGCGACGCGGCCGGCATCGAGCTGATGAGCACGGGCAACAGCACCGTCAGCCACATCAACGTCAAGCACAGCGCCCGCTACGGCATCAGCCTCGAGGTCCGCCCGGAGATCAAGGACGAGGACAACTACGCCCGCAACAACTCCTTCTCCTACATCAAGCTGGAGGAGACCGGCCTCGACAGCGGCGACATGGGTGCCTTCTACACCTACGGCGTCAGCAACACCGAGCCGCACCTGCGGGACAACAGCGTGGAGCAGATGGTGATCACCGACGTGATCAACGACCCCGCGGGGGCGATGCCGGACAGCGGCACGCGCGGCGTGCACATGGACGCCGGCGGCTGCGGGTTCACCTTCGCCAACATCGAGGTCGGCGAGGTCAGTGACGACAAGTACCAGAGCTACCAGTGCAACGAGGTGACGAACGCCAACTGGCAGGACGGCTTCGACGCCTCGAAGATGGAGTACGACAAGATCGGCGTGACGAGCGCCTTCCCGTACCCGATCCCGGGTCAGGGGGCGTGATGAAGGTCATCGGCGCGGCGGCGGTCGTCCTGGCGGCCCTCGTCGTCACCCCCTCGGCCGGCGCGCAGGCGCCGTGCAAGCCGATCGAGTTCTACGTCGCCCCGGACGGCACCGACGGCGGCCCGGGCAACGCGCAGCGCCCGTGGCAGACGATCGAGCACGCCCGCGACCAGCTGCGGGCCAAGAAGCGGCAGCAGAGCTGCGACATCGTGGTCAACGTCAAGGCCGGCGACTACCACGTCGACGAGACGATCGAGTTCACCGAGGCCGACTCCGGCGAGCACGGCCACAAGATCATCTACCGCAGTGCCGACGGCCCGGGCAAGGCCCGGCTGCTGGGCGCACGCCCGGTGACCGGGTGGGAGAAGGTCAAGGGCGAGATCTACAAGACGAAGGTCGACCGTACGTTCTACACGCTGTTCGAGGACGGCAGGCGAGCCACCACCGCGCGCTACCCGAACCGCAGGTCGGACGACGAGTGGGCGCCGTACCTCACCTCGGTGCTCAAGGAGCCGGAGAAGGAGGCCGTCCAGCAGTGGCTGTACTCCAACCCCGGCGACTGGGACAAGAGCTGGAACTTCGACAACGCGCAGGCCGTAGTCTGGTCGGGCGGGTCGTGGAGCTGGTTCACCGACACCGTGCCGATCCAGAACCCGTCGTGGGACGACAACCAGATCACCCTCGAACACTGGACGCGCTACGCCATGGTCAACAGCCGCGGCGGCTCGCGCTACTTCCTGCAGAACTCGCTGGACTTCCTCGACCAGCCGGGCGAGTACTTCTTCGACTTCGACAAGCAGGAGGTGTACTACTGGCCGCGCGGCTCGATCGACAAGGTCGTGGCGCCGACGGTCAGGACGATCCTGTCGCTCAAGGGCAGCAGCCCGGACAAGCGCGTACGGAACCTCGCCTTCGACGGCCTGGCCCTGCAGTACAGCGACTTCGTGAGCTGGTACCGCAACGGCTGGATCAGCGCGGGCGACGCCGGCGAGCCGCACAAGTACCCGGAGTACGACCGGCAGATCGAGATGCCGCGCAACCGGTTCGGCACGGTGACGCTGACGAACACGCGCGACGTCGACCTGACCCGGCTGCGCATCTCCGACACCGGCTTCACCGCCGTCTACCTGCTGTTCGCCAACGAACGGGTCAGGGTGTCGGACAGCCTGCTGGAGAACATCGGCGCCGACGGCATCAAGGTCGAGGGCGGCTACCCGGGCGAGGGTGACCTCACCGGGCACCACACGTTCACGAACAACTACATCCACCACATCGGCGAGCTGGTGCCCGGTGACGCGGCCGGGGTCGAGCTGATGAACACCGGGAACAACGAAATCAGCCACTCCGTCGTCCGGCACAGCGCCCGCTACGGCATCAGCCTGGAGGTCCGCCCCGAGGTCAAGGACGGCGACGGCTACGCCCACGGCAACGAGTTCTCCTACCTCCGCATCGAGGAGGCGGGCCTGGACAGCGGCGACATGGGCGCCTTCTACACCTACGGCGTCGACAACGCCGAGCCGCATCCGATCAGCAACCGCGTCTCCCAGGTCGTCATTGGCGACGTCATCCCTGACGCGTCGATGCCCGACAGCGGCACCCGCGGCGTGCACATGGACGCCGGCGGCTGCGGCTTCGCCTTCGCCAACATCGAGGTCGGCGAGGTCACGGACGACAAGTACCAGAGCTACCAGTGCAACGAGGTGACGAACGCCAACTGGCAGGACGGCTTCGACGCCTCGAAGATGGAGTACGACAAGATCGGCGTGACGAGCGCCTTCCCGTACCCGATCCCCGGCTAGCCACGGCCGGCACGGGGCGGTCACACCCGCGGGTGTGACCGCCCTTTCGTGTTGTCAGGGACACCGGCACCTCTCCGGCCGGGGCGCGCCGGCGCGCAGGACGTCATCCCGCAGCGGAACGAGCACTCGGCTCGCGACAGCCGCCGTCTGCTTCTTTCGGTGCAGGGACTACGGCGAACGGAGCAGAGGCGAGTGACAGTCGATGGACGACGCGGTGCCGCCGCGGCGCGGCATAGCGTTCCGCCATGAGCAAGAGAACGATCAATGTGGTGGCCGCGCTCACCTTGACGGCCGGTGCGCTGGGGCTGGGCGCCGGAGGCGCGTCCGGCGGTCTGGCCGGATCGCCATCGCGACGTGAGCCCCTTCACGTCCGGCACTCCGCTCTGCTCGTGGACGTCGGGCTGGCCGCCGTCGCCGTGGTGCTCTTCGTCGCCGTCGCCCTCGCCACCGGAGTGCGCAGCCCGTGGCAGGGCGTGATCCCGCTCGCCCTGTTCCTCGGAGCCCTCCTGCTGGTCAGGCGCCGCCTGCCGATGACGGTGCTGCTGCTGTCGGTCGCCGGGATCTTCGTCTATCACCTCACCAGCTTTTCCCCCGCCGGCTGGATCTGGCCGGCGCCGGCGGGGGACCGCGGTGCGCCAGGAACCGGTCGCGGGTCAGCGGCATTCTCATCGTCGGTTCTCAGCGTGCGAGCAGTGCGTTGAGTGCGGCGGCGGCTTCCAGGAGGGCTCTCGAACGGGTGTCGATGCTCGCGTCCCGGGCCGCCAGCGTGCTCAGCACCTCCTCCCAGCGACGACCGCGGCGCAGCTGTGGCATCAGGGCCTTGAGCGGGGCTATGCGGTAGCCGGCCATGCGCAGCTGGTGGACGACGCGGGCGTCGCGCACCTGGGCGGGCGAGTAGCGGCGCGGGCCTCGTACGGAGTCGCGGCCGGGGACGACGAGACCTTCCGCGTCCCAGTGCCGCAAGGTCGACGGGCGCACGCCGAGCGCGGCGGCGAGCTCGGCGATGCTCATCGCGTCCGAAGGGCGCACGGCGTCGATCGGCTCCGCGGTGATGGCCTCGGCGGCCTTCTTGGCCAGCGCGAGTTCACGGCGCTCCGTGTCGAGCCGGGCATGCGCCGCGTCCAGAAGGGCCAGCGCCTCCGACAGCGGGTGCGCGTGCGCGGCGCGCATGATCCTCTTGGCCTCGACCGGGCCCGTGCAGGCCGCGAGCGCTCGATAGGCCAGCACCGCGTGCACGTGCGGATCGCCGTAGATCCGGTAACCGGTGGGAGTGCGTCCCACGGGCGGCAGCACACCGTCTCGCTCCAGATTGCGGATCTGCTGCACGGAGTACCCGGTCCGCCGTGCGATGTCGGCGGTGCGCATTCCTGGCGAGTTGCGGCTTCGCACCCTGTGACCTCGGCTCTTTCGTGAAAAGTCTCCACAAGGACTTCAATGGAATGCTAGAACGCATGGACGTTGACGAGATCATCAAGTTCCTCGACGACCTCGGCGGAGTTCTCGCGCTCAGGCCGGGACCCGGCGATGGTTCACCCGAGATCAGCTGGGGCGACACGTTCTTCTCCTACGCGCCCGATGGCGTCGTTCCGACGACGACGCAGCCCTTCGCCACGATCGTGACGAAGGACTATCCCGGCGACGAGAGATCGCGGCTGAACCGGCCGGACGTCTTCCGCCTGAACCTCTTCGCGGGCAAGGACGCCTTCGTCAGCCGGACCGGCAGGCAGCCGCGCGACCCGGCCACGGACGACCCCGATCCGAGCGTGGTAGACACCGTGATCGCGCACCCCGTCTACGGCGAATTGGGCTGGCTCGCCGTCGTGAACCCGGGCCCGCGCACGGAGGCGGCGGTCCGTGACCTGCTGCGCACGGCCCACCGCCTCGCCCGCGCCCGCTACGAACGGCGGGCCGAGACGCGCTGACGTCAGCGGGGTGGACGACCGCCCCGTCCGGTCCTGACCCCGTCATCCGGCCCGGGGACGCCGTCGGCCCCGGGCCGGAGTCCTTCCCGGCGCGTCAGGCGTCGAAGTGGCCGGTGAACATGTCCAGCAGCATGGCCTGGCCCTTGAACTGCGACGTCACCTCGCGGCCCACGAGCCCGCCGAAGTCGGGCAGGTGGCCGGCGCCGCCCTCCGGGCCCAGCGGGACGAGGATGACCGGCGGCTGCCGTTCGTAGTCCTGCTGCTCACCCTCGCCGGTGATCAGCGCGCGCAGGTTCGCCGCGAGCAGCTCGCCCTGGGCGCCGGCGAAGCCGGCCATCTTGCGGTCGGCGTCGGCGATGTCGCCGATGGCGAACACCCTCTCGTGCCCGGCGACCCGCAGCCGCTCGTCCACCCGTACGTAGCCGCGCTCGTCGCGGGCGGCGGCGAGCGAACCGCGCAGGTAGTCGGTGTGCGGCACGACGCCGAAGCAGCGGAACCAGATGTCGGCCGTCAGCTCCTCCCCCGCCTCCGTGACGACGCTGACGGGCCCGGCGACGGCGGGCTGCACGCTCGGCAGCCCGCGCAGCGCGGCGCCGAGCCGCAGCTCGACGCCCAGGTCGGCGAGCTGCTTGCGCAGCTCGACGCGGAGCTCGTCGTCGAACGGCCCCTGCAGGATGTCGGACGCCGCGTCGGCGATGATCACGTGCTTGCCGGGGAACGACGCCTTGATCTCCCCCGCCAGCTCCAGCCCGGCCGGTCCGGCCCCGAGGAGCAGTACGCGCTCCGCGCCGGCCAGCGCCTCGTGCGCGGCCCGCGCCCTGGCCCTGGCCGCCCCGACGTCCGGCTCGTCGATCTTCGCCGGGAACGGGTACGCCGACCCGGTCGCCAGCACCAGGTAGTCGGGCTCCAGGACCTGCCCGGAGGCGAGCCGCACACGGCGGCCGTCGGCCTCCACGACACGGTCCTGGACGAACCTGCCGTGCTTCAGCAGGCGGCGGTAGGGCAGGAAGATCCGCTCCAGCCACTCCGGCTCGACCAGCGCCCGCCACGCCGCGACGTTGTGCATGAACGTGTCGGTCTTGTCGACCAGGGTCACGTCGGCGACGTCGTCGAGGAGCTTGGCCACCTTGAAGCCGGCGTACCCGCCGCCGACCACCACGACGCTCGGACGCGCGTTCTCGCTCATCACATCTCCAAAGCTACTAGGAAGGAAGGCGTTGCTAGGCTATTCATACTCGCTTCGGAAATCAAAGCGACAGCTGATCTGCTAGTTTGGAGGGCATGGCGCCCACGCGACACGACCTGGAAAACTGCGCCCGCGGCGACGCCGCCCTCACCCGCGCGTTCACCCTGCTCGGCAAGCGCTGGAGCGGCCTGCTGCTGGGCAGCCTGGGCGCCGGCCCCGCGGGGTTCCGCGAGCTGTCGCGGGCCATCGACGGCGTCAGCGACTCGGTGCTCTCCGACCGGCTGGCCGAGCTGACCAAGGCGGGGCTGATCGCCCGCCGGGTCGAGGAGGGGCCGCCCGTGACGGTGTCGTACGAGCTGACGGAGAGCGGGCGGGCGCTCATACCGGCGCTCGACCAGATCTCCCGCTGGGCCGAGGAGCATCTGCCCGCGCCCGACGAGCTCTGCTGACCCTGGGCCGGTTGGGGGTTGATCGTCCGATATGCGGTGTTACGTTGAGGTTCGAGGCGTGTCCCGACACCTGCGAAGGACGTGGTTCCCGTGCTCTACCTCTTCGGCTTCGAGCGGATCGGCGTGGCCGTGAGCGACATCTACTTCGTCGACCCAGCCCCCTTGCCCGGCCAGGACGGCGCCGAGCGCGGCGTGCGGCTCGAGCTGCGCCGGCTGGAGCAGGGTGAGCTGAAGGGCTCGATCTACTCCGCCCGCCCGATCAGCATCGACCGGCCGATCTGGCGCGTCGACCTGCTGGAGTCCGTCGAGGGCACGCCGGGCAGCTTCGACCGCACGCACCACCATCCGGGCACGCGGGGGTGGGAGCCGGGGCGGCGGGTGTTCGACGAGCGGCTGTCGAAGGAGCCGCTGGCCTGGCTGGGGGAACGCCTCGCCGACCTGGAGGGCGTCCTCGACGAGGCGGGCGTCGCACGTGACGAGGTGACCCCGGAGGACGTACGCGGCCTGCGTGACCGCGCCCCCGAGATCGTCGAGACGGTCTCCCGCCTGCTGGACCAGATCCGCACCACCTCCCCGGACGCCCCTCCCGGCGCCGAGTCGGCCACCAGCGTCCGCGCCAGCTGGCTCTGACCGGTTACCCGACCGCCTGATCTCAGGGGGTCGCGGGGCGGCGGTGGAGGAGGCCGAACCTGGCCCACATCGCCTCCGCGGCCTCGATGGAGGCGCCCGTACGGGCCGGGTCGACGGCGGCGAGCTGGGCGACGAGGGCCTGGGCGACGGCCATGCCCCCGGTCAGCGACGGGAAGAAGGCCTCCCCTTCGGCGGGCACCAGCACGACCTCCTCCGCCGCGTTCGCCAGCGCCGGGCTGGCCGCGTCCGTGATGGCGAACACCCGCGCGCCCCGCGACCCGGCCTCGTTGGCCGCCAGCACCGTGCTCTCGTACAGACGCCAGAAGCTGATCGCGATCAGCACGTCGCCGGCGGCGACGGTGGAGACCGTGTTGGCCAGCTCCGCGTCGCCCGCCGTCACCGCCGCCACGGGGTAGCCCGCCAGGCGGGCGTTGTGCGCGAGGGCGAGGCCGACGGCGGCGTAGCTGCCGTCGGCGACGATGACGGTGCGCCGCGCCGCCGCGACGGCCTCGGCGATCGTGAGCAGTACGCGTTCGTCCATGCGCCGGTTGAGCAGCGCCAGGCTGTCGAGGTCGCGGCGCAGCGAGCGGGAGCTGGGCGAGCCGTTGCCCCGGTGCTCGGCCGCGACCTGGCCCGCGCTGAGCGAGGACAGATAGCGGGCGCGCAGCTCCAGCTGCAACGCCGGCCAGCCGGCGAAGCCGAGCGCCTGCGCCGTACGGGTGACGGTCGCGACGTTGACGCCCGCGACCTGGGCCAGCTCCCCCGCCGACGCGAACGACGCGCGCCGTGGCTGGGACAGCAGCAGCTCCACGACGGCGGCGGCCTTGCCGCGCAGCCCGCGCTCGGGCAGCCGTTCACGCAACCAGTCTTCGAAGCTGTCGGCGGCGCGCTCTGTCACCCTGATCCTCCCTCGGCCGGGACCATGCTACGCATTCGCCGCAATCGCCTCATGCAATGACCATTGCATTTCCGGCATTTCGCACTATATCTTGCTTCGAAGTCCCCCTGTAGGGCCACGACCTGGGGAAAGGTGCGTCCATGTCCTTGTTGGCCCGTCTCGATCGGCTCCCGCTGAGCCGTCCTCACTATGTCCTCCTGCTGATCGGCGGGCTCGGCTACACCTTCGACGGCATGGACTCGGCCGTGGTCGCGTTCCTGCTGCCGAGCGCTCAGGACGCCTGGAGCCTGTCCGACGGACAGCTCGGCTTCATCGGGTCCGCGACGCCGTTCGGCTTCCTGTTCGGCGCGACCGTGGCGGGCCTGCTCGGCGACCGCATCGGCCGCAAAAAAGTGATGATGTACGCGCTCGCCTTCTACGCCGTCTTCTCCGTGGTGGCCGCGTTCGCGCCCTCGTACGAGGTGTTCCTGGCGGCGCGCGTGCTGGCCGGGGCCGGCGCGGGCGCGGAGAGCGCGATCATCGCGCCGTTCCTGTCGGAGTTCGTGCCGGCCGACCGGCGCGGGTGGTTCATCGGCGCGCTGGCCGGATTCTTCTCGTTCGGGTTCGTGATGGCCGCGCTGATCGGGCGCTTCGTGGTGCCCACGTTCGACGACGGCTGGCGGATCGCGCAGGTGATCACCGCGCTGCCGATCCTCATGCTGCTGTGGTGGCGGCGCTCGCTGCCCGAGTCGCCACGCTTCCTGCTCCATCAGGGCCGTACGGCCGAGGCCGAGGCGGTGGTCGCCGACCTGGAACGCCGCGTCGAGCGGGCCACCGGCGCGCCGCTGCCCCCGGTGCCCGAGACCGCCGTCGCCCCTTCGGCCACGGCCCGCAAGGTGAACCTGGTGAGCGCGCTGCGCTTCCTGTGGAGCCCCGCCATGGCCAGGCGCACCGGGGTGATCTGGCTGGTGTGGTTCGTGATCACGTTCTCGTACTACGGGTTCTTCTCGTGGATCCCGACCCTGCTGGTGAACCGCGGCATCACCGTCACCAAGAGCTTCGAGTTCTCGATCATCATCTATCTCGCCCAGATCCCCGGCTACTTCTCCGCCGCCTGGCTGTCGGAGCGGCTGGACCGCAAGAACACCATCGCCCTCTACCTCGCCGGCTCGGCGGTCAGCGCGTTCTGGCTGTCGCAGATGGACTCGCCCGTCTCCATCACGGTCGCGGGCGCGGTGCTGTCGTTCTTCCTGAACGGCACCTACGCCGGCGTCTACTCCTACACCCCCGAGGTGTTCCCCACGTGGATCCGCGCCACGGGCACCGGCCTGTCCAGCGCCTTCGGCCGGGTCGGCAGCATCCTCGCCCCGACGATCATCGGGTTCTCCGCGGCGAGCCTCGGGTTCGCGGGCGTGTTCGGCCTGACGACCGCGGTGCTGGTGGCCGGGGTGGTGTGTGTGATCGTTTTCGGCCTGGCCACGGCCGGGCAATCCCTTGAAGAGCTGACCGAACCCCCCGTGCAGGAGGCCACCAGGTGACCACGTTGACCGAGCTGGAGGAGAAGGTACGCCGGGAGGTGGGCGTGCGGCTGTTCACCGTGCTCGCCTGGGTGCCGGAACGGCGGGCGCTGCGCCGGGTGCACAGCAGCCACCCCGAGCAGTACCCGGTGGGCGGCGAGAAGACCGTCGAGGTCGCCCAGGGCTGGCTGGCGACGTGCATCGAGGGGCGGCGGCCGTACCTCGGGAAGGACCGGGCCGCCGTGCGGGAGATCTTCGCCGACCACGAGCTGATCGAGAGCCTCGGCTGCGGCGCCGTCGTCAACGTGCCCGTCGTGGACGGCGACGAGGTGGTCGGCGTGCTCAACCTGCTCGACGCCGAAGGCCGCTACGACGAGAGCTCCGTGGCGGCGGCACAGGCGCTGGCCGGCGACGCCGCCGCGGCACTGCACGAAGGCGCGGCGCCGCGTGGGGGTGCCGCATGAGCCTGCTGCTGCGCAACGCCCTGCTGCTCGACGTCGCGACCGGCGAGTACACCGAAGCCGACCTGCGCTGTGCCGACGGCCGCATCGCCGAGACCGGGACGAACCTGCGCGCCCCCGACGGCACGCGAGTGATCGACCTCGCGGGCGCCCGGGTCGTGCCCGGCCTGATCGACGCTCACGTGCACGTCACCGCCTCGACCGCGGACCTCGGCGCGCTGCGCACGATGTCACCCTCGTACGTCACCGCGCACGCCGCCCGCATCATGGGCGGCATGCTGGACCGGGGCTTCACCACCGTCCGCGACAACTCCGGCGCCGACTTCGGTCTGGCCGACGCGCAGGCCGAAGGCCTCGTCCGGGGGCCGCGGCTGCTGTTCTGCGGCAAGGGGCTGAGCCAGACCGGCGGCCACTCCGACTTCCGCGGCCGGGGCGAGCAGCACGTCGACGATCATCCGTGCTGCGCGGGCGTCGGGCGGGTCGCCGACGGGGTCGACGCCGTACGCGCCGCGGCCCGCGACGAGCTGCGCAAGGGCGCCCACCACGTCAAGGTGATGGCCTCCGGCGGCGTGGCCTCCCCGACCGACCGGATCGACTCGACCCAGTACTCCATGGACGAGCTGCGCGCCATCGTGGCCGAGGCCGAGGCCGCCAACCGGTACGTCGCCGCGCACGCCTACACCGCGCGAGCCGTCAACCGGGCGCTTGAGGCGGGCGTGCGCTCGATCGAGCACGGCAACCTGATCGACGACACGAGCGTCGAGCTGTTCCGGCGGCATGACGCGTTCCTGGTGCCGACGCTGGTGACGTACTGGGCGCTGAAGGAGGAGGGGCCGGCGTTCGGGCTGCCGGAGAACAGCTGGCGCAAGGTGGACGAGGTGCTGGAGGCCGGTCTGACGGCGCTGGAGCGGGCCGCGCGCGGCGGCGTGCGGCTGGCGTTCGGGACCGACCTGCTCGGCGGCATGCACCGGCACCAGAGCCACGAGTTCCGCCTCCGGGCCGAGGTGCAGCCACCTCTCGACGTGCTCCGCGCGGCCACGTCCGGCGCGGCCGACCTGCTCGGGCTGACGGGCGAGATCGGCACCCTGGACATCGGCGCCCGCGCCGACCTCCTCGTCCTCGACGGCGACCCCTTGGAGGACGCCGGCGTCCTCGCCGACCCCAAGCACCTGCGCCACGTCATCCAATCCGGCGCCATCGCCTGACTCCCGTCCGGACGAGCGGCCATCCCCCGGCTCCCAAGACCCTGCGGCGGGACCGTCGCCGAGGCGGTGTGGGGTCGTCGGGCGGGGGGTGGAGTGCGTAGCG
>NZ_SMKQ01000390.1 GCF_004348995.1 Nonomuraea terrae
GGGTGGGGGTGCGGTGGATCGGGTGCGGGTGTCGGTGTTCACGGAGGGGGAGTGTGTGCAGGTGGTGCATGAGGGGCCGTACAGCGAGGAGCATGTGTCGTTGAAGGTGATGGAGGAGTTCATGGCGGCGCGTGGTCTGGTGGTGAACGGGCCGCATCATGAGGTTTATCTGACGCCGTTCACGGATCCTCGGCCGCGGACGGTGTTGCGGCAGCCGGTGCGTCCTGGGTAGTGGAAATTAGGTAGCTGTATGGGGATTTTTGTCCTCTTTCTGTGGTGTGGTTGCGGGCAGGCTGACGGTGGTGAAGCGATATCCGCCGACCAGCGAGGACGATCAGCATGTGCCATGATCAGCCTGCCCGCCTGTCCATGGACGACGGAGACCGCGACAGGTGCCCTCCGCAGGCGCGCCAGGACACGTGCCGGAGCACCACGACGGCGCAGGGCGCCGACGAGCAGCAGCCGGAGGACTGCTCCGTGGCGGGGGCGACGTGGACGTTGCCGCCGTGGCCGGTGTCGGTGACGTGGGCGCGTCATCTGGTGCGCGGTCAGTTGCTGGTGTGGGGCTGGAGCCAGGCGTGCGATGTGGCTGAGCTGCTGGCCAGTGAACTGGTGACGAACGCGGTGCGGCACGCGGCGGGGCTGGTGCTGCTGACGCTGTGGGTGGTCGACGGGGTGTTGCGCTGCGAGGTCGGTGACGGCTCTCAGCAGCTGCCGGTGCGGCACGCGGCCGCCGAGGACGACGAGGGCTGGCGAGGGCTGGCGCTGGTGGAGGAGCTGTCGGCGGCGTGGGGCACTTCCGCTACCCGGTGGGGCAAGGTCGTGTGGTTCGAGATGCCGTTGTCCGGCGGGCCGTGTGAACGGGCCGCGGCTTTCGGGTAGGGGCGGACGGTCAAGGGTCGGCGGCGGGCTGGTCAAGGCCTGGCCGCTGCCGCGTCATGCGCTGTCCAAATATCGCCGTGGCTTCTTGACCGGCATCCCCACGGGCGGTGACCTGCGCATACTCTGGGTGCCTACGTCGGGGTGACGGCGCTCATGGTGACCCGCCGGCCTCGTCGTACGAGACACGATGACTGCGGGGACGACCAACGCCTCCCGGGGGCGCCACAACGACAGGCTTCCGGCCGAGGTGACCAGTTTTGTCGGGCGTCGGCACGAGGTGGCCGAGGTCAGGCAGCTGCTGGCCGCGTCCAGGGTGGTGACGCTGGCCGGCATGGGCGGGGTGGGCAAGACGCGGCTGGCGTTGCGGGCCGGTCATGAGATGCGGCGCGCCTTCCGCGACGGGGTGTGGCTGGTGGAGCTGGCCTCGCTGTCGTGCCCGGGGTCGCTGGCGCACGCGGTGGCCGAGGCGCTGGAGATCCGCGACGAGACGACGGATCCGCGGCTGGCGGTGGTGGCCGAGTATCTGCGCGGCAAGCAGGCGCTGATCATTCTGGACAACTGCGAGCATCTGCTGGACGCGTGCGCGGTGTTGGCGGAGACGTTGCTGCGGGCGGCGCCTGAGGTGCGGATCCTGGCCACCAGCCGGCAGGCGCTGGGCATCGCGGGGGAGCAGGCGCTGGCGGTGCCGCCGCTGTCGCTGCCGGGCGAGGATGAGTCGTCGTCGGTGGAGGAGCTGACGCAGAACGAGGCGGTGCGGCTGTTCGCCGAGCGGGCGCGGGCGGTGCTGCCGTCGTTCGCCGTCACCGAGGACAACGGCGAGGTGGTGCGCAGGATTGTGCGCCGCCTGGACGGGTTGCCGCTGGCGATCGAGCTGGCGGCGGTGCGGTTGCGGGCGTTGTCGCCGCGGCAGCTGCTGGAACGGCTGGATGACCGTTTTCGCCTGCTGACGGCGGGGTCCAGGGCCGTGCTGCCCCGGCACCGGACGTTGCGGGCGCTGATCGACTGGAGTTACGGCCTGTGTTCGGACAAGGAACGGCTGCTGTGGCAGCGGGCGTCGGTGTTCGCCGACGGCTTGGATCTGGAGGCGGCGGAGGCGGTCTGCTGCGGGGACGGGATCGCCCGCGAGGAGGTCGTCGACCTGGTGATCGGCCTGGTGGACAAGTCCGTGCTGCTGCGCGAGGACCACGCGGACGGCGGCGTACGGTATCGGATGCTCGACACGTTGCGGGCCTTCGGCTGGGAGCACCTGGCCTTCGCCGGCGGGCGGGAGGCGTTGCGGGCCCGGCACGCCGGTTATTACCGCGAGCTGGCGGCGCGGGCGCGGGAGAAGTTGTTCGGGCCGGCGCAGCTGGCGTGGTTCCGGCGGTTGCAGGCCGAGCATGCGAACCTGCGCGCGGCGCTGGAGTGGTCGTTCGGGACGCCGGGCCAGTACGGCGCCGGCGTGGTGATGTCGGCCGACCTGCTGTATCACTGGATCACCAGTTATTACCTGGCCGAGGGCCGGTACTGGCTGGAGCGGGCGCTGGCGAGTGGTGCGGGCCCGCCGGCCGAGCGCGGGCGGGCGTTGTGGGCGGCGGCGTGGCTGGCGCTGGTGCAGGCGGACGTGCCGGCCGCGCACGCGATGCTGCGGGAGGGCCGCCGCATCGGTGAGCGGCTGGGCGATGAGTCGCTGCTGGGTTTCGTGACGATGTTCTGCGGGATGGCCGCCATGGTCGAGGGCCGGCCGCGGGAGGCGATCGTGTGCTACCGGCAGGCTCTGGAGCTGCACCGTGTCTCGGGTGATCCGGTGGCGTTGGCGCTGACGTTGACGCGGTTGTCGCTGGCGCATTCGTTCCTGGGGGAGTCGGCTCGGGCGGTGGCGGCGGCGCAGGAGTGCCTGGCGGTGTGCGAGGCGTACGGTGAGCGCTGGCACAAGGCGTACACGCTGACGGCGCTGGGTGTGGAGCTGTGGCGGCAGGGTGAGCTGGAGCGGGCCACGGAGCTGGAGCGGGCGGGCCTGGACTACAACCGGTCGATGGGCGATGTGCTGGGTGAGGCGCTGACGATCGAGGTGCTGGCGTGGATCGCGGCTTCGCGCCGGGAGTACCAGCGGGCGGCGCGGCTGCTGGGCGTGGTGAGTGGTGTGTGGGGGATGGTGGGGGCGGCGTTGTCCGGGTACGGGCATCTGGCCGGTTACCACGACGCCTGTGAGCGGCGTACGCGTGAGGCGCTGGGCGGTGTGGCGTTCGAGGCGGCGGTGCGGCGTGGCGCGGGGATGGAGCGTGCGGAGGCGGTGGCGTACGCGCTGCGGGAGGGGCGGGCCGCTCCGGAC
>NZ_SMKQ01000391.1 GCF_004348995.1 Nonomuraea terrae
CCATCACCTCCCGCATGTCGGAGCCCGCCAAACGTCCGCGAGTGGTCTTCGAGGAACAGGAAGAGGAACTCGACGTCCCCGACTTCCTCAAGTAGCCGCACACCTGACGCCGCTCCCCGCAGGGATACGGGAGCGGCGCCGTCGTGTGCGAGGGGCGCGAGGACGCCGGGAGTGAAGGAGGGCACGTGAGAAGGGACGAGATCGCGGCCGGGCTCGCCGAGGTCGACGCGCGCATCGCACAGGCGTGTCACGCCGTGGGGCGCGACCGTGGCGAGGTCACGCTGATCGCCGTCACCAAGACGCGGCCCGCCGACGACATCCGGATCCTGGCCGAGCTGGGCGTGCGCGACGTCGGCGAGAACCGCGACCAGGAGGCCGCCGCCAAGGCGCACGAGCTGGCCGGCCTGCCGCTGACCTGGCACTTCGTCGGCCAGTTGCAGACCAACAAGGTCCGCTCCGTCGTCGGCTACGCCGACGTGATCCAATCCGTCGACCGGCTGCGGCTGGTGGAGGCGATCAGCAAGGAGGCGGTCCGCCAGGGCCGCAATGTCGGCTGCCTGCTGCAGGTGGCGCTGGACGACGACCCGGCCAGGGGCGGCTGCCGCCCCGCCGACCTGCTGCCGCTCGCCGACGAGGTGGCTCTCGCCGAGGGCGTGTGGCTGGGCGGGGTCATGGCCGTGGCGCCGCTCGGTGAAGAGCCGGCCAAGGCCTTCTCCCGTCTGCGCGACCTGGCGGTGCGCCTGCAGGAGCAGCACCCCCGGGCCACGATGGTGTCGGCGGGCATGAGCGGCGATCTGGCCGAGGCCATCGCGTACGGTGCGACACACGTGCGCGTCGGTACGGCGTTGCTCGGTCGTCGCAAGCCCTTCGTCAGGTAATGTCCCCTCAAGTGGGTCTCCAGGTCCACGATCAAGTAGAGGTCGATCAGCGGTGAGCTCCAGGGGGTACGCCCTACCGCCTCGGACACGGCGACGGACCCGAGCGGGTGCGACCATGAGCAGGAGGACGACGTAGCGATGGCCGGCGCGATGCGCAAGATGGCGGTCTACCTCGGTCTCGTGGAGGACGACCGCTACGAGAGGTATGAGACGTACCCGGACGAGTACGCCTACGACGACGACGTGCAGCGGCCCGGTGAGGAGCGGCCCGTCGCGGTCCAGGACCGCGACGACGAGCCCGATGCGGTGGTTCCCGCGCCCAGGCCCACGACCGCCGTCGTGGAGCGCCGTACGACGGATCTGGCGCGCATCACGACCCTGCATCCGCGCACGTACAACGAGGCGCGTACCATCGGTGAGCACTTCCGTGACGGTACCCCGGTCATCATGAACCTGACCGAGATGGTCGACAGCGACGCCAAGCGTCTGGTCGATTTCGCAGCAGGTCTGGTTTTCGGCCTGCACGGCAGCATTGAACGTGTTACGAACAAGGTGTTCCTGTTGTCCCCTGCCAATGTCGAGGTGACCGCTGAGGACAAGGCCCGAATCGCGGAGCGCGGGTTCTTCAACCAGAGTTAGAGTCTCTGTATGTCTATCGGACCCAACCAGGTCTCGCCGAGGCCGGGAGGGCACACCAGAAGTGGAGGCGCGGCCGGGCCGTGGGGATCGTCAGTCAGATCTTGGTCGTAGTCCTGTCTCTCTATTTGGTGCTGCTCATCGGCAGGATGATCTTCGAGACGGTGCAGGCTTTCGCCCGTCAGTGGCGTCCTACGGGCGTCGTCCTGGTGCTGGCGGAGGCCACTTACACCGCAACCGACCCACCACTCAAGTTCCTCCGCCGTTTCATTCCTCCGCTCCGGTTGGGTACGGTGGCCTTTGACCTAAGCTTCACTGTCCTGTTCATCGTGGTCCTGATCTTGATTCAGATCGCCGGAATGCTGCGATGAGCGGGCCTGTGTCGTGCCGGTCGTGTTCCAACTCGTGTCCGCGCTGAAGTGATTCGGGTTACCGTCCTCCGGACAGACTCCAAGCGCGCCAAGGAGACCAAAAAATGCCGCTGACGCCCGCTGATGTGCGGAACAAGCAGTTCAGTACCACCCGGCTGCGGCCGGGCTACGACGAGGAAGAGGTCGACGCCTTCCTCGACGAGGTCGAAGCTGAGCTTGACCGCCTGATCCAAGAGAACGAGGAGCTCCGCGCCAAGCTGGCCGAGTGCCTGCGTGGGAAGGTGCCGGGCGGCATGAACATGCCCATGGCCTCCGCCCCGGTCCAGGAGCAGCAGCCCAAGCCCGAGATGATGGCCCCGCCGCAGCCGGAGCCCATGCGGGCCCCCGAGCCGCCGGTGCAGCAGCAGCCGGTCCCCGTGGCCATGAACATGCCTCCCGCCGAGGACAACATGGACACCGCGGCCCGCGTGCTCGCGCTCGCCCAGCAGACCGCCGACCAGGCGATCGCCGACGCCCGCCGGGAGGCGGACGAGACGGTGACCCGCGCCCGGCGCGAGGCCGACGAGATCCTCACCAAGGCCCGCCGCCAGGCCGAGCAGGTCATCGGCGACGCCCGCGCCCGCGCCGAGACGCTGGAGCGCGACGCGCAGGAGCGCCACCGCCAGGCGATGGGCTCGCTCGTGCAGACCCGCGACGAGCTCGAGCGCAAGGTCGAGGAGCTGCGCAGCTTCGAGCGCGAATACCGCAGCAGGCTCAAGCTCTACCTGGAGAACCAGCTCGCCGAGCTCAACGTCTCCGCCGAGGGCAGCGGTGGGTTCCCGGTCATGCCGGGTGGTCCGCAGGGTCAGCAGGCTCCCGCCATGTCGCACGCCGTGCCGCAGGGCGGACAGCAGCCGCTTCCCGGTGGCCCCAACCCGTTCGGCGGCGAGGCTCCGCAGGGCGCTTTCCCCGGTGCTGACGGTCCCCACAACGACCGCCGGTAAAGTAGCGGGTCACTAGGACCTGTCACTCGAAAGAGCCCCCTGTGATCCTTATCAGTGCTGGTTTGGTGCTCGCGGCAGTCGTACTGCTGATCGCGGGCTTCGTACTGGCGAAGCCGTTCCTGATCATGTGGTCCATCGTGGTCAGCGTGCTGTCCGCGCTGTTCCTGGTGATCGGGGCGTTCCTGCGGCGGAACGAGCTTTTTCCCGGTGGTGGGCAGGCCGCTGCGCCGGCCACCCCCCCGAAGGGGCTCATGCCGCCGGCTCCGCCGTACCCCCAGACCGGCCCCATGGCTCATCAGCCGCGACCCCAACCG
>NZ_SMKQ01000392.1 GCF_004348995.1 Nonomuraea terrae
CCCCTAATCGCCCCCTAACACCCCCCTAAATCACCCGTCCGGCCATGTCCGAGATGCCGGTGAGCGGTTACCTTGATGAGGCTGGAGGTGTATATCTGCAGCGATTTTCTGTTATTCGATTTCATTCACGTCGAGATGCTTTTACACGTGAATGTGCAATGGGAGGAAATGACGATGACCGCTGAGCCGACCTCCGCCGATGTGGGCGCCTACTACGACCGGGTCTCGGACATGTTCGCCGCGGCGATGGGCGGCAATGTGCATGTGGGCTATTGGCACGACGAGAGCGACGACAGCTCCATCGAGGTGGCCACCGACCGCCTGACCGACATGGTGGGCGAGCGACTGGCGCTCTCCCAGGGGCAGCACGTCCTGGACGTCGGATGCGGCAACGGCAAGCCGGCCCACCGGATCGCGACCAGGAACGGCGTCCACGTCACCGGGATCACGATCAGCGAGCACCAGCTCCGGCAGGCGCTGGAGCGCGTGAAGGATGCTCCGGACCTGCTTCGCTTCGAGCTCGCCGACGCGCTGCGGCTGCCGTTCGGCGACGGCTCCTTCGACGGCGTCTTCGCCATCGAATCGCTGGGGCACATCGCCGACAAGATCACCGCGCTCGGCGAGATGGGGCGGATCGTGCGGCCAGGCGGGCGCCTGGTCTTCGCCGACCTCACCGGCGTGCTCGGCGAGGACGGCCAGGCCGGTAAGGAGACCGAGGCGTCCGCTCAGATGTTGATGGTGGCCGGGCTGCCGACGGCCGACCAATACCGCGAGCTCATCCAGGCGGCGGGCTTCGACGTGCTGGAGGTCGTCGACATCGGGGAGAACACCCGCAAGACGTATGACCATGTCGCGGACGTCCTGAAGGCCACGGCCGCCGACTTCAAGGCCGAGGGGCAGGACGTCCCCGACGACGCGGAGCTGGAGGAGCTCTCCGACTCCGACGAGATGACCTACGTCCTCATCACGGCCGTCCGCCGCGCGGAGTGAGTCCGTCGTTGCGGTACAGGGCCTGCCAGTAGAAGCTCCACGGTGGGGCCCAGGCGTTCGCGACGTCCCGCCAGCCGGCCCCCGGCCGGTACGCGGCGACGAACGCGGGCGCCGCGGCCCGCACCGCCTCGCTGTCGTGCACGTCCAGCACCTGCTGCATCAACCCGGTCTCCATGGCGTGCCGGACGGCCTCGGCGCCCTCCGCGTGCCCGTCCAGGCTCGAGTCCAGGTACTTGCCGACCGGGTTCTTGACGTAGAACCAGGCGCTTCCGCGGTCGATGAGGGACAGGTAGCCGCGCACGGTCTCCGGGTTCATCTCGGCGAAGGAGTCGATGTTGAGGCACAGGTCGATCCGCAGTGGCCCGGCCACGGCGTCCACGTCGCCGATCTCGACAAAGGTGATCTTGTCGTACCGTTCGCGGTCCAGGACGGTGCGCAGGTACTCCCGGCTGAGCCGCAGCGTGCTCCTCAGGTCCACGATGTGGTACGAGGCGATGTCGTAATTCGACAGCAGCATGTGACAGGTCCGCCCGTACCCGGCGCCGATCTCCATCACCCTGCCGCCCCGCAGGTCCACCCGGTCCTCCAGGAACCCCGCCTCCAGCGTGGCCTGCAGGTAGTCCATGCAGACGTGCCGCCCTTCGTAACGCACCTGGATGGGATCGCCGTAGTCGCGGTTGCGGGTGGCCCCCAGCCTCTCCCAGTCCCGCGGAGTCAGCGTCGTGCACAGGTTGTAGGCGAGCGTCTTGAGAAACCGGACGCCGTTCGTCTCCGGGTTCCACAGGGAGATCTTGTGGTTGGGCCGGCCGCTCTTGAAGGTGGCCAGGTCGATCTCCGCCTCCTCGAGCCACTCCCTGCTGATGCGATCCCACTGGCGGCTGGGCTGGTAGCCGGTGCTCATGTCGTCTCCTCACTACGTGGGGCGGGGCCTGAGGCCGGGCCTCGAACGGGCCTCGGGAGGGCCTCGGTCAGGGCTCGGTCAGGGCTCGGTCAGGGCTCGGGCCGGGCATCAGACGGGGTCGGTCAGGCTCACCGGCACCTTCGCCGGCAGGTCGGTCCGCCGGTTGATGCGGAGCTTGCCGTAGATGCGGGTCAGGTGCTGCTCGACCGTGCTCTCGGTGATGTGCAGGTTGCGGCCGATCTCCCGATTCGTCAGACCACGGGTGGCGAGCACCGCCACTTTCCGCTCGGCCGGGCTGAGCGCCTCCAGGGACGCCGGCCGTTCGGGCGGCCGCCGCGTCAGCCGGTCCCGCAGCGGGACCGCGCCGCACTCGCCGGCCAGGCTGATCGCGTGCCGCGCCAGCATGCCCGCCCGCTCGCCCTGCCCGGCCGCCTCCCCGGCGCGCGCCAGCTCGCCGTAGGTCAGCGCCAGCTCGTACCGGTCGCCGCACGCCTGGAACAGCTCGGCCGCCTCGCGCAGTAAGCTCAGCCGCTCCCGGATCGGGGCGGCCGCGGCGAGCACGCGCAGGCAGGCGCCTCGGACGCGCGGCTGATCGCCGCCGGGCAGCTCCAGCTGCTCGCGGGCAAGCTCGCACGCCGCGTCCAGGCCGCCCGTCCGCGCGTGGACCTGAGCCAGCTCGACCCGCCAGGGCACCACCTCGGGGTGGTCGAGTCCCCAGGCGATGGCCAGCCGCCCCGCGGCCGCGAAGTCGTCGAGCGCGGCGTGCGGCCGGTCGGCCGCGGCGTGGTGCCGGCCGCGCGCGTGCAGCACCTCCAGCCAGTACGCGGTGCTCCGGACGGCGTCGGGCAGCACGCGGCGCAGCACCGAGGCGGCCTCGGCCGGCTCTCCCATCCCGGTGGCGGCCAGGACGAGCTTGGCCAGCGGCGAGCCGACGGCCACGCCCCAGCCGTCGCCGGGCAGCGCCGCCAACGCCGCGCGGGCGTGCCGGGCGGCGGCCGGGAGGTCACCGCGGGCCAGCGCGATGCCCGCCTTGGCGTCCAGCAGGACGGCACGCCAGGTGGGCCCCGCCTCGGGGAGCAGCGCCTCGCACCAGTGGCCGGCGCGGTCGAGCCGCCCTGCCTGGACGAGCGTCTGGATGGCCGTGATCACCGCCTCGGGCGTGGTGCTGCCGAGCCGGTAGGTCTGCAACGTATGCTCCGCGCCGGTCGCCAGGCCCTGTCTCTTATACACAACTGACGCTGCCGACGATCGCATAAGTGTAGAT
>NZ_SMKQ01000393.1 GCF_004348995.1 Nonomuraea terrae
GCCCGCATCGCCCAGCGCATCCTGGCGCTGACCGCCGCCATCTGGCACAACCGCGCCACCGGCGGGGCCATCACCCGATCACTGATCGCCTACGACCACTGACCCGATTTAGGACTTACTCGTCTAGGACCGGCGGGGTTCCCAGCGGAACCACAGCCGGATCGCGGCCAGCCCGGCGGCCGTCCAGGCGGCCAGGACCGGGAGGGGCAGCACCACGTCGCCGGTCCTGACGGCGTCCACCACGGCCGTGGTCGGCAGCAGGCCCAGGACGGTCTCCAGCCACGAGGGCAGCGGGATCGGTATCGCCCCCGACGCGAACCAGGCCAGCAGGAAGACGGGCATGGTGAAGACGGGCGTCAGCTCAGCGCGCGGGACCGCGGCCGTGTACGCCGCGCCGAGCAGCGTCAGCACGGCCGAGCCGGCGGCCGTGACGGCGGCGAACGCGAGCGGGTTCGCGGGCAGCGGGACGTCGGCGGCGAACCGCACGGCCACCGTGCACAGCACGATCAGGGCGAAGGTCTGCGTGGCCGTGCCGGCGATCTGGCCGAGGAGGATCTGGGCGTCCGTCAGGCGGGTGCAGCGCAGACGTTTGAGCACGAGCTGGTCGCGGCGGACGGCCAGGGTCATCGTGGTGTTCATGAGCGCGGTGAGCGCCAGAAGCAGCGCGATCGAGCCTTGGAAGACCACCGTGGCCAGGGCTGCGCCGCCGGGCGAGAGGTGCCGCATGAGCGCGGGCAGGCCGACGGACAGCACGACCGGTGTGATCACCGTGCCGATCAGCATGGGCGTGTCCCGCCAGAACAGTCGGGTCCCCAGACGGTAGGCGGCGGTCAGACTCACGGTGTCCTCCACGAGGGTCGGTCGGCGTCGACGGGATGTTCGTCAGCGCGGCGGGGCGCATCGGGCTCGGGGAATCGGTCGGCCTGCCGGTGGGGCTCCGGGAAGCCGCTCATGAAGTGTTTCCGGCGGGTGCCCGTCCGTGGGGTGGTCCGCCGGTGGGAGTCCTCGTTCACGGGGTGGGTTCGGGGCGGAGCTCCAGGAACAGGTCCTCGAGGGTGGCGGCGCGGACCTCCAGGCCCTCCAGGCGCAGGCCCAGGCCGGCGGCCCAGGTCAGCAGGGTCTGCGCGGCCACGTCTGGGTCGGCGACGCGGCAGACCGCGTGCCGTCCTCGACCGTGACCGGCAGCGGCAGCTCCGCGGCGCTCACGTGCGCGGGCAGCCGGAAGGCCACCCGCCCCCGGCGCGCCGCCAGCGTCTCGGCCATCCCGCCCGAGGCCACGATCCGGCCCTCGTCCAGGATCGCCATCGCGGACGCCAGCCGCTGCGCCTCCTCCAGGTAGTGCGTGGTCAGCAGGACCGTGGTGCCCTGCCGGGCCAGGTCGCGGACGACCTCCCAGGTGTGGGCGCGCGCCTCGGGGTCCAGGCCGGTGGTGGGCTCGTCCAGGAAGAGCACGTCGGGGCGGCCCAGCAGGGCGAGCGCCAGGTCGAGGCGGCGCTTCTCCCCGCCGGACAGCTGACGGACGCGGGTGGCCGCCTTGGACGTCAGCCCGGCCAGGTCGAGGGCCTCGTCGCGCGGACGGGGCGTGGCGGTGAAGTCGCGCCAGACGTCCACCGTCCGGGCCACCGTCAGGTCGGGGAAGAACCCGGCCTCCTGCAGCATGACGCCCGTGCGCGCCCGCATGGCCGCCCGGTCGACGTAGGGGTCGAGGCCGAGCACCCGCACCGTGCCCACGTCGGCCCGCTGGAACCCGGCCAGGACCTCGACCGTGGTCGTCTTGCCCGCGCCGTTCCTGCCGAGCAGCGCGAGGATCTCACCTTCGGCCACCTCGAACGACACGTCCCGCACCGCGGGGAAACCCCGGTGACTCTTGCGGAGCCCGGTCACTTCGATCGCTGTCATGCCTCCCACTGTCGCGGCGCGCGATCGCGGGCGACAGTGAGAAATTCACGATGTGCGGGAGAGCTTGAGCAGCGCGGCCGCGACCTCGTCGGGGCTCACCAGCTGGTGCAGGTGCCGGCCGGGCAGCCGGGTCACCGGCCAGCCGCGGCGGGCGGCCTCCTCGGCGACCTTGTCGTACGGCCGGCCGTACCACAGGCACGAGCACCTGACGTCGTCCCAGCCGGCGGGCACGGGGATGGCCTGCGTGTAGTAGTCGAGAGGCAGGCGCGGCTGCTCGGCCGCCACCCGCACGCGTTCGGCGGGGTCGGGCAGCATGGCCACCACGTCCTCCTCGTCCCACCAGTCGGTCCAGCGCGGCAGCACGCCGTCGGGGCCGGCCAGGTCGTGCAGGAACGGCAGGAACGCCTCCTCGGCCGTCCTGACCAGACCCTGGCGGGGCGGGATGTGGGCGTCGGCGAACACGCAGGCCACCACCCGCTCGCCCAGCGCCTCCTTGATCACGGGGACGAAGAATCCGGCGTTGCTGTGGGCGGCGAGCACGACGGGGGTCTCGGGGGCGGCGGCGCGTACCGCGTCGACCACCCTCGGCCAGTACGGCGCCCCGCCCATCGACACGCCGGTCAGGTCGGGCACCACGGCGGCGTGCCCCCGGCGCTCCAGCGACCGCGCCACGGGAGCCCACGTCGAGGGGCCGACGGAAGGGCTGTGCACGAGGAGGAAGGTGGATCGCATGCGTCCACCCTGTCAGACGACCAAGGGGTGACGGGAGACCGTGCGGCCGTCTGCGCGGTAGGACCTCCAGGCCACGGCCAGGTTGTTCACCGCTCGCGAAAGCTCCTCGCGCGGGAACAGGAAGTGCAGCCGCAGGCGGTCGGCGTGCCCGCCCGCCGGATCGAACGAGCGGCCCGGCGGCACCGCGACGCCGTGCCGGAGCGCCACCTGGGCGAAGGAGTCGGCGTCGCCGCGCGGGAGCCGCACCCAGACGGTCTGGCCGCCGAGCGCGGGCTCGAACGTCCAGGACGGCAGCCGCGCCCGCAGCTCGGCGCACAGGTGGTCGTGCCGGGCGCGCAGCGTGCGCACCTGCGCGGCGCGTACGTCGCCGAGACGGCGCAGCAGCGCGACGGCGGCGAGCTGGCTGAAGACCTCGCCCCCGAGGTCGTGGACGGCGCGCAGGCGGGCCAGCCGCGACACCAGCGGCGCCGGCGCGCGGATCCAGCCCACCCGCA
>NZ_SMKQ01000394.1 GCF_004348995.1 Nonomuraea terrae
TCTCGGGGGTGGCTGGGGGGCGGGTGGCCACGGCGAGCCACATCGGGGCGAGTCGTTCACCCAAGCGGTGGCGGAACACCAGGCGGGTCAGCCGCAGCGGGTCGGCCACCAGCGTGCGCTCGTCCTCCCGGGAGCTGAGCGTGAACGCGAGCGCGTCCGGCAGATCATGTGCCAGCGCCTCCCTGGACAGCAGCGACCGCGGGGCCTGCCGGTCGGGATAGACCGCGTAGGAGCGCCGCATCGTCAGCCCCGCCGACTCGATCCCGCGGTCGAGGGCTTCAGGGCCGCTCGGGTAGCTGGGGTCGAAGCCGTGCGGCGCCCACTGGTCGTCGCCGCCCTCCCGGTCGGCGGGCCTGGCCTCCAGGAACCGGTCCACGCCGAGGTCGTTGCGTACGCCCAGCGCCAGCCGTCCGCCGGGGGCCACCAGTCCGGCCAGCGCGGCCAGGGACTCCTTCCAGGCGGACGCCGGCGCCTCGGCGGAGTGCGTGCGCAGCAGCCCGTCGAGCGCCAGCACCAGGTCGTACGGCTCCTCGACGTCGAGCGCCTCCAGTCGCCCGCAGAACACCGCGAGGCCCGGGTGGCGCTCGCCGAGCTCGCAGGCGTCCGGGTAGGAGCGCAGCAGGACGGCCGCCGCCGCGTTGGCGACCACCTCGTCCACCAGCGGCTGCGGGTGCGGCCCGACCAGCAGCACCCGGCCGCCCGCCGGCAGCAGCCTCCTGATCAGCTCCAGCGCCGCGCCCTGCCACTCCGTGACGCCGGCCACGGCGGACATGTCGGACCACAGCAACATCTCTCCGCCGATCAGGCGGACGTTCTCGGGTGTCTCGTTCGTACGTGCGCTCACGGCTTCACTCCGCGCGGCGGGTTCTGGCGTCCCGACGCCGAGGCCCGGTCGGCGCGCCGCTCCCGTCGCCGCGCCCCCGGCTCCTGCCGCCCCTGGCGTTCCGCCGCGTCGTTGGGGCGTCCGTGGTGTGCCGCCGCGTCGAGGCGCCCACGGCGTCCCGCCTCGGGCTGCTGGGGTGGTGCCGCCGCCGGCGCCGGGTGCTTCTCCCGTCGTGTGGCCGCCTCGCGCCGCCTCGCCGTTGTCGTCCCGGACGGCGGCGCCGCCGCCCGGGCCCGCTTCCATCCGAACATTCGCCGTAGCTCCTCCGGTGTCGCCTGATACTCGAATCCCAGCTCCTGCCGCGCGACCTCCGCCGCCAGCTCGGGGTCGACGCTGGTGCCGTGCAGCTCGGGCCACAACCGCTTGCGGCGCGCCGTGCCGCCGTACTCGGGGCGTTCGTCCTCGAACTGCATCGGGTCTCCGTACACGGCCACCTCGCAGCCGACCGAGGCGCCGTAGAAGAGCGCGCTGCCGAGCCGGTTGGAGGCCACCCTGCGGTGACGTCGCAGCTCGACCAGCTGCTTGCGCAGGAAGTCGCGGCCCTTCCCGTCCCAGCGGGATCCGCGATCGCCATGGCAGATGACCCGGAAACCCCTCGACGCGTACGCCTGCCGAATGTCCGGATTTGCGAATTCCAGCCAATAAAGGCAGACCGTGACCGGACCAATCTCGACATTTCTGATTTCGTCGGCGAGGCGTCCGTGGTCACCGCTGACGGAGGACTTCTCCCAGCCGTGGAAGGGATACCAGATCGTACCCTCACGTTCGGGCCGGACGCCCAAGTCGGGCTCCAGCTCAAGGAGATAGATCCAGGGGGCGCCGATCAGGTAGTGGCCGCGCCGGCCCATCGACCAGCCCCGGCGGCGCAGGGTGTCCGACCAGACGAAACGGGGATAGCCGGGGCTGCACCAGTGGTCGTTCGGGGGAAATCCGTGGAGATAGTTCCATCCGTGCTGGAGGTAGCCCTGAATGCGCTTCGGCGCCTCGTCAGTGAGGCCGCAGTATCTTCCGAGAATGCGCGAGTGCCCGTACCAGTGATTGGATTCGTCCATCATTCCCCCCGTACGGTGGCCGTGTCCTTTCCGACATTCCCAGCCGCCAACGCGGGCCACGCGTCGTTATACGGTTCCATTACCGAGGGCGGAGGTTGGTTTCTCATGAGTCGCATGTACCGCTACACTTCGTCGTGGTCCGAGCACTGAGAGTGAGTGATCATGAATCATCTCGATCGCCTGCGGGCCGTCTTCCGCATGGCGCTCAATCTCCCCGCCGACGCCGACGTCGACGGGCTCGAATACCGAGCCATCCCGCAGTGGGACTCCTTGGCCCACATGGCGTTGATCGCGACGATGGAGGACGAGTTCTCCGTCATGATCGACACCGACGAGATGATCGACATGAGCTCGTTCGCCAAGGCGGCCGAGTTGCTGGAGAAGCATGGTTTCGGCGCCGCCGAGCTCTGAGCCCCGGGTCGTCCTGGTCACCGGCTCCACGACCGGCATCGGCCGGGCCGTCGCCGACACGCTGGCCGCGTCCGGCCACGCGGTCCTGCTCCACGGCCGCGACGAGGAGCGCGCCGCGAAGGCGGCCGCCGAGGTGGCTGCCCGGACCGGCCGGCCGGCCGACGCGGTCCACGGCGACGTGGCCGACCCCGCGCAGGTCTCCGCCATGATGCGACAGATCTTCCAGCGGCACGGCCGGCTCGACTCGCTCGTCGTCAACGCCGGGGTCCACGAGGCCGGGCTGCTCGGCATGACCCGCCACGACACCGTCACCCGGCTCTTCGAGGTCAACGCCATGGGGGCGGCCCACACCCTGCAGGCCGCGCTCCGGCTGCTGCGCCGGGGCTCCTCCCCCGCCGTGGTGCTGGTCTCCTCGATCATGGGCCGCGCGGGCGGGCCAGGCCAGGCGGTCTACTCCGCCGCCAAGGCCGCCGTCATCGGGCTCACCCGGGCCGCGGCCAAGGAGCTCGGGCCCACCGGCGTCCGGGTCAACGCCGTCGCGCCCGGCTACATCGAGACGCGCATGCTCGACACACTCGACGACCGCTCACGCGCCGCCACCGTGGCGGCCACCCCGCTCGGCCGCCTCGGCAGCCCCGACGACGTCGCCCACGCGGTCGCGTTCCTGCTGTCGCCGGGGGCGGCGTTCGTCACGGGGCAGGTTCTCGGTGTCGACGGCGGGCTGGTCCTTTGACTTCTCCCCGCCCTGCACCAGGACGGGAACCCCGACC
>NZ_SMKQ01000395.1 GCF_004348995.1 Nonomuraea terrae
CGCTGACGCCGATCGAGGGCAACCCGCCCTCCCCCGCCGCGCTGCCGCCCGGGTGCCCGTTCGCGCCGCGCTGCCCGTTGCGGATCGACGCGTGCGACGCGGGCGAGCCGCCGCTGTTCGAGGTCGGCGAGGGGCACCGCGCGGCGTGCATCCGCTGGCAGGAGGTGCGCCCGTACGAGGCCCCGCCGGAGCCGGAGGAGGCGGCCGCGCCCCGGCCGCGCGGCGAGCGGACCGTGCTGGACGTGCGCGGCCTGGTCAAGGACTATCCGCTGTTCAAGGGGGCGGTGTTCAAGCGCCGGGTGGGCACGGTGCACGCGGTGGCGGGTGTCGACTTCGACATCCGCGAGGGTGAGACGCTGGGGCTGGTCGGCGAGTCCGGCAGCGGCAAGACCACCACGCTGACGCAGATCCTGGAGCTTACCGCGCCGCAGGAGGGCACCATCGTCGTGCTCGGCCACGACGTCACACGGCTCGACCGGGCCCGGCGCACCGCGATCAGGCGCGACATGCAGGTGGTCTTCCAGGACCCGCTGGCCGCTCTCGACCCGCGCATGACGGTCTACGACATCCTGGCCGAGCCGCTGCGCACGCACGGACGGCGCGGCCCGGCCCGGCGGATCGCCGAGCTGCTCGACCTGGTCGGCCTGCACCCCTCCCACGCCGCCCGCCACCCGCAGAGCTTCTCGGGCGGGCAGCGGCAGCGCATCGGCATCGCCAGGGCGCTCGCGCTGGAGCCCCGGCTGCTGGTGCTGGACGAGCCCGTCTCCGCGCTCGACGTGTCGATCCAGGCGGGGGTGCTCAACCTGCTCGGCTCGCTGAAGGACCGGCTGCGGCTGTCGTACCTGTTCGTGGCGCACGACCTGGCCGTGGTGCGGCACATCGCCGACCGGGTGGCCGTGATGTACCTGGGCAGGATCGCCGAGATCGGCCGCGTCGGCGCCGTCTACGACGCTCCCGCGCATCCGTACACGCAGGCGCTGCTCTCGGCGATCCCGCTGCCCGATCCCGTACGCGAGCGCTCGCGTGAGCGGATCCTGCTCGAAGGCGACCTGCCCAGCCCGGCCGACCCTCCGTCGGGCTGCCGGTTCCGCACCAGATGCCCGAAGTTCCGGGGTGAGCTCACCGACGCCGAACGCCGGCTCTGCGTGGACGTCGAGCCCGAGGTGCGGCCCGTGGGCGAGGACCACGGTGCGGCCTGTCACTACGCCGAGAGCCGGGAAGTCGTCTGAGCAGGAGGAATGCGTTCGATGAGAGCATCACGTCGTGCCGTGGCCGTCGCGGTGACGGGGTCGCTGCTGCTGGCCGGCTGCGGCGACGGCCAGGGGGGCGCGCCCGGCGTCCAGGAGGGCCCGGGCGACGAGCGTACGATCAAGGCGTACGACATCAATCCGCAGCCGCGCGAGAACGTCCAGGACGGCGGGACGCTGCGGTGGGGCATCAACGAGTTCCCCGCCCAGTGGAACCGCAACCACGTCGACGGCAACCTCGCGGTGGCCGCCTCGGTGAGCAACGCGCTGCTGCCGGGGCCGTTCGTGTCCGACGAGAAGGCGCAGATCTCCGTCGACCGCGACTACGTGCTGGACGCCAGGGTGACCGATCGGCGGCCGAAGCAGGTGGTGACGTACACGCTGAACCCGCGGGCGAAGTGGTCGGACGGGAAGCCGATCACGTGGGCCGACTACCAGGCGCAGTGGCAGGCGCTCAGCGGGCGCGACCCCGGCTACCGGATCGCCTCCTCGACCGGTTACCAGGACATCGAGAAGGTGGCCAAGGGCAAGGACGGCTACCAGGTGGTGGTGACGTTCGCCCGGCCGTTCGGCGACTGGCAGTCGTTGTTCGGGCCGCTGCTGCCCGCCTCGACCAACAAGACCCCGGAGGCGTTCAACAACGCCTGGCTGAACAAGATCCCGGTGACGGCGGGCCCGTTCAAGTTCGGCGGGTTCGACCAGACGGCCAAGACCATCACCCTGGTACGGGACGACGCGTGGTGGGGGCAGCGGGCCAAGCTCGACCGGATCGTCTACCGGGCGTCCGAGCAGGATTCCCTGATCGGCGCGTTCAGCAACGGCGAGCTGGACATCATCGACGTGGGGCCGTCCGCGCCCGACTACGCGCGCGCCAAGAACACGCCGGACGCGCAGGTCCGCCAGGCCGCCGGGCCCGACTTCCGGCATTTCACCTTCAACGGCTCCAGTGAGCTGCTGCGCGATCGCAACGTGCGCCAGGCCGTCCAGCTCGGCATCAACCGTCAGGCCATCGCGCAGTCCGACCTGCAGGGCCTCGACTGGCCGATCACGCTGCTGAACAACCACTTCTTCATGAACACGCAGGAGGGATACCAGGACAACGCGGGCGTGCTCGGCGTCTACAACCCCGAGAAGGCCAAGCAGATGCTGGACGCGGCCGGCTGGCGGCTGAGCGGCGCTGTCCGGATGAAGGGCGGCAAGCCGCTGGAGCTGCGGTTCGTGGTGCCGTCGGGGGTGCAGGTGAGCAAGGCGGAGGGTGAGCTGGCACAGAGCATGCTCGCCCAGATCGGGGTGAAGCTCACCATCAGGTCCGTGCCCAGCGACGACTTCTTCACCAGGTACGTCATTCCCGGCAACTTCGACATCACGCCGTTCGCGTACATCGGGACGCCGTTCCCCGTGTCGAGCAGCTACGGCATCTACGCGAACGCCACGGACGGGCGGTGGAACGCGAACTTCGGGCGCACCGGGTCTGCGGCCATCGACGCGGCCATGAAGCGGGCGTCGCAGAGCCTGGACCCGGCGCGGGCCCGCGCGGCGACGAACGAGGCCGACAAGCTCATCTGGCAGGAGGTGAACGTGCTCCCGCTGTACCAGCGGCCGCAGAACGTGGCGGTCAAGGAGACGCTGGCGAACGTGGGCGCGCGCGGCTTCTACGACCTCCAGTACGAGAACATCGGCTTCGTCCGCTGATCCACACCACCCTGACGCCCCTCCTGACCGTCCCGGCCACTCCCCCACGGGACCTTCACCGTGACGATCGTCTCCACCACTCCCCCATGGACCTTCACCACCTCCACCACCTCCCCGAAGGACCTTGCGATGTGCGGCGGGAGAGTGTCAGGGGCGGGGTGTAGAAC
>NZ_SMKQ01000396.1 GCF_004348995.1 Nonomuraea terrae
TGCGATCGTAGGAAGCGTCAGATGTGTCTAAGAGACAGGGTCGACGCCGCCCTGGAAGGTGAACTTGAGCGCGTTGCCGACGAGGTTCGTCAGCACCTGGCGCAGCCGTTCGGGATCGCCGCAGACCTGGCGCGGGACGCCCTCCTCCAGCCGGAGCGTCAGCCACAGCCCCTGCTCGTACGCGCGCGGCGCGAACGGCGCCACCACCTCGTCGCACAGTCGCGGCAGGTCGAACGGCACCTCGTCGACCTGCAGGTGGCCCGCCTCGATGCGGGACAGGTCGAGGAAGTCGTCGAGCAGGCGCAGCACGTTGTGGGCCGCGGACTGGGCGGTGCCGGCGTAGTAGCGCTGCTCGTCGTCCAGGCGGGTGCCCATGAGCAGGGAGTTCATGCCGAGCACGCCGTTGATCGGCGTGCGGATCTCGTGGCTGATCTTGGCCACGAACTCGGACTTCGCGCTGGAGGCGCTGACGGCCTCGTCGCGGGCGGCGGCCAGCTCGGCGGCGTACCTGGCCAGGGTGGCCTGGGCGCGGCGGCGGCCGCGGGTGCTGTGGATCTGCAGGCCGAGCCCGATGAGGATGAGCAGCGCGAGCAGGGCGGCGACGGTGAGCACGTTCGCCCGCACCTGCTCGGCCTCGGCCAGCGCCTCGGCGGCCGACACCTCCGCGGTGACCGTCCAGCCGATGCTCGGGATGGGCTCGGAGGCCGACAACACCGTGCCGTCGATGCCGCGGAAGTCGCCGCTCCACGCCTGCCCGGCCAGGGCGGCGTCCACGCGCGGGTCCTCGCGCAGCGAGGTGAGGGCGAACAGCTTCCTGCCGGGATCGGCGACGAGCACGCCGGCCCGGTCGGTGATGAGCAGGCGGATGTCCTGCGCGTCGGCGGCCTCCTCGGCGAACTCCTGGATGGCGTCGAGGCTGTAGACCACCGTGAGCATGCCGAGCATGCGGGTGCCGTCGGCGCTCGGGATGGGCGCGGCCACGGCGACGGCCCGCGACACCCCGACCATGGTGGGCGTGTACGCCTGCGACACGTGGGCCCGGGGCCGGTCACGTACGGCGCGGTACCAGTCGGTGCTGACGATGTCCTGGGGCAGCACGCTCGGCGGCTCACCGCCCAGCATGTCGCCCTCCGGCGAGATCATGATCAGGCCGCTGACGCCGTCGCGCATCCGCTCGAGCTCGGCCAGCCAGTCACGCAGCACGCCGGGGCGCGGGCCGCCCACGGCCTCGCGCACCTCGGGCCGCTGGGCGAAGGCGGTGACGAGCTGGGTGAGCGAGCTCATCTGCTGGTCGACGACGACCCGGCTGACGGACGCGGTGGTCTTGACCCGGTCCGTGACCTCCTCGCGCACCGCCTGCTCCGACAGGGAGATGCTGGAGGAGGTGAGCAGCACCAGAGGCAGCAGACCGAGCAGCGTCCACAGGGCCGTCACCGCGAGCAGCCATCGCACCGCCGTCCATCCTTTCCCGACCCGGACTATTGGGTATCAGGTTAGGAGCAAAAGGTGCTGAGCGCCTTTTTCCGCTGAGCACAACGAGCAAAAGTCGAAATAATCGGATAAAGCGCATCTAAGCTGAAACTATCTGCCATAGGGATGAGGAGCGTGGCTGTGCCTGAGTTCAGGGACATCACCGTTCTGATCGTGGACGACGACCCGGTCATCACGACGACGCTGAAGCATCAGGTCGGAAAGGTCCCCGGGTTCAGGGTGGTGGCGATCGCGCCCAACGGTCAGACGGCGCTCGACGCGGCCGCCCGCTTCGCGCCCCGGCTTGTGCTGCTCGACCTCCACCTTCCGGACATGACCGGCCTCGAGGTGGCCCACCGGTTACGCCACCCCGATCGGCCGCCCACCGACGTCATCGTCATCTCCGGGCGCAAGGAGTCCGACACCGTACGCGCGGCCATCCAGCGCGGCGCCCTGTACTACCTCGTCAAACCGACCCGGGCGAGCACGCTGACGAACACCCTGCTGCGGTACGCGGACACCCTGGAGCGGCTCCAGCCGGGCTGCATGTTCGACGAGCAGCAGGAGATCGACGAGCTCTACCGTGCGATGCACCTGGACCTGGCCCGCCCCAAGGGCATCACGGCGGCGACCGAGCGGGCGGTGCTGGCCGCGCTGACCAAGGTCGAGGCGGACGCCTCGGCCAGCGAACTCGCGGCGATGGTCGGCGTCAGCCGCGCCACCGCCCAGCGCTACCTGGAGTACCTCGCCGGCCGCGGCCTGGTCGAGGGCGGCCCGAGGTACGGCCTCCCCGGCCGCCCCCAGCACCGGTACCGGGTGCGGTGAAGGCGCTGCGGGCACTGCTCGCCGCGGTGCTGTGCTGCCTGCTGCCGGTCGGCTGCGGCGAGGCGCAGGCGTTCCCCGAGGACTCCACGATGGCCCGCATCAGGGAGCGCGGGGTGCTGACCGTCGGCATCAAGTTCGACCAGCCGATGTTCGGCTACAAGGATCCGGCCAGCGGGCGGATCACGGGCTTCGACGCGGAGATGGCCCGGCTGGTGGCCAAGGACCTCACCGGCAGCGAGCGCAACGTCCGCTTCGTCGAGACCGTCTCGCGCGAGCGCGAGAACTTCCTGTCCCAGGGCGTGGTGGACGTCGTCATCGCCACGTACTCGATCACGCAGAAGCGCGCGAACCGGGTCACCTTCACCGACCCGTACTACTACACCGGGCAGGACCTGCTGGTCAGGGCGGGCGACTCGACCATCGAGAACGTGGGCGACCTGGAGGGCAAGACCGTCTGCACGGCGATCGGCTCGACCTCCGTCGACCGGCTCCGTTCCATGATCCCCCGGGCGAAGATGGAGATCGTCGACGCCTACAGCGTGTGCGTGCCTGCGCTGGTGGCCGAGCGGGTCGACGCCATCAGCACCGACGACACCATCCTGCTCGGGCTGCTCGCCCAGCATCCCGCCACGCTGCGGCTGGTCGGCAAGCCGTTCGGGCGGGAGCCGTACGGGATGGGCGTGCGCAAGGACGACACGGTCTTCCGCGACTACCTCAACGGGCTGATCGCCCGGTGGCTGCGCGACGGGCAGTGGGACCGCGCGTACATGGCGACCATCGGCGTCTCCGGCGTGACCTCGGACTCCTCC
>NZ_SMKQ01000397.1 GCF_004348995.1 Nonomuraea terrae
TCCCACCCCCCGACCGGCACCTGAGCCTCAGCCCCAGCCCACACGGGAACCGGCACCCCCTGGTCCGGAGTCGTGCGGGAACCGGTGAGCGGGCCTCGCGAGCCGGAAGAGGTGCGGAGCGGGCTGGGGGCTCCAGGCGGAAGGCGTGCGGAACCGGCACCCCGTGGTCCGGAGTCGTGCGGGAACCGGTGAGCGGGCCTCGCGAGCGGAGGAGCTGCGGAAGCGGTGGCCGGAGCCACCAGGCCGAACCGGCAGGAGGTCTAGGCCGCGAAGGAAGTGGCGATCGCGCTGCGCCGGCCGAAGCCGCGCGGCAGTCATGATGGAGGCCTGAAGATCGACATCGCCCGCCACGAAAGTCGCTCACCCCCGCACATGCCCGTATGATCGCCACCCTGGCCCTTCTGTTCAGCCCTGCCGAGGCCCCGTACCCCGAGTCACCTACCTGCATGATCGCCGCCTGGCCCCTAGCCGAGATGGCCCCGGGGTCGAATCACGTCCCTCGCTCCGCGCCGGGAACGGTCCCGGCCGCCCCGACGCTGTCTCCGAGGCATACCGAGGGCCTCCAGCCCTCCTTGCGGCCGCTTCTGATCGCGGGGATGCCTGACCTCGCGGGCGGAAGAGCGACGCGGCGGAGAGCTGTCGCGTCGTGGTCTGGCGATGAAGTCGCAGGTGGCGCTATGGTTCGAGCCGTGGTGATCGGTGACGCGCGCACGCGCATCCTGGACGCGGCGGAGGAGCTTTTCGCCGGCCGCGGCTTCGAGGCCACCCCGACCGCGGTCATCGCCAAGCTGGCGAAGGTCCGTAATGACCTGATCTTCGACTATTTCCCGCGCAAGATCGACCTCCTGGTGGCCCTGGTCGACGAACGCACGCATGTCGAGGAGGACCGCGAGGTCGATGCGGTGCCCGGTGACCTGCGCGGCACGCTGTGCCGGCTGGCGCACGGGCTGCCGCTGCGGGCCTCACCGGCGATGCGGCGCATCCTGTTCCGTGAGGCGGACACGCACGGCTCCGTGAAGGAACGACTCACGCGGCTCAACAGCGAGCTGGTCAGGAGGGCCCGTTTCGCGCTCGGTCTGGCCCTGCTCGGTGCGCGCGGCGACGCGGCCAGGCTGGAGGTGGCGGCGGCCACGTTCGCGGCCATCCTGCTCTACCAGGAGAACCTCTGCCAGCTAACCGGCCACCAGATCGATCCCGAGGCCGTCGCGGAACTCGTCGCCCACTCGCTCGTCTAGCAGCTCGTCGAGCGCCGTACGCAGGTGGTCGACCAGGCTCCACACGTCGTCCACCCGCTCGGGGCAGGCGACGAGGCCGAAGTCGATCATGCCGTCGTACGAGAAGCAGGTGATGCTCAGGCCGCCGCTCAGGTCGGTCAGCACCGACAGCGGGTAGTACGACAGCAGCCTGCCCCCGCACAGGTACAGCGGGAACTGCGGCCCGGGCACGTTGCTGATGATCAGGTTGATGGGCGGGAACGCCACCCCCGCCAGCCGGAAGATCGCCGGGGTCGCCAGGCTCGTGACGGGGGCGGGCAGCATCGAGCACAGCTCGCTCGGCCACGTCGCCGGCGAGAGGGCGAAGCGCCGTTTCGCCCTGGCCATGGCGTCACCGACGGCCTGCAGGCGCTCGCCGGGATCGTCGACGTTCGTGGGCAGCGGGGCCACCATGGCCGAGATCTGGTTGCCGACCACGTCCTTGGCCGCGCCCGTACGCACCGCGACCGGGACCGCCACGACCAGCGGCGCCTCGGGCAGCGCGTCGCGCTCACGCAACCACGAGCGCAGCGCCGACGTGCACAGCGTCATGACGACGTCGTTCACGCTGATGCCGTTGGCCTTGGCGATCTTCTTGACGTCCTTCAGCGACAGGGACCCGAACGACAGGTGCCGCCGGCCGCTGATCGGCCCGTTGAACGGGGTGCGAGGCGCGGTGAGACGGGGCATCTCCGGACGGTCGTGGCGCTCGCCGGACACCATCCGGACCGCCTTGGCGATCAGCTTCGCGCCCGGCACGCCGCCGAACAGCGGGATGGCATCCAGGTCACCGGCCGCCCTGACGACAGACCGTACCGCCGTGACGGGGTGCGTCACCGTCCGCGCTGCCGCCCCTGCCAGCATCCCCAGCAATCCGGGCCCGCCATCACCACCGCCGTCCCCACGCTTCTCCCGCCGCCGGTCCACGGGAACGATCTCCCCTTCGCCGCCCCGCCCGCAGTCCGCGCCCGACTCGACGGCGGCCACGCAACCCTCGGCAACACCACCAACGTCAGCACCACCAACGTCAGCACCACCATCGTCAGCGCAGCCCGTCCCCGCCCCCTCCGTCAGGGGAGGAGCGGCAATGTCGGCTACCCCGCCGTCCGCCGGAACGGGCGCGGCGGTGTCATCGGCGGTGCGGGCGTCGGCCAGGACGGAACCGGCGGTGGCGTCGTTCAATGGGGCGTCGATGGAGGTGTGGGTGGCGGTGGCGCCGCTCCTCCGAAAGCCGGTCGACACGGTCGCGCTGTCGATCGTCCGAAGATCGACTGACCTGGCAGCGGCGGCGGTGCCGTTCGGCGGGACGTCGGTGCGGACCGGAAGGACGTCGGTGCGGACCGGAAGGACAGAGATGTCGGCCGTGTGTGCGCCGGCTGGTAGGGACGCGGAGGTGGTGTGCGACGCCTCGGCGTCAATCGGGACGAATGAGGTTATGTCTGTCCTGCTGGGGTCGGCCGGAACGGGTGCGGTGACGCGAGTCGATGGAGAAGAGGCGGAACCCTGCGGGCTTCGGGCGACGGACACGGTGGCCGTCGCCTGGGAGCCGGAGGAAGCGGCACCTGCTGGCGAGTCGTAGGAGCTGACATCGGCCCCCGAAACGGTGGAAGAAACCCCCGCCTCCGAAACAAGGGACGGGGCGCTTGCCTGCGAAGCACCGACAGAGACATCCGTCTGCGAAGCAGCGGGAGAGACGCCCGCCTGTGAAACGGGGGTGACGGCGTCCGGTCGCCGGACCGGGGGAGGGGCCGGCGTTCGGGCGGAGGTGGAGACGGGCGTGGTGAGCGAGGTCGCGGAGGTGGTCGGCTGGGAGG
>NZ_SMKQ01000398.1 GCF_004348995.1 Nonomuraea terrae
GCCCGCATCGCCCAGCGCATCCTGGCGCTGACCGCCGCCATCTGGCACAACCGCGCCACCGGCGGGGCCATCACCCGATCACTGATCGCCTACGACCACTGACCCGATTTAGGACTTACTCGTCTAGAGGAACTTTCGGCAAATCCGCTACACAAGATCAAATGGAAGCCGCCCAAGACCACCGAGACAGTAGACCCCCGCGTCGTGGTGAATCCGCGCCAGGCGCAAGAGCTACTGACCGCAGTGACCTACGTAGGGCAGCGGGGCAGGGGCCGGCGGCTGATGGCCCTCTTCGCCTGCATGTACTACGCCGCTCTTCGCCCGGCCGAGGCGGTCGGCCTGCGGCTCCAGGACTGCCACCTGCCCGCGTCCGGTTGGGGGCGGCTGACCATCGACATGTCCCGGCCAGAGGTCAATACGCAGTGGACCGACAGCGGAGACGCCCACGAAGAACGCGGCCTGAAGCACCGGGGCAGACAGGATGTCCGGCCGGTGCCTATCCCACCTGAGCTGGTCACGATTCTTCGCGACCACATCGCGGAGTTCGGAACGGCCAAGGACGGCCGCATCTTCAGCAGCGAACGCGGCGGCGTGGTGGCCTCCACCGCCTACACCGAGGTCTGGCAGGCCGCTCGACTGCTGGCCTTCACGCCCGCTCAGGTCGCTTCTCCGCTCGCCAAGCGCCCTTACGATCTCCGGCACGCGGCAGTCTCGCTCTGGCTCAACGCGGGCGTCTCAGCCCCCGATGTCGCCGAACGAGCGGGTCACAGTGTCGATGTCCTCCTGAGGGTCTACGCCAAGTGCATCGACGGCCAACAGGAGATCGCCAACAAGCGAATCGGCGACGCCCTCGCAGCATGACCACGTACCAACCGCACCCAGAGCCCCGGCCCACCACCGGGGCTCTTGTTCTTGGCCGCGTATTGGCCGAATCCAACCCTCGACCTGCGGAAAGAGGCTCAAGATCATTACACGCATATTGGTGGACCAGCGACAACAGGCCGCTCACGGCGGCATCTGGCTGCACACCCCTGAAATGCAGAAGAGGCCCCGTAGGGCCTCTGAGCTGCGCTTACTGCTAGTGGCAGGTGCAAGGTTCGAACTTGCGTAGGCTGAGCCGACGGTTTTACAGACCGCTCCCTTTGGCCACTCGGGCAACCTGCCGTGCCATCCGCTCTCGCGGCGACAGATAGAAGGATAGCGGACTTCGGGGGTGCACGTGACACTCGTTTGCCGGGCCGTGTCCTGTGGGGTTCGTACGGCTGCGGGTGGCGGGCGGTGCCTGCGGGAAGGCGGCTCGAGGGTGGTCGTGGCCTGCATGTGACGCGGATGCTGGCTAGGCTCGTTCGCTGGGTCCGTGCGTTCCGGGGCCGGACCGATTCCAGCACGGCTGAGAGGATGGGTGCTTTGGCCGATTCATCGTTCGACATCGTCAGCAAGATCGACCGGCAGGAGGTCGACAACGCTCTGAACCAGACGGTCAAGGAGATCGGGCACCGCTTCGATTTCAAGGGCACCGGGGCGAGCATCAACTGGTCCGGGCAGAACAACATCGAGATCAAGGCGAACAGTGAAGAGCGGGCCGGTGCGGCGCTCGACGTGTTCAAGGACAAGGTGGTCAAGCGGGGTCTCTCGCTGAAGATCATCGATGCGGGCGAGCCCAAGTTGTCGGGCAAGGAATACCGCATGATGGTCAGCCTCAAGGAGGGCATCGACCAGGAGAACGCGAAGAAGATCTCGAAGATGATCCGCGACGAGGGGCCGAAGGGCGTCAAGGCGCAGATTCAGGGCGAAGAGCTCCGTGTCAGCTCGAAGAAGAAGGACGACCTCCAAGAGATCATCAGCCTGCTGAAGGGCAAGGACCTGGACATCGCCCTCCAATTCGTGAACTACCGCTGACAGAGGCATGCTGTACGGCTCTGAGCGGGCGCCAGGACGACGGATGAGCGCATCCGGGGCTTTCCTCTACATCCCGGGGCACACGGGGATTCAGCGACACGCCTTCCCGAAGGCGGGCGGCGAGTCTCTCCGGTGCCCCGGGCCGCCGCCCCGTACACCGGTGCCCCACTCAGCTGCCCCCGCCCGAGTACCTGTCCCGGCACCAACGCGGCGAGCCGCGTCCCCGCTCCTGTAAACGCGGGTGCCCCCCGTCCAGTCCGTACCGGCTGCCCATCCCACCCGCGTCACCACGCCCGCCTCTCGCCGGAGGTTCTTCCCTCCTACGCGGCGCCGGTCCGTCCCCACCAGCCGCTGTCCAGGCGAATAACGTCGCTTGTCAGGCAGGGCGGCAGTGACTGCGCCAGCGCCCACGGCTGCCGACCCTGCCGGAGATGTCCGATGGTCGCCGGGTCTCGCGGTACGACCGGGCCGGCCGACGCAGGCCGGCCTCAGCAACGGCTGACATGCGGTGTCCACCGGGCTCCGGTAATCACCCAGCCTCACGAGCTTGAAGAGCCCCGTGCGGGAACTCACAACGAGCCAGGCGGGAGCCTGTCGGCAGGAGTTCAGCAGCGGTCACCAGGAGCGCCGGCCGTAGTCGCTCCAGTCGTAGTGACCCACGAGGCCCTCGCCGATGCGGAACTTGTAGCCGTCGAACCCACCGCGGGCGCTGTAGCTGAACCGGAACGTGCCGTGCCCGCCGGTCACCAGCCGGCGGCCCTGGTGCCAGCCGCGGTCGTCGTGGTACCAGAAGTCCACGTAGGTGTTCTCCCGGTCGCGGTCACGGTCCCACACGTCCACGTCGAAGTAGTAGCGGCCGTTCGCGGCGTAGTAGAAGCCCTTGTAGTACGAACGGTGACCGCTCGATTCCCCGCGGCCGTAACCGGAGTAGCCCTCGAACCAGTGCTTGGTGTACGACGACGCCGTCGTCGCACTCGTGGTGGCCGCCTGGTACTACATCCGTAGATCTTGATTCGTTTGGCTCCGCCACGGGATGTAGTTGCTTCATCGTCAGTGCGTGACATGCGCTCTGACCTACGATCTTGTCGTGTCCTGGGATACGGAACTGACCGCGCTG
>NZ_SMKQ01000399.1 GCF_004348995.1 Nonomuraea terrae
CTCGTGATCCCCGCTCGGAGGCGTTCATTTCGTCTTTCGTTGTGGCTTTATTCTTTCAGCCGTTCAAGTTCCTGTCAAATTGACCGGACTTGCTCGATCTGCGGGAATTAAGCCTGCCCCCTTTCGGAGACAACCCCTCAAACTTACCAGCCGTTCGGAGTGGACGCGCACGCCTCACCGTCACGATGAAGTCTGGAGGTCGCCCCCAAGTGAGCGCGACGATCAACGCCGTTCTCGTGGGGACTGGTGAACTCTATGTACGCCTCCCGGAACCGTCAAATCGACGGTTCGCGCCCGCACCGCGGGTAGGTAGGGGGGCGTGCCAGATCAACCCCTGCCCAGGGCGCTCACCATCCTGCTGGGCATGGCGGCGGCGGTGGTCGTGCTGTTCGGGATCCGCGAGGTCGCGTCCATCGCCGGTCCTGTCGTGCTCGCGCTCGTCCTCGTGATCGCCGTCTCACCCGTACGCAGCTGGCTCGCCGCCCGGCGGGCGCCCGTCTGGCTTCAGGTGGCGGTGCCGTTCCTCATCGTCGTGCTCGTGCTGCTCGGCATGGTGGGCATCCTGACCATCTCGGCCACCGAGCTCGCCGCGCTGCTGCCCACGTACACCACGCAGTTCGAGAGGCTGCTGGCCGACGCCCAGGCGTGGGCCGCCGCGCACGGGATCAGCAACGAGGTGCTCAACCGGGGGCTGGAGGCGTTCGACCCAGGGCGGGTGCTGGGGCTGGTGCAGATCCTGCTCGGCAGCCTGATCGGGGTGTTGTCGGCGTTGTTCCTCGTCGTGATTCTGCTGCTGGCGATGTCGCTCGACGCGCCGATCACGGCGAAGGTCCTCACCAGCGGCGGGGGCAGCCGGCCGCAGCTGGTGACGGCGCTGCGGACGTTCGCGCACAAGACTCGGCGTTACCTGATCGTCTCGACGGTCTTCGGGCTGATCAACGCGGTGCTCGACATGCTCGCGCTGTCGCTGCTGGACGTGCCGTTGCCGCTGCTGTGGGGTGTGCTCGCGCTCATCGCCAACTACATCCCGAACATCGGGTTCGTCATCGCGCTGCTGCCGCCGACCATGCTCGCCCTGCTGGACGGCGGTGTGCAGACGATGGTGCTGGTCATCGTGGCCTACAGCGTCATCAACGTCGTCACGCAGTCGTTCATCCTGCCGAAATTCCTGGGGGATGCCGTGGGGCTCACGACGACGATGACGTTCGTCTCGCTGATCGTCTGGACGTTCGTGCTGGGACCGCTGGGCGCGATCCTCGCGATCCCGCTGAGTTTGCTGACGCGGGCGGTGCTGATCGACAGCGACCCAAGCGCCGGGTGGGCGCAGGCGCTCGTGTCAGGCCGCCCGCGCGGGTGACAGGAGGCTGCGCATCGGTACGCCGCTGAGGCGTCTGACGTCGTGGGCCAGGTGGGCCTGGTCGGCGTAGCCCGCCGTGACGGCCACCTCGGCCAACGGGACGCCCGCGCGGGCCAGCCGCAGGGCGTGCTGGAAGCGGAGGATGCGCTGGAGGGTCTTCGGCGCGTAGCCGAACGCGGTCAGGCCGCGGCGGTGGAGCTGGCGCTCGCTGTATCCCAGGTCCCTTGCCACCTCGGCGACCGAGCGGCCCGCGCGCAGGGCCGCGGCGATGGCGGGGGCGGCCGGGTCGGTCGCGCCCGGCCCCATCCTCGTCAGCCGGCTCCGGACCGCGGCCCGCATCAGGTCGAGCCGCGCCTCGACGTCGACGGCATCCCCGCGAGCGGACGCGTAGACGCCTCGGGCATGAGACGCCGATCCGTCGAAGGCTCTCCCACTCGATGTGGACCCGGTCAAGGCTCTCCCGCGCGACCCTCGCCTGTCGGCGGCTCCCCCGCCGGACGCGGTCCCGGCCAAGGCACGCCCATCCGACGTCGGCCTGTCGAGGGCCTCTCCACCGGACGCGGACCTGGTGAACCCACGCCGACGCGGTGCCGGCCCGAAGGCCTCCTCGACCGAGGCGGATCCGGCGAAGGCGCGCGCACGGGGCGCGGGCCCGTCGAAGACGGCTCCCGGCGACGTCGGCCCGTCGAGCGTGAGCGTGTGCGACGCCGCTTCGTCGAGGGCGCGCGGACCGGGGTGGGTCAGGACGGCGGGAAGCTCGGCCAGGGAGAGGACATGCGGGACGTCGGTGGTGGGGAGCAGGGCGTCCGTGACGGTGAGGACGTCCGGGAGGTCGCTGAGGGCGACGCGCTGGTCGCGGAGCTCAGGGAGCGGGAGGCCGAAGACGCCGCCCGCCGCACCGGGCCGGAAGCGGATGCCCGCCAGCACCTCGCCCGGCCCGACGGCCGCGGGCATGGGGCCGGTGTCGGGGCCGGCCACGAACAGGCCCTCGGGCCCCCAGATGAGGTCGACGCACGCGTCGGGCACCACGAGCCGGCTGCCCACCGTCTCGCTGATGTGCACCCACTCGCACGCGACGCGGCCGGCGAGGTCGGGGGTTGCGGACCGTTCGGCGTACATGCCCCCACCGTACGCAGCCGGTCCGACAGAACGAGGTCGCCCCCGCAGACGACCGCGGTCCAACAGAGGAGGTCACCCCAGCAGGCAGTCCCCGCTGAGAGACAACGGATCCCTCGTCGACGACCGCGGGCCAGCTCGGCCGTAAGCCGGACGCCGGGCGGTGGGAGGTCAGGCAGAAAGGTGGCTGTGGACGGGCCGGTTGCGCGGAAGCGACCGTAGGAGGGTGTTGCTCAGTCGGGCGGGTGCCGGGGTGGCCGGGAACGCGGCCGAGACCTTGCCGTGGAGCAACGCCCGGGCGGGGTCAATGGGGAAGCGGTCCGCCCTTGCTTCGCCCGATCGGGTGGCGCTCGCCTCCACCGAACCGGCCGGCGCTCGCCTAACCGAAAGACAGCCGTAGCCGAGCGCCCGCAGGTATGGCGGAAAGGCCAGGGTCCGATGGGTCCAGGGGGGAAGGCGCAGGTCCGTGGGTCCGGGCGAAAGGCGGTCCGTGGGCCCCGGCGAAAGGCCCGGGTTGGGTGGGTCCGGAG